>JAKLKS010000183.1 GCA_023150535.1 Planctomycetota bacterium
CGCCCCCGCCAACGACCTGAGCCTCCCGGACCCGGCGGTCTCCTCCTACCACGCCCGCCTCGAGCTGCGGGACGGGCAGGCCCACCTCACCGACCTCAAGAGCAAGAACGGCACCTTCGTCAAGGGGGCCCAGCTCCAGGGCTCCGTCGCGCTGCGGCCCGGGGACCCCGTCGAGATGGGGTCCTCCAGCTGGAGCGTGAGGGCCGCGGCGGAGACCACCGCCACGCGCGCCCACCGTCCCCGCGGCCCGCCCCTCCTCCACCGCCTCCGGCCCCTTCCCGGCCGCGGGCTCCCTCCCGCGCCCCTCCTCCCCGCCGCCCCCGGCCCTGAACCTCCCGGCGGGGGCGCTGCGGATCGACACCCCCTCGGGGGGCGTGAAGTTCTCCGACGCCGGCGCGGGGCCGGTCTTCGCGTCCATCGACACGAACAAGTCGATGTCCATCGACCCGAAGATGCTGAAGTCGGCCCTGGCGAAGTTCTCCAAGGCCGAGAAGAACCTCGCCACCCTCCACGCGGTGGGCGCGGTGCTCGCGACCGCCAACGAGCCGCGCATCTTCTTCGCCCGCCTCATGGACCACATCTTCGACGTCGTCTCGGCGGACCGGGGCGCCATCTTCATCCGGGAGAAGGACCACTTCCTCCCCCAGGTCACCCGCACCGCGGAGGGGAAGACGGAGGAGATCGCCGTCTCCCAGACCATCCTCCGCAGGGCGGTGCACGACGGCGTGTCGCTCCTCACCAGCGACGCCGCCGCCGACGAGAGGTTCAAGGCCGGCGCCTCCATCATCATGCAGCAGATCCGGTCGGCCATCTGCGTGCCCATCCGGGGCCGGAGCGAGGTCTTCGGCGCCATCTACGTGGACAGCAAGATCGCCCGCGGCGCCTTCACCGACGACGACCTGGAGCTCCTCACCACCATCGCGGTGCAGGCCGGCATCGCCCTGGAGAACTCCCGCCTCTCCCAGGAGGCGGCGAGGGCGGAGCGGATGGCGGCCATCGGGCTCGTCGTGAGCGGGCTCGCCCACGACATCAAGAACTACATGATGGCCCTCAAGGGCGGGGACTTCATCCTCGACGCCATCATCAAGGGCATCCCCTCGCCCGAGGCCCAGCAGTCCTGGGCCACGCTCAAGGCGACCCACAAGAGCATCAGCGACCTCGTCATGGACATGCTCTCCTACTCCAAGGCGAGGGACCCGGAGTGGGCCAACATGGACATCAACGGGTCGGTGGCCGAGGCCATGCAGGTCTGCAGGGAGAGGGCCCAGCTCAAGGGGATCGAGCTGACGCAGGAGATGGACTACGCCATCGGCCCCTTCTACTACGACCCCAAGAACATCTCCCGCTGCATCATGAACATCCTGGGGAACGCCATCGACGCCACGCCCGAGGGGGGCGGGCGGTCCATCGCGCTGCGCACGCGGGTCGAGGCGGAGCCCGGCCCCGACGGGACCGCCGTGGTGGAGGTCGCGGACCAGGGGACCGGCATCCCCCCCGAGGCGCGGGACAAGGTCTTCGACCTCATGTACTCGACCAAGGGCTCCAAGGGGACCGGCCTCGGGCTCGCCCTCACGCGGAAGATCGTCGAGGAGCACGGCGGCACGGTCACCTTCGAGACCGAGATGGGGAAGGGGACGACCTTCATCGTCCGGCTCCCCCGCCGGAGGAAGCGGCCGGCGCCGGGGCAGAGGTAGGGCCGGCCTCCCGCGGGCGTGACCGCCATCGGGCCCCGCTCCCCGTAACTCTTCCCCCCCCCGCACCGGGGCGCTAGACTCGCGCGGCCCCCGAGGACCCCCTCGTGATGACACCCGCCCTCGACCCCGCGCTGGTGGACCGCTTCAAGGGGCGCGACATCCTCTCCACCCGCGACTTCACCCGGGAGGAGATCCTCTTCGTCCTCGACGCGGCGCGCCTCTTCGCCGACGGCGGGGGCGAGGAGGCCCGGCCCCTCCGGGGAAAGGTGCTCGCGACCCTGTTCTTCGAGCCCTCGACCCGCACCCGCCTCTCCTTCGAGGCGGCCATCAAGCGCCTCGGCGGGAACACCATCGGCTTCGCCGACGCCGGCGTCTCCTCCGCCGCCAAGGGGGAGAGCCTGCACGACACGGTGCGCGTCGTGGAGGGCTACTGCGACGCCATCGTCATCCGGCACCCCCGCGAGGGGGCCGCGCGCCTCGCCGCGGAGGCGACGCGCCTGCCGGTGGTGAACGGCGGGGACGGGTCCAACCAGCACCCCACCCAGACCTTCATCGACCTCTACACCATCCGCGAGGCCAGGGGAAGGGTGTCGGGGCTCCACATCGGCTTCCTCGGGGACCTCAAGTACGGGCGCGCCGCCCACGCCCTCATCACGGCCGCCGCCGCCATGGGGAACCGCCTCACCCTCGTCTCCCCGGTGGAGCTGCGCCTGCCGGGGTCCATCATGGAGGAGCTGAAGGAGGCCGGGGTGAAGCCGGTCCAGACCTCCGACCTCGAAGCGGCCCTCGGGGACCTCGACGTCCTCTACGTCACCCGCATCCAGCAGGAGAGGTTCCACGACCCCCTGGAGTACGAGCGGGTCCGCAACGCCTACCGCCTCGACCGGAAGACCCTGGAGGGGGCCGGGCGGAAGCTGAGCATCCTCCACCCGCTCCCCCGCGTGCGGGAGATCGACCCGGAGGTGGACGCCATGGAGGGGGCCCTCTACTTCCGCCAGGCGCACAACGGCGTCACGGTGCGCAAGGCCCTGCTCTCCCTCCTCCTCGGGGTGCTCCCGTGAGCGCGGCGAGGCGCCGTCCCCCGTCCCGGAAGGGCGCCGGCCCCCGCCCGGCCCGGGCCCGCACGGCCCCGGCAGCGCCGGCCCCGCAGGCCGAGGCGCCCTCCATCCGCGTGGCCAAGCTCCGCAACGGCACCGTCATCGACCACCTGGCCGCCGGGACGGCGCTCCGGTGCCTCGCCATCCTCGGCCTGGCGCCGGAGGCGGTCGTCACCGTGGGGCTCAACCTCCCCAGCCGGAGCATGAAGCGCAAGGACCTCCTCAAGATGGAGAACCGCCGGCTCACCGCCGCCGAGCTCGCCCGCATCGCGCTCCTGGCCCCCCGGGGCACGGTCTGCACCATCGAGGACTACCGCGTCGTGAACAAGACGAGGCTCGAGCTCCCGACGGTCATCGACGGCGTCGTCCACTGCCCCAACCCCTCCTGCATCACCCACCACGACCCCGTGGTCCCGAGGGTGCGCGTGGACTCCAACGACCCCCTCCGCCTGCGGTGCCACTACTGCGAGCGCCGGATCCGGCTCGACGAGGTGGAGTTCGTCCCCGCCTCCTCGGTGCCGGCGATCAAGTGACCCGGGCACCCCGACCGGGGCGCATCGCCTAGGCCCCGGCCCGGTCCCGGTCCACAATCCCGGGATGACCACCACGGCCCGTCCCCGCGAATCCCTCCTCCACGGCCTCCCCTCCGTCGTCGACGGCTACGACCTCGCCGCCGAGGGTGCGCGCTGCGCCTCCCTGCCCGACGTCGTCGTCCGGGGGCGCTCCCTCAACCGGGGCACCGCCGTCGTCCGCATCGACGGGCCCATGGACACCCCCCGCCACGAGGAGGCCCGGAAGCGCCACCGGGAGTTCATCGTCGCCACGACGCTCTCCGACGATTCCCCCGTCCTCGAGATGGGCTGGCCTCTCAGCGGCCCCTTCGTCCGCTGCGCGGCCGGGGTCTACATGGACCTCTACCTCGCGGTGGCGCAGAAGATCCTCGACCCCGCGCACCCCCGCATCCGCGCGGAGATGGCGCGCCTCCTCGAGCTCGACCTCCTGACCGCGCGGGAGATCAACACCGACGACTTCCTCGTCGCCGCCGAGGGGGTCGAGGGGATCCACGCCCCCCAGGACCTCGCCGCGCTGGCCGCGGGCGCCGCCGCCTCCTCCTTCCCCGGGTCGGGGGCGTGGAAGTCCTTCCTCAGCAACTCCGGGGCGGAGGCCGTCGAGGCCGGGCTCAAGGCGGCCTGGCAGGTGAAGTACAAGAGGTTCCTCGAGGCCCACGGGTGGGCGACCCTCGAGGCGGTGGCGAAGGACCTCGGCATCCCGCGCATCGCGGAGATGGACGGGGACGCGAGCCGCCCCGAGCCCCTCCTGGCCGACTACCCCTTCTTCATGGCGGGCTGCTGGAAGGCGTTCCACGGCCGCACCCTCGGCGCCCTCCACTTCACCACGAGCAAGAAGGTCCAGAGGGCCGGCTTCCCCCAGGTCCGCTGGATCCACCGCGTGCCCTTCAACGGCTCCCCCCGCGACCTCCTGGACCGCATCGACCCCCGCCCCATCGGGGAGATCCTCGCGGCGCCGGGCGGGGTCCGGGCCGTCGTCGAGGCGGGCCGCATCCCCCGGGACCTCCTGGCGGGCTTCATCGCCGAGCCCTTCCAGGGGGAGGGCGGGTACATCCCCGCCGACCCGGCCTGGCTGCGCGGGACGGTGGAGGGGGTACGCGCGAACGGCGGGATCTTCGTCGCCGACGAGGTCCAGTGCTTCGGCCGCACCGGGACCCTCTTCTTCTCGGAGCAGCTCGGCGTCGTGCCCGACGCCATCGCCCTGGCCAAGGGGATGGTCGTGGGGATGACCCTCATCCGCGCCGAGCACGCGCGGCACTTCCACGGCGGCTGGCACTCCAACACCTGGGGCGGCGGGAAGATCTTCGACACCCAGTGGGCCCATGCGGTCCTCGACACGCTCCTGAACCACAGGGACCCCGTCCTCGGGGGGCTCACCTACGCGCGGAACTGCGCGGTGAAGGGCAGGCGCCTCGCCGCCGGCCTGGAGCGGCTGCGGGAGCGCCACCCGGCCCTCGTCACCGGCTTCGACCAGCGCGGGCTCATGGCCGGGGTCTCCGTGCGCCGGCGGGCCGAGATCATCGCCACGGGCTGGAAGCGGGGGCTCAAGCTCCTCGGCTGCGGCCCCTCGGGGGAGGTCTCGCGGCTGCGGATCCTCTTCCTCGCCGACACCCTGGCGCGGGAGGTGGACGAGGCGCTGCGCGTCCTCGACGAGGTGCTGGCCGAGGTCGGGGCGGCGAAGCCCCCGAAGTAGGGGCGCCCCCTACCGCGCCCGGATCCGCCGCTTCACCTCGGGCTTCTTCATGTACTCGCGGAGGTCCCGCGGGTGCTTGAACTCCTCCCCCGTGATGTCCTTGAGCGCCTGCAGCAGGGCGACGTGCACCTTCGGGCGGGCGCGGCGCCGGTCGGGGTCGCCGAACTTCGCCATCCACCTCTTCTTGGCCGCCTGCTGGTCCGCGCTCCCGGCCGCCCCCGTGTCCACGGACACGCTCCCCGTCTCGAAGGAGTCCTTCTCGGGGTAGATCTCGTAGAGGTCGGCCAGCGCGGGGAGGACCGACCACTCCTTCCACGCGCCGAAGGCCCCGAGCACGAGGGCGACGAGGTCGTCGTTGCCGTCGGAGAGGAACTCCTCGAAGACCTCCACGCTCTGCCGGTCCCGGTAGTCGAGGTCCCGCACGAGCTTCACCGCCTCGGAGAGCATCCGCCCGCGGTCCCGCTTGGCGCGCAGCACCTTCTGCCCCTCGGGGGAGGTGGTGTCCGCGTCCCCGGTCTTCGGGTCGAGGAGCACGCCGTAGTCCCCGCGCGCCTTGGCCTTGCGGTTCGCCTCGGCGGCCTGCCCGAGCCACTTCGAGACGCGGGGGGCCACGGTCTTCGCGGAGGTCTTCTGGAGGAGGAGGCCGCGGAACGCCTCCGCGCGGACGAGGACCGGGATCTTCCCCGGGTAGTCGTCCATGGCGATGTCCATGAGGCGGGCCGCGACCGTCGGGTGGACCACCTTGCGGAGGCGCTTCACCGCCTCGATCTGGAAGTCGAGGTCCTCGGTGTCGACCTGGCGCGCGAAGGAGTCCAGCGCCGCCTTCGCCTCCTCCTCGGGGACGTCCTTGACCTCCTTCGCGGGCGGCGGCGCCTCCGCCTCCGGCTTCTTCCCGTCCTCGTCGGCGGCGGCGGGGAGCGGCAGGCCGGCCAGGACGAGGAGGAGGGCGGCGGGGAGCGTCGGGAATCGGCGGGGGCGCGGGATCGCGGACATGGGCAGCCTCCCTCTGTGCGTCGCTTTCCGTGGGGATTCTACCCCGGACGGGGCGCCGGGGGAGGAGAAGCCCCCCGCCCGCCCCCCCCTCCCGGACCTGACTTCTTGTCAGAAAAGACTGACGGGTTTGACGCCTCCGGCACCCCCCTGCCCCTCCGCCCGAGGCGGGCCGCACCGGCACGCTCCTTGCGACCCCCGGCGGGCGGGCCGCCGCGGCGGCGGCCCCAGGCGAGATGGCCGGCCGCGCGCCGGCGAAAGGAGGATGCCGTGAACACCAAGCTGACCCGCTTCGACCCCTTCACCGGCCTCACCCGCTGGGGCGAGGACCTGGACCAGTTCTTCAACGACTTCTGGAGGACGGGCGCCTCCGCCGAGGCCTCGCTCCTCTCCCCCGCCATCGACGTGGCGGAGAACGAGGGGGCGCTCACCGTCTCGGCGGAGCTGCCGGGCCTGGAGCGGAAGGACATCGACCTCACCGTGAAGGACGGGGTCCTCATGCTCCGCGGCGAGAAGCGCATGGAGGAGGAGTCCCGCGACCGCAAGTACCACAGGATCGAGCGGCGCTACGGCTCCTTCTACCGCGCCCTCGCCCTGCCGGACACCGTGGACGCCGACAGGGTGGACGCGGCCTTCCGCAACGGGGTCCTGACGGTCACCCTGCCGAAGCGGCCGGAGTCGAAGCCGCGCAACATCTCCATCAAGGAGTAGCGGCGGCCCTACCCGCGGAGACGGGCCAGCCACCCCGTCTCCGCGGCCGGCGCGGGGGGCGTCCACCCGTCGGGGGAGCGGACGGAGGCGATCACCTGGTCCGCCACCGCGTCGGGGCGGACCCCCTCGGCCGTCGCGCGGAAGGACAGGACGAGGCGGTGGCGGAGCACCGGGCGCGCCACGGCGCGCACGTCCTCCGGGGTCGCGGCGTCGCGGCCCGCCAGGAGGGCGCGCGCCTTGGCCGCCGTCACCATCGCCCCCGCCGCGCGGGGGCCGGCGCCGAAGGAGACCGCCTCGACCACGCCGGGGGCCGCGGAGGGGTCCGCGGGCCGCGTGGCCCGCGCGACGGCGACGGCGTAGGCCATCACCGGGTCGGGGGCCCTCGAGGTCCGCACCGCCCGCGCGAGGCCGGCCACGCCCTCCCGGTCGAGCACGGCAGGGAGCGGCTCCCTCCCGCGGGAGGTCGTGCGCCGGACCATGCGCCTCTCCTCGTCCCGGGTCGGGTAGCCGACCTCCACCTTCACGAGGAACCGGTCCAGCTGGGCCGCGGGGAGCGGGTAGGTCCCCTCCTGCTCGATGGGGTTCTGGGTGGCGAGGACGAGGAAGGGGGCCTCCAGGGGCCACCGGCGGCCGGCGCTCGTCACCTGCCCCTCCTCCATGGCCTCCATGAGGGCGGCCTGCGTCTTGGGGGGGGTCCGGTTGATCTCGTCGGCGAGGAGCAGGTTGCAGAAGACCGGCCCGTGCTGGAACCGGAAGGCCCGCCCCCCCTCCCCCTCGGGGGAGAGGATCTCGGTCCCCACGATGTCCGAGGGCATGAGGTCCGGGGTGAACTGGATGCGGCGGAAGGAGAGGTCGAGGAGCTCCGCCAGGGAGGAGACCAGCAGGGTCTTGGCCAGCCCCGGCACCCCGACCAGGAGCCCGTGGCTCCCGGAGGCCACGCACCAGAGGACCTGCTCCACCACCTCGTCCATGCCCACGATCCGCCGCCCGATCTCCCGCCGCAGCAGCGCGGCGGCGTCGGAAACGCGGGGCGCGGGCGCCAGGGGCATCCCCGCAGGGTAGGGGGAGGAGGGGGACGGGCTCCGGTTTTTCGGTTTCCGGGGGGCCCCCCCGAACGACCGAGGAACCGGGAATCCGAAGTCCGTCCCCCTTCCCTTCCGCTCCCGATAGACTCCCGCGGTGCGCGTCCTCCACCTGGTGACGACGCTGGACCGCGGCGGCGCGGAGAACCAGCTGGCGGCGATCTGCCGGGGCCTGAGGGCCCGGGGGCGCGTCGAGCCCATGGTCGCCTACCTCAAGGGCGCCGGCGAACTCGCCCCGGAGTTCCTCGCGGCCGGCGTTCCCGTGGCGAGGCTCGGGGCCTCCGGACCGGGGGCGCCGGCCGGCGTCCTGAGGGCCGCGGCCCTCCTCCGCGAGGTGCGCCCCGACGTCCTCCACACCCACCTCTTCAAGGCCGACCTCCTCGGCGCCACCCTCGGGCGGCGCTGCGGGGCCCGCCGCCTCGTCTCCACCAAGCACAACGAGGACCTCCCCCTCCTCCGCGCCCCCTGGCAGGCCCTCGGACGGCGGGCCGCCCACGCCGCCGACCGCGTGGTCGTGATCTCCGCCGCCGTCGGCCGCTTCGTCGAGGGGGCGCTGGGGCTCCCGGCGGGATCCACCACCGTCATCCGCTACGGCCTCGACCCCGCCCGCCACCCCCGCGGCGACGGCGGCG
>JAKLKS010000184.1 GCA_023150535.1 Planctomycetota bacterium
GCGCGGATCATGGGTTCTCTCCTCCTGGCGGCATCCGACGCTCCGTGTCCGGTGGCGGGCGGGTGCCGGCCCGCTACTCCTCCGGCCCCTTCGCCCCGGGGCGGAAGGAGAGGAGCACCCCGTCCACGCCCCCGTCCTCCCGCGGCCCGAGGACGAAGAGGCGCTCGCCGGGGCCCGCGGGGAGGTTCCCGGAGCAGACGTGGATCTCCGGGAGGTCGATGGTGACCGGCGGCAGCGGCCCGCCGAGGGAGGTGGTGAAGGTCTGCAGGGGACGGAACGAGGACAGGGTCAGCCGGTATCCCCCGGCGGCGTCCCGGTCCACGAGGAGCCCGCTGGAGAGGGTCTGGAACCGAGGCGTCGCCCCGCGGAGATCCTGCCCCGACACCGGCTCGTAGTCGGTGAGGAAGGGCCGCTCCGTCAGCACCGAGGCCTCCGGCGGCGCCGCCTCCGCCCCCGCCCACTGGAGGTCCCGCTCCACGACGAGCCCCCCCCCGTCGAGGAGGCGGCGCAGCGCCGTGCCCTCGACGACCGTCCCCTGCTCCGCGCCCTCGGCCATCCGGACCGACCGCATCCGGAACCACCCCTGGCGCACGACGGAGCCGGGCGCCACGGGGGCCGCCGCCGCCGGCGCCTCGACCTCCGCCGCGTCCCCTCCGCCGAGGGCCGCGGCCTCCTCCGCCCCCGCCCCCCGTATCCGCACCTTCACCGTGACCGCCCCGCCCTCGGGGCCGGGCCAGGGGAGCACCGCCACCGCCCGCTCCTCGCCGTCGCGGAGGGCGGCCGCACCCGCGACCGCGACCTTCTCCACCTCGGGGAGTTGGACCGTGAAGGTGGCCTCCCCCGCCAGCGGGACCTTCCTCTCCCCGAAGGGCTTCCGCGGCTCCATGGCCGTGAGCCGGTACTCGAAGCGCGCGCCGCTCCCGTCCTCGAGCGGCACCGTGCGCGCGTCGAGGAGGACGCCGCCCTGCACGGAGCCGATGACGGGGTCCGCGATGGTGGCACCGTCCCGCGTCGACAGGTCGAAGGACTGGATGTAGGACTCCTGCCGCAGGACCTGCACCGTGGCCCTCTGCCCCGCGAAGACGAAGAGCCGGGGCGCGAGGACCGTCTCCCCGCCGGTCCGCTCGAAGCGGACCTCCACGGAGTAGGCGGCGGGCGCGGGGGCGCGGGCCGGCGCGGCGGCGGGGGTCGAGGCGCAACCGGCGGCGAGGATCGCGGCGGCGAGGGCGGCTCGGGTCATGGGGACCTCCTTCCTGCGGAGGAGGATCCCGGACGCCGGTCACGCCCGCGTCGCGGAGGCGTCACCCCCCCGTCACCGGGGGACGGGGTGATCCTGCACGCGGAAACCGGCCGGCGGCGGGCCCAGCGCGGCGGCGGCGGCGGCCACGGTGGTCCCGTTCCCGTCGATGGAGAGGTCCCCGGCGATCTCCGCGGCCGGCAGGGCCGCGTGGTGGAAGCGCCGGAGGTCGGGATCGGGCGGCGGATCGGCGCGCACCGCGCCGTCGGGGCCGGTCGCCAGCAGGATGTCGATGTCCATGGTGCGGGGGGCGTTGCGGTCGAGGGTGCGCAGGCGGCCGAGGGAGGCCTCCATCGCGTGCAGGGCGTCCCGCATCTCCCGCGGCGTGCAGCGGGCGCGCACCCAGAGGGCCTGGTTGAGGAAGGGGGGGCCGCCGGGGTCCCCCACCGCCTCGGATTCGTAGACCCGGGAGCGGGCGAGGACGGTGAACCGGTGCTCCAGCATCGCCACCGCGCGCTCGAGGTTCTCCTCGCGCTCGATGTTCGACCCCAGGAGCAGGAGCCAGCGATCCGGCATGCACCTACCCTACCGCGGTTCGGAACCGAACCTGATCAGTACTGAACCCGACCCGTTTCCGTCAGGGTGACGGAAACGGGTCGGGTTCAGTACTGATCTGACGGAAACGGGTCGGGTTCAGTACTGATCAGGTTCCGTAGGGATCGCGGGTCGAGTCGGGGCCGGATCGGGTCGGGTACGATTCCGCCCATGGAGCCCCGCATCCGGGACGCCGGACCCGAGGACCGCGACGCCGTCGCCCGCCTCCACTGGGAGGTGCGGTTGGAGGCCTTCGCCGACTCCGTCCCCGCGGGGGTGCTGGCGCGGAAGGACCTCCCCTACCGCCTGCGGTACTGGGAGGAGTTCCTGGCCGACCCCCGGTACGGGAGGGAGCGCTGCGCCCTCGTGCTGGAGGAGGGGGGGGCGCTCCTCGGCATCGGGGCCGCGGGCCCCTCGGGGGAGGGGGAGCTCCCGGGCTGGCCCTGGATCCTCCACCACCTCTACCTCCGCCCCGCGGCGCAGGGCCGCGGGCTCGGGCGGCGGCTCTTCGCGGAGTGCGCCGCGCGCCTCGCCGCGGCGGGGGCGGACCGGTTCCACCTCTGGACCCCCTCGGGGAACGGGCGGGCGCGGGGGTTCTACGAGCACCTCGGCGGGCGCCTGCTCGAGGAGCGGGTGCGGGAGGACCCGGAGGGGACGGTGCGGCGCGTGGCCTACGGGTGGACGCTCCGCTAGGAGCGGCGGCGGGGGGCGCGGGGGGCGCGGGGGGCGCGCGCCGTGGTGGATTTTCCCCGGTTCCGCCGCCAACCCGGGTCGGGTTCGGTATGGCGGGTGATCGTCACGGCGACGGTCCGGGCGCCGCGCAGGGCGCCGGGCTTCTCGACGCGGACGCGGACCTGGCGGGCGCCGAACTCCCCGAGGAGGATCGCCGCCACCTCCTCCGCCAGCCTCTCGAGGAGGAAGAACCGCGAGGCCCCCACGAACCCCTGGAGGCGCTTGCTCACCTCCTTGTAGTCGAGCGCGTCCTCGATCCGGTCGGTGCGGGCCGCCCTGCGGACGTCGGTCCAGAGCGTGAGATCGAGCAGGACCTTCTGGCGGACCTTCCGTTCCCAGTCGAAGATGCCGATGATGGTGGGTACCGCGAGGCCCACGATGTCGATGCGGTCGCCTTCCGTTTCCCTCATGGCGGCCCCAGCGTACACGACCGGCGAAGGAACCCGCCCCCATGAGACTCCCCTCCCGAAGCGCCGCGGCCCTCCTGCTCGCGGCCGCCGCCCTCCCCGGCCCCGCCCCCGCCGACGCCGCCGTGGGGGACCGGCCCCCGGACCTCGTGGTGCGCCGCTGGCTCTCCCTCGACCCCGTGGATCGGCCCGTGCGCCACCCCTTCAACGCGAACACGGTCCTCCTCCGCCACCTCCTCGACCGGGACGCGCCGCCCCCGGCCGAGGGGGAGGTCCTGGAGGGGACCGCGGGCGAGGCCGCCTGGAAGCCCCTGCAGGCCGCGGAGGACGGCGCGGTCCCCGAGGGGACGGGGACCTGGTTCTCCGGCGTCCTGGAGGCCGAAGCGGAGGGGGTCTTCCTCGCCCACCTCGTGGGGGCGTCGTCGCTCTTCGTCGAGGGCGCGGGCTTCCCCGGGGACGTCTACGGCCTCGGCTCCGGCCCCGTCCCCGTGTTCCTCCGGAAGGGCGCCAACCGCCTCCTCGTCGCCGGTCCCCGCGGGAAGTGGAGCCTGCGCTTCGAGAGGTGGGAGGAGGGTAGGTCCGTGGTGCTGCCCCAGGACGCCACCCTGCCGGACGCCGTGGCGGGGACGGAGGGAGGCGGGGGGCCGGCCTCGGTGCGGGTGGTGAACCCCTCCCCGGAGTGGGCGCCGGAGCCGTGGCTCGCCGTGGGCGGGTTCGGCCCCCCCGACCCCCCCGCGCCCGAGGGGTGGTCCCCGCTCCCCCTCGCCCCCCTCTGGACGGGGAAGGCCGCGCTCGACCTCGGCCCCTTCGCGACCCGGGGCCCCGTCTCCGGCCCCTCCATCGGCTTCTCGGTCGCCGCGGGGGATCTCCCACCGGTGGCCCTGAAGGTCCCCGTCCGCTCCCCCGGCGAGGCCCGCCGCGTCACCTTCCTCTCCCGCATCGACGGGTCGGTCCAGTACTTCGGCTACCTCCCGGAGGCCCCCCCGGGCCGCCCGGCCCGGGAGGTCGGCACCGTCCTCTCCCTCCACGGCGCCGGCGTCGACGCCCTCGACCAGGCCCGCTCCTACGCCCCGAAGCCGGACTTCCGCATCGTCGCGCCCACCAACCGCCGCCCCTTCGGCTTCGACTGGCAGGACTGGGGGCGCGAGGACGCCATGGAGGCGCTCTCCCGGGGCCTCCTCCTCTCCGAGGGGGACCCGTCCCTCGTCTTCCTCACCGGGCACTCCATGGGGGGCCACGGGGCCTGGCACCTCGCCGCCAACGACCCGGACTCCTTCGCGGCCGTCGCCCCGAGCGCCGGGTGGTGCTCCTTCGACACCTACGCCGGGGGCCCCCGCCCGGAGACGGAGCTGTCGGCGATCTGGCGGGGGGCCGACGGCGCCTCCCGCACCGAGGACCTCGTCGCGAACCTGGTCCCTCTGCCGATCTTCGTCCTCCACGGGGCCGCCGACGACAACGTGCCCCTCTCCGAGGCCGAGGGGATGATCCGGCGCCTGGAGGCCGCCGGAGGGCGCCCCCGGAGCCGCTTCGTGGAGGGGGCCGGCCACTGGTGGGACCTCGCCGCGGGCGGCGGCGCGGACTGCGTGGACTGGCCGGGGATCTTCGACCTGTTCCGCAGGAGCCGCGTCCCCGAGGGAGCCGCGTCCCTGGACCTCGTCGCCGCCGATCCCTCCGTGGACGCACTCCACCACGGGACCATGGTCTTCCAGCCCCTCGTCTACGGGAGGCCCTTCCGCCTGCGGGGGACCCGGGAGCGCGGCCGGGTCGTCCTCGACACGGAGAACGTCCGGTGCCTCTCGGTCCTCCCGTCGGCGGGGGAGGGGGAGCGGACCGTGATCCTCGACGGGAGGGAGGCCGCGGGCCCCGGCGACACCTGGAGGCGGGAGGGGGACCGCTGGATCCCCGTCGCCGGTCCCGATCCCGCGGAGAAGTCCCCCGGGAGGTCCGGGCCCTTCAAGCGGGTCTTCGACCGCCGCTTCGTCCTCGTCGTGCCCACGGCGGGTACGGCGGCGGAGAACCGGGAGTCCCTGGAGCTCGCCCGCTTCCACGCGACCGCCTGGTGGTACCGGGCGAACGGGAGCGCCCCCGTCGTCCGGGACGTCGACCTCCTCTCCCGCCCCGCGGAGTTCCGGGGGAGGAACCTGGTCCTCTACGGGAACGCCGACGTGAACGCGGCCTGGGACCGGGTCTTCCGGCCCGACTGCCCCGTGAAGGTCCGCAGGGGCGAGGTGCGGGTGGGGGATCGCTCCTGGAAGGGGGGGGACCTGGGGGCGATCCTGGTCCATCCCCGGGCCGGGGAGGAGGAGGCCCTCGCCGGTGCCTTCGCCTCGACCGGTGACCGGGGCACCCGGGTCGGATACGGTCTCCTCCCGTTCACCTCCGGCGTGGGGTACCCTGATTGGGTCGTCTACGGGGCCGGCTTCCTCCGCTCCGGGGACGGGGGTGTGCGGGCCGCGGGCTGGTTCGACCACCGATGGGGCCTGCAGCCCGAGGGCGCCTTCCACCGCGAGGAGCAGCGTTGACCGAGCCCCCGAAGGACCGGCCGACCACCGTCCTCGTCGCCGAGGACGAGGAGGGGACGCGGAAGTTCCTCTGCGCGGCGCTCCGCGCGGAGGGATACACCGTCCTCGAGGCCGAGAACGGGGGCGCCGCGGAGAGGGCCGCCGGCAGGTTCGGGGTCCCCGTGGATCTCCTCGTCACCGACTACGTGATGCCGGACTTCGACGGCCACGAGCTCGCCCGGCGGCTCCGCGAGCGGTTCCCCCACCTCAAGGTCCTCATCGTCTCCGGGCACATCGAGGAGGAGAGCGTCCAGAAGGGCGTGCTGGAGGAGACCTTCAAGAGGGGGGCCGCCTTCCTGCAGAAGCCCTTCGACGCCGAGGACCTGGCCCGGAAGGTGAGGGCCGTCCTGCTCACCCAGAGGCCGGCCTCGACGGCACCGGGAGGCGCGGGCCCCTCCCCGCCGGGAGGGGCGGCCGGCGAGCGCTAGTCGTCGTCCCCGTCGTAGTCCTCGTCCTCGTCCTCCTCCTCGTCCTCCTCGTCCTCGTCCTCGTCCCCCTCCTCCTCCTCGTCGTCCCCGTCCCCGTCGAGGTCGAGGTCCTCCTCCTCCTCCTCCCCTTCGTCCTCCTCCTCGACCGCCTTCTCCAGGGATTCGGGGTCCGCCAGCCAGCCGCGGATCTGCTCCGCCCAGTCGGGGTTCCCCACGGAGACGCAGAGGGTCGCCTTGCAGGACTTCTCGTAGTCGTGGGCGGGGGTCGCCGTCGCCACGGCGAAGCGGAGGGCCTCGGGGAGGGGCTCGTCCTCGTGCCACTCCGAGAGGACGACGGAATCGGCGTTGGAGTCGGGGTTGCGGTCCGCGTCCACCTCGTCGAAGACGTCGTGGACGCGCTCGGCGTCGTTCCCCCAGGTGGAGAGGTAGACCATGCCCTGGTCGATGACCCTCCCGGCGAACCCCTGGAGGTCCTCGTCCAGGACGTCCGTCGCGTCGCAGGCGAGGAAGAGGACGAAGTGCTTCGACTTGAGGTCCAGTTCCTCCGGCCAGTCGTCGAGGGAGTCGATCTCGAGGAGGTGCATCGTCCTGCGCGTGATGGCGTGCTTCCCGAACTTCTCCACCGAGGCCATGGTCGCTCCCTTCGCGGGTCCGCCGCTCGCGGCGGGGGTCCCCAAGGATTCCCCGGAGGCCTCTCCCGCGTCAAGGAACTGCCCGCCCGCGGGGGGCGACGGCGTCACGACCGGCCGGCGCGGGGCTCCGCCGGCGGCGCCGGCCCCTGCCGGTCGAACCGGTAGACCACCCGGGTCCCCGTGAGCCGGTCCGAGAGCGTGCGGCCGGAGGAGAAGAAGAAGGTCACCACCCCCGCCCCGACGGCCAGGGCCTGGACGCCCGCGAGGACCGCCCGCGCGGCGGGGAGGGAGTCCGGGACCAGGAACAGGGCGACCATCGGGTAGCGGAGGAGGAACCGCAGGAGCAGCGCCGCGGCGGCGGGCCGGTTCCCGTCCTCCCGGACGACCTGGAGGTTGAGCATCCACTTCCCGAGCGTCCTCCCCGTCCAGGCCTCCAGCCCGAACTGGGACAGCAGGAGCACGGCGGCGGAGGCGAGCCCGGCGAGCACCGAGAGGAGGAGGTCCACCGTCCCCCCGGCGTCCATCGCCTCCAGCGCCGCGCCGCCCACCTGCCCCACCTGCTCCCCCTGCAGGAGGAGGCGGAGGCCGAGGAACACGCCGACCCCCGCCGCCAGCAGCATGGCGAAGAGGGCCATGTCCACGGAGGCCGCGAAGCCGCGGGCGACCAGCGAACCGGGGTTGAGCTGCCGCGGGAGCATCCCCTCCAGGCGCCGCGCGACCTCCTCCATGGAGGCGGGGCGCTTCGCGGGGTCCTTCTCGCACATCCGGGAGAGCAGCTCCCCCAGGGCGGGCGGGAGGTCCGGGCGCGGACCCTCGAGGTCCGGCAGCGGCGTGTTCATCTGGTCGTGGATGAGCTCCCCCACCTGCTCCGAGGCGAAGGGGGGCCGCCCGGCGAAGAGGCACCAGGCCGTGAGCCCGAGGAGGTAGACGTCGGTGCGCGCGTCCACGGGCCGCCCGCGCACCTGCTCGGGGCTCATGTAGGTCGGGGTCCCCATGATGCGGCCCGCGGTCGCCACGACGTCGGCGGCGAGGGACTTCGCCAGCCCGAAGTCGGCGACCTTCACCGTCCCGTCGGGGAGCACGAGGAGGTTGCCCGGCTTCACGTCCCGGTGTACGACGCCCGCCCCGTGGGCGGCGGCGAGGCCGCGGGCGGCCTGGGCCAGCAGGCGGATCCCCCGCTCCAGCGGGACCGGGGATTCCCTGCGGGCGATCTCCTCCAGCGTGGTGCCCGGGCAGTACTCCATGGCGAAGAAGGGGCGCCCCTCGCTCGTGCCGACGAAGTAGACGTGGGTGAGGTTGGGGTGGCTCACCCTCGCGGCGGCCCGGGCCTCCCGGACGAAGCGGTCGGTGAAGGCGGCGTCCCCCGCCACCTCGTGGTTGAGGACCTTCACGGCCACGGGCCGCTCGAGGGCGGTGTCCTCGGCCAGGTAGACGGTCCCCATCCCCCCCGCGCCGAGCACGGAGCGGATGGAGTAGTGCGCGAGGGTCGTTCCCTCCGCCAGGGTCGGGGAGTCGCCGGCGGGCAAGGGGGCCATCCTAAGGTCGGGGGCCGCGCCCGGGGAGGATCAGCGGAGGAATCCCGAGGCGGCCCGGGCCACGTCCGGGTCCCCGGATTTCGCGAGCCGCTCGAGGACCTCCCGCGCCGCCTTCCCCCCCACCCGGGCGACGGCCTTCACGACGTCCACGCGGTCTCCCTTCGCGAGGCCCGGCGCCGCGACGGCCTCCTCCATGGCGGGGAGGGCGGCCTCCCCGAGGACCCGGCCGTAGGCGGTCCAGGCCGACCGGCGCGTCGCGGCATGGACCGACGGGTCCCTCGCCGCGGCGAGGAGGACGGCGGCGGATTCCGCGCCCCCCGTCCGCGCGAGGCCCCCC
>JAKLKS010000185.1 GCA_023150535.1 Planctomycetota bacterium
CGGGGGACCCCGGGTAGGGGCGAGGATCCCCGGCTGGACGGGAGTTCGTCCATGGCGGGGTTCCACCCGCCGAGGAGGGGGGAGCGGGGGGGGCTCCACCTCCGGGTCCCGGAGCCACCGGTGGAAGTGCCGGCGGGAACCGGCCCCGCAGCGGCACCGGGTCCCGGGCTGGAGCCGGTCGTGGTGGTCCTCGGCCAGGAACGGCGACCCAGTCCACGGACTCCCGAAGGCCCTCACCCGGGCCGCGTCCCGGGTGCATGATGACGGGCAGGAACCCGAGCCTGCCGACACGCCCCGGGCGGGGGCAGGCTCGGGGGGGAGGGAGTTCAAGGTCAGGCTCCTCACGGCGACCATCCTCACCGCTGCCCTTGGAGCGGCGGGGGCGGGTTGTCAGGGTCCCCATGGGCCCGGACAAGAACCTGCCGTTCCTGCGTCACGGGCGACTCCAGGCCTGAAGCGGTTCCTCCAGGGCGATCCCGGCCCTCCCGGCTACGTCATGAGGGCAGCCCGGAACTCGGACCACTGGATGCAGGGAGAGTACTCGGAGCAGCAGGCCGCCCAGTGGGCGGTCTCGACCCTGCCCGAGGTCGGTCCGTCCGGGGACGGATGGCAGGCCCGGTTGGTGGTCTACCAGCCCGCTTCCTGGGAGGGAGGTCGGGAGTCACGGCCGGCCCGCATCGTCGTCGTGCGCGGGACCCTGGGAGCGTACCCGCAGGTCCTCTGGGAGGAGGAGCGGGTCCTGGAGGAAGGCGCCTACGTCAACAGGCTCTACTGGGGAGAGAAGTAGATCCCCGGGAGGCGATGACGAGCGCGGTCCCCTCCTTCGCCATCCGGCTCGGGGCGAACGGCCTTCCTTGACCGCCGCTCGCACCGGTCATCCCCCCGGGGCTAGACTCCCCGCATGGAACTGCCCTCCCCCCGGACCGATGTCTTCATGCTGGAGGGGCACGTCCGCGACCGGTTCGGCCGGCCGGTGGCCGGGGCGGGTTTGACGGCCCTTCGGCGGATGGGAAGCACCTGGTCCAGCATCGAGGGGGGAGACGGAGTTCGACGGGTGGTTCACCCTCGGTCCTCTCGTGCAGGAGGAGGACTACGTGATCTGCGTCGCTCCGATCCCGGACGCAGGCTGGACGGCAAGGGTCCCGCTGCGCGTCGCGACTGGTCAGTGCCGGTGGAACCTGGAGATCCCCGTCGACATCGGACGGACCCTCGTCGTCCGTCTCCAGGGTCTGCGCGTCCTCGCCGGCCCTGCGGAGGTGCGTCTCCTGCAGCAGGACGGCTCCGTGGCGGCATCGGTCGTGAACGAGGGTCTTCCCCCGGAGGGCTACGACATCGGGACATTCGGGGAGCACTGGGGCTGCGTGGAGGCCTTCCGCGATCTGGCCCCCGGCACCTACCGGCTCGAAGCTGCGACGAAGGATGGGCCGGTTCCGGGGACTCCCCGTACCGTCGTGATCTCCGAGACGGAGGCGGTGATCCTGGATGTCGGGAGGGCGGTTCCGTTCCCGCCTCCGGGTGCCATCCTTGCGGAAGGGCGGGACTCGTCGGCCACCTGACCGGCCGTCGCCCCCGACCGTGGACCGGGCCCCACGAAGGGGTCGGAGGTCGGTGTGAAGGGAAGTGCGGCCCGGGGCCACTCCGACGTGGAAGAGAGGACGGTGAGGCGCCGGGTGCGCCGGGGTCGGCTCCGGCGCTTCCAGCTCCCGGGGCCCGGGGCGGATGCTCTCCGAGGAGGCCGACCTCTTCCGCTCCTGGGAGTCGCCCCGGCAGCCTCCTGCGGGGCCGCTGGAGGTGCATCGTGAGCCCCCTCCCTCGAGCGCATGCTCACGGTCGCGGATAGCCACCGGCTCAAGGGCCGCGACGTCCTCGACTTCCTGAAGGACGCCGTCGTTTCCGACCTCCGCCTTCGCCCAGCGCCCTCCTTCGGGAAAGCCGGGAAATGTCGCTTGCATCCCCCGATCGAGATCCGCACCATGTCCCGCGGGAATTGATGACCGAACCACCGGAAGGGGGAAGAATGCGCCTTGGAACGCTGCTGCCTCTGGCACTTCTGCTCGCGGGCTGCAAGTGCCTGCCCGTCCCAGCATCGGACACCACGCCACCGACCCCTGTCCTGACGATCGAGTACACGGACATGAACGGCACGGTACGGACCCAGATGATCGGCAGTGGTACCCCGGCGATGACGATCGACTTCATGAGGTCGCGCGACCTCACGGTTCTCGTCTCCGGCACCGACAACGAGGGTGTCCGCTCCGTGCACCTGGACTACGACATGGACATCTCCTCACCGCCGGGGACCATCATACAGCCCATTCTCGAAGCGATCGGAGCCGAGAGTTCCTGCCCCCGACAGACCCTCACCCAGTCGCACACCTTCACGGCGCCTCCCACCGAGATCCTGAACTACACCTTCAGTTGCCGCGCCGTGAACTGGCTGAACCTCTCCCGCTCGACCGCAGTCGTCACGATGCGGCCGAAGGACTAGGTCCCGTGACCCAGTGCGAACGGGAGTGCTTCTAGTCGCTGCGGACCCTGACCTGGTGCTCTGCGGCCCCCGGGTCTGATGTGGCTGTCTGCAGATGCGGACCTTGGTCAGTCCGTGATGTACGCCATCGCCCGGGTGCGGACAATCAGGGTCGCGCGATGTCTCGCGGTATCCGCCGTGGCTGCAGGCCTGCTTCGGGAGAGGAGGCTGTTCCTCGGGGCCCTGGCCATCCCGGTTCCCGTCCTCAAGTGCGATGGCGGAGAGGGCGTGCACCTCCCCTGGTTCCCGGACCAGAAGGTCCTCGACGTCTGGTCCGTCCAACCCTCAAGAGAGGACTCCAAGGCCAGTTCCAACCCCGGATGGTGGACGAACGGAGTAGGAAGTCCGTCCTGGCCCTTCGGTTCAAGAGGAGCCCGGACAGGGCCCAGGAACCGCAGAAGGGTTCCTACAGGGTGACATGGACCCCGGAGGGGGCCATGGAGAGGCCCGAGAGGACGCCGCCTAACTCGACTCGCCGCAGGCAGATGAGGTTGGTCGGGGCGACTGGATTTGAACCAGCGACCTCTTGCACCCCAGACGGCCCGGCCCGTCCGTCGGTCTCTTCCGCAAGTCGTTGACCGTGAGGAGTCTACACGGTCGGAGCGACTTCGCATTGGCCACCAGTCGCAGGCATCGCGTAGTCTTGGGCGATACTGATTGCCGGTAGTAGACCGGTACAGTTGTGCTGGTGGTGACTTGAGCGTTGACCTCGTCGTCCTGCTTGACCGGAAGGCACCCGAAGCCACCCCTGAGTGGCTGCTGCACAAGTTCGCCTCGAATCCGTCGGAGCTGGCACAAGTCGTCGAGCGCTACCGATCGCGGTGGCGCGTTCAGGAGTGGCGCATCGAAGACGATGGCCCACGCCGTGTGCGTGAGCTCCTTGGACCGGGTGGCTTCGTCATTACGGTCGACCCACGGAGGGTCAAGATCTACCACCTGATTCGGTTCTCCATGTTCGCGGTTGATGTCCAGGCTCGCGAGGAGCTCAGGAAGGTCTGGAGATGGCTCGCCCGCCTGGTGGGCTCATCGCGTGCCATCTACACGCACGAGCTGATGCCATACACGGGTTCAGACCTCGCCGCCGTCGAGTCCGGGCTGAGATCCACGATCGGACGGCCTGCTCGTGACTTCGAGGAAATGGCAGCCGCTGCCTACTTCGGGCCGAAGGCCTGGTACATCGACGACTTCGCGTTTCCGAATGGAACTCGCCAATGACAACCGGCTCTCTAGCCACTTCCACAAGTAGTTGGTCTGTGAGGCCCGGCGGCCTACTTGCCCCCAAGTCCGAGTCCAGCCCGGTGCGACAGTAGACATGCACGTTTCCAAGAACCGGCCTTGCCCCTGCGGATCTCTGACTGTCTACAAGCGGTGTTGCGAGGGGACCGTGGACTGGCCCAGCCTACTGGACCAAACCGATGGCGCAGGGTGGCGATACCTAACGGCGCGAGGGAAGAACATCGGCTTCCTCAATCTCATTGCCAAAGAACTGGGAATTGACCCGTCCCAGGAAGAGGTGACGCTCGCCGAACTCAAGAGAGCATGTACGCCGGAGGCGGTCCACGCGATTCAGGTGCCACTCGGACGTGTGAACGCCGTCCTTCACGTAGTAACCGTCCAGGAACTCCCAGTAGGCGAGCAGCAGCTCGTTCACCGTCAGGGTGGGGGCCACGGGCTCCGGCTCGGCGCGGCGGCCGTTGGACAGCCACTCCATCACCAGCCGGTCGTATTCCGCCCGGCTCGTCTCGGACCCGTGGGGCCCGAGGTACAGGTCCTTCCCCGACAGCGTGACGACGGCCTGCCCGCTCGGGCGGTGCAGGCGGTAAGACGGAACTCCCCGGCGACGCGGCATCGGCGACCTCCTCGCTTCAGGCCGCTCCGCCGCCAGGGCGGGTACGCGCAGAGCGCGTTCGGCTGTACCGCCCGGAAGACTACGACGCGGGCAGGACGGCCTCGGAGCGGCCGCGACCCTCGGAAGTGCCGAAACCCGGTACGTACCGGGTTCCGGAGACTTGCGGAGAGGGCCGCCGGAAGAGGGCTGGCCGCCGCAACCCCTGACGGGGTCGCAGGAAGGGTGTTGGTCGGGGCGACTGGATTTGAACCAGCGACCTCTTGCACCCCAAGCAAGCGCGCTAGCCAGGCTGCGCCACGCCCCGACCGGGGCTCCGCGGACGACGGCGAAGGGGTAGGCCCGTCATCCTAGCACCCCCCGCCCGACCCCCGCGAAGGAACGACGGCCCGGCCCGCCGCCCTACCAGGGGAGCCCGAGCGCCCCGCAGAGGAACCCCATGAGCGGGTCCGACGCCTTCCACTGCGCCGCCAGCCGCCCCGCGAACCCCGCCTTCGTCGCCTCCGCCGCCTTCCACCGCGCGAAGCCCGTGAAGTCCTTCCGCCGCAGGTCCTCCCCGTGCCGGTGGTCCGCAGCCCACGGCGCCGGCACCCGCTTCAGCGACTCCCCCTCGAGCCCCCCCCAGGCCTTCACGAACCCCGCACCCCGCGCCGCCCGATCCCACCCCTTCGGGTCCCCGTCGATGGCCCTCCGGATCCGATCCAGGTCCCCCGGCTCCGGCCCGTGCATCCCCGTCGCCACCAGCACCTCGTCGGGGTCCACCCGCAGGAAGAACCCCGGCACCTCCATCTTCCTCCCGGAGGTGTGCCAGAAGTGCATCCCCACGTGGGAGTGGAAGGGCCGCTTGTCCTTCCCGAAGCGCGTGTCCCGGTGCAGGCGCGTCAGCGAACCCCCGACCCCCTTGTCGCTCCCGGTGGTCCGCGGGAAGGGGCCCGCGAGCTCCGCCAGGATCCCCCGCACCAGCGCCCGGCAGGGGACCCAGAGGTCCTCCTCGCAGCGGTCCCGGTTCGCCTCGAACCACTTCCTGTCGTTGTGCGCCGCGAGGTCGCGGAGGAAGGCGAGGGACGCGGCGGGCAGGCGGTCGGCGGTGTCCACGGAGGGGCCTCCTCGGGGGGGCGGCGGGGGGGCGGGGGGCGGGCGGCCCTCCGGCGGGCGTCTAGGCCTTGACCGCCCTGTGGTGCGTGAGTTCCCAGATGGCGTGCAGGAGGTCCTCGTCCTTGAAGTCCTTGGTGAAGACCTTCGACGCGCCCAGCGTCAGCGCGAGCTGGAGGGGGTCGGTCCCCATGTCGCCGGTGCAGGCGGACATCGCGATCACGGGGACGCCGGAGGAGGCGGGGTCCATCTGGTCGATGGTCTCGAGCCCGTCCTGCTTCGGCATGTAGATGTCCACGATGGCGAGGTCGTACTTCGCCGCGCGGAACATCGCGACCCCCTCGATGCCGTTCTTCGCCTCGTCCACGACGTAGCTGGCCCGCTCCAGGATGCGGCGCAGGAGCATGCGGGTGAGGCCGTCGTCGTCCACGATCAGGATCCGCGCCATCGGGGGCCCTCGGCTCGTGGCGGCATCCTACCACCGGCCGGGGGGCGGGGGCGCGGGGAAGCGGGTTCCCGCGGGGAGGGGGAGTGACCTCGGTCGCCCGGGGGGGGGAGGGGGGGCGGCCCGCCCCTCAGAGCCGGCGCGCCAGGGCGGCGAGGACGGGGTCGCCCGGCTCGAGGGCCAGGGCCCGGTCGAGGAGGGCGCGGGCCTCGGCGGTGCGCTTCGCGGCGAGGTACTGCCCGGCGAGGACCGCCATCGCCTCCACGGAATCCGGCCGGACCTCCAGGGCGCGCCCCAGGGCCGCCTCCGCCTCGGCGGGGCGGCCGAGGGCGCCGAGCACGCGGCCGCGGTGGGCCAGGGCCGGCTCGCAGCGCGGGTTGCGGGAGAGGGCCTCGTCGGCGAGCGAGAGCGCGGCCTCCAGGAGCCGGGCGTCCCCCCCGGCGCCGCCCGCGAGGCGGTAGAGGGCGTGGGACTCGAGGTGGGGCGCCATGGCGTTCCAGGGCTGGAGCAGCCCGGCCCTGCGGAAGTCCTCGGCGGCGTCCCGGCCGGCGCCGGCGGCCAGCGCGATCTGCCCCCGCGCGAAACGGGGGGAGGCCGGCGCGGAGCGAGGCGGCCAGCGGCTCCCTCATGTGCCGCGGGATCTCCGGGAGGAGGGCCTCCATCCGGCCG
Source organism: Planctomycetota bacterium (assembly GCA_023150535.1). Lineage (GTDB taxonomy): Bacteria > Planctomycetota > JAJSAM01 > JAJSAM01 > JAKLKS01 > JAKLKS01. The sequence goes on from JAKLKS010000185.1 coordinate 6,580, forward strand.
GGGTCGTCCACGATCCCCCGGAGGAGGGGGCCGCCGAGCCGCCCGTCCCGGGACCCCCGCTGGCAGGCCAGCGCCTCGAGCGCCATCCCGCGCCCGGTCCGGACCCCCTCCATGGCGGCCCCGTCGACGCCGGCCCCCGCGGGGAGCGGCTGCTCCCGGCGGAGGGCCTCGATCTCCTCCCGCGAGAAGGCCCCCCCCTCGCCGCCGAGGGCCCGCCGCGGCGCCCGGAACTCGAGCTGGAGCCGGTCGTCGGTGTGGAGCTCCCCCTCCCCCGCGAAGGCGGCCGCCGCCCCGGCGTCGAGGAGGAGGAGCCCGAGGAGCTCCTCCCGCGACCGGATGCCCACGCTCCCGAGCGACCCCGCCGCCTCCCCGGACGGCCAGGGCCGGGCCGCCAGCGCGGCGGGCGCGTCGAGGACGCCGTCCCGCGGGGCCACGAGCAGGTAGTCCTGCCAGGGGCTCGGCTCGAAGACCGCCGCCCCGGGGAACACCTCGCGGAAGGAGCGGAGCGCGAGGCGGAAGTCCTCCCGCGTCAGCCCGTAGGCCTGCACCCAGACCGCGGCGATCCCGCCGGGGGCCAGGCGCGCCCTCACCGCGCGGAAGTACTCCACGGTGAAGAGGTCGCTCACGCCGGCGATCCAGGGGTTCGTCGGCTCCGAGATCACCACGTCGTAGAGGGCGGAGGCGTGCTCGAGGTGGGTGCGCCCGTCCTCGAGGAGGACGTGGACGAAGGGCCGCGCGGTGACGTCGCCGTTGATCCCGCGGAACTCCCTCTCCGCCTCGCGCACCTCGGGGGAGATCTCCGCCACGTCGAGGGCCTCCGGCCGGTGGGACGCCGCGGCGGCGGCGGTCACGCCCGTGGCGAGGCCGACCACCATGACCCTCCGCGGCGCCGGGTGGAGGAGCAGGGGGACGTGCCCCGCGAGGGTCTGCGTGTCCATGTCCTCCACGCTGCTCGCGTCGGTCTTCCCGTTGATGCGGAGGTAGGCGTTCCCGTCGGGGGCGCGGAGCACCGCGGCGGCGAGGCTCCTCCCCTCGACGGAGAAGGGCATGTCCCAGTGGAGGTCGCGGAGCACGCGGTCGAGGTCGCGCCCGCTCCCGCTCACGCCGGCGCCCTCCGCGTAGCGGGACGCGTAGAGGAAGGGGCCGCAGTGGACGCGGTGGAGAGGCCAGGGGGGCGCCAGCGCCGGGGCGGCGGCGGCGAGGACGGCGAGGAGGGCGGCGGCGGGGATCCCCGCCCGGCGGGGCAGGGCCGCGGCCGCGACCCCCGCGGCGAGCAGCAGGTTGAGGGCGGAGGCGGCGACCAGCGTCCCGCGGGTGCCGAGGGCGGGGAGGAGGAGGAGGCCGCCGCCGAGGGAGCCGGCGAGGACGCCCAGGGTGTTCACCAGGGTCACCCGCCCGACGGCGGCGGAGGCGCCCGAGGCGCCCCGCGCGAGGGCCGCGACGAGGAGGGGGAAGACCGCCCCCATGGCGGCGGTGGGGATCAGCACGATGGCCAGCGCCCGGCCCGCCTCCCAGCGGAGCAGCGCGGCGTACTCCGGCGGCCCGCCGCCGAGGAACCGGATCACCTCGAGGGGGAGATCCCCGGCCCGGGCCGCCGCGAGGAGCCCCCCCAGGCCCGCGGCCGCCTCCGCCGCGACGAGGAAGGCGGGGAGCCGCGCCCCCGGGGCGCGGGCGAGGGGGGCGGCGAGGCCGCCGAGGCCGAGCCCGAGGATGAAGGAGGAGAGGACGAGCGTGAAGGCGTGGACCGAGGAGCCGAAGGAGAGGAGGAGGGCCCGGGTCCAGCCGACCTGGTGGAGC
>JAKLKS010000186.1 GCA_023150535.1 Planctomycetota bacterium
CCCCCCCCCGGGGGGGGGAGCCGCCGTGAAGAAAGGGAGCCTGGCTCCGTACCTGTCACCTGCCCCCGAGGAGCTTCTCGATCCTCCCGAGGGAGTCGCGGATCTCCCCGAGGATCGCCGCCTCCCCGCCGGCCGCGTCCCGGAGGGCGAGGACCCGGTCCCGGAAGGCGCGGCCCTCGGCCACCCCGAGGAGTCCCGCCTCCGACACCGCGCCGCTCCCGCTCATCCCGGCCGTCTCCACCCGGAGCCCCTCGAGGCCGAACCGCCGCATGAGGGGGCCCTGGTGCCAGGAGAGGTCCTGGACCCGCTCCAGGGGGAGGGTGCTCTCCCGGCGGAGGAAGACCCCCTGGCGGATGTGGAGGGCTTTCCGCGTGAGGACCGCCTCCAGGTTCCCGTAGGCCTGCTCCCCGTACCACCGCCCGAGGCCGAGGAACCAGAAGGGCAGGAGCGGGATGCCGATGAAGGAGCAGGCCAGGAGGATCGCCCCCTGCCAGTACCAGTACCGCCGCAGGTCCGGGTCGAACCGGGCGCGCAGGACGACATCGCCTTCGGGAATGTCCATCGGCGGGCTCCTTCTCCGGCGGCCGCGGATCAAAAAAAGGTGTCTGACACCGATTTGCGCAATTCCCGCCGCAGGAGCTTGTTGGAGGCGGTCCGCGGGAGCGCGTCGCGCAGCACCACCTCCCGCACCTTGAAGAGGGGGTTGAGGGACTCCGCGATCCGCCTCCCGAGGTCCCGCCGCAGGGTCTCCGCGTCCACCGGGCCCCGCGCCACCACGAACAGCACGAGGTCCTCCGCCCCGCCGCCCCCGGGCCGCACCGACACCGCCGCCGCCTCGACGACCCGCGGATCCCCCGCCACCGCCCGCTCGATCTCCAGGGAGCCGACCTTGATCCCGCCGAGCTTCATGGTGTCGTCGATGCGCCCCTGGGCCCGGAAGAACCCCCCGGGCAGCCGCTCCAGCGCGTCGCCGTGCCGCCGCAGGACCTCCCCCGAGGGCCCCGCGGGGCAGCCCTCGAAGTAGACGGCGTGGTGGTCCCCGTTGAGGAGGGACTGGGAGAGCCCGAGGCTCGGCGGCCGGAGGAGGACCTCCCCCTCGCCCGGGCCCTCGAGGAAGCCCCCCGCCCCGTCCCCGAGGACGAAGTCGATCCCCAGGGCCGGGGTCGTGAAGGTCGCCGGGGACGCCGGCTGGAGCATCGTCCCCGTGACGAACCCCCCCCCGATCTCCGTCCCCCCGCAGTACTCGAGGACGGGCGCGCGGTAGCCGCGGAGCGACTGCAGCCAGAGGTAGTCCTCCCGCGACGAGGCCTCCCCCGTCGAGGAGAAGGCGCGGAGGCGGCTCCATCCCGCCCCCTCGGCCGCGCCCGAGGCCCGCCACCCCCTCACCAGCGAGGGCACCACCCCGAGGAGGGTGGCGCCCGCCGCGCCGAAGAAGCGGCAGGCCTCCCGCTCCCCGGCCCCGCCCTCGAAGAGCGCCATGGCGGCCCCGTTGACCAGGGAGGCGTAGATCAGCCAGGGCCCCATCATCCAGCCGATGTTGGTGGGCCATGCGACCACGTCCCCGGGCCGGATGTCGTGGTGGAGGTGGCCGTCCATGGCCGCCTTGAGCGGCGTCAGGTGGGTCCAGGGGATCGCCTTGGGCGTCCCCGTCGTCCCGGAGGAGAAGAGCACGTTGGTGACCGCGTCGGGCGCGCAGGCCTCCCCCTCGAAGGAGTCGGACCCGTCGAGGAACTCCTCCCACCGGAGGTCCCCGGGCCGCAGGGGCTCCTCCGCCCCCGCCCCCGCCACGACGGCGGCCGGCGCCCCCGCCTCCCGGACCTTGGAGTAGAGGTCCACCCGCTTCCCCGCGCGGAGGTAGCCGGAGGAGGTGACGACGGCCTTCGCCCCGCCGATCTCCAGCCGCCGCGCGATCTCCGGGGGCGGGAAGGAATCGGCGATGGAGACCGCCCGCATCCCCGCCCGGACGATGCCGAGGTAGGCGGCGACGCACTCGACGTTCATGGGCATGTAGAGGGCGACCGCGTCCCCCGGCCCGAGCCCCCGGGCCCGCAGCCCCCGCGCGCAGCGGTTCGCGAGCGACAGGAGCTCCCCGCGCGAGACGACACGGATCCCCCGGCTCCCCTCCCGGCCGAGGAGGACCGCCGGCGCCTCGGGGGGCCCGAGGAAGCAGGAGTCGGTCGCGTTCATCCGCGCCCCCGGGAGCCAGCGGGGGTGCTCGGCGCCGCCGGAGGCGTCGAGGGTCCTCCCCGGGGGCGTGCGGAAGGCGACCCCGATGCGCCGGAGCGCGCTCCCCCAGAAGGCCTCCCGCTCCCGGACCGACCAGGCGTGGAGGTCCCCGTAGCGGGAGAAGCCGCTCTCCGCCATGAAGGCGGCGAGGTTCGTCGCCGCCGCCTCCGCGGGGTCGGGGGTCCAGCAGGGCAGCGGGCCGAGGGCGGGATCGCGGGCCCCGGAGAGCGCCTCGAAGCGGGCCCACTGCTCCGGGAAGGGGGCGTCCCGCCCTCCCGCGTCGAGCCACGAGCGCCAGGGGTCGTCGCCGGGCGGCACCGCCATCGATCCTCCGTGGGGGACGGGGATCCTACACGGCGCGGGGGCGCGCGGGGGCGCCTTCTACACGTGGTTGCGCAGCATCAGCTCCTTCGGGTGCGGGTCGAGGTAGCGCTGCCCCGCGAGGTACTCCACGCGGTGGAGCCGGACGAGGTGGCGGAGGAGCGTCAGGGGGACCACGAGCGGGACGAGCCCGCGTCGGTGGTCGGCGAGGAGGCCGTGGAGCTCCGCCTTCCCCTCCGCGTCGAGGACGTCCTTGAAGTACCCGGCCATGTGCTCGAGCACGTTGGCGTGGCGCCGCACCGTGGCGATGCGGGCGAGGGCGGTCATGTACCCCGCGAGGTACTCCGCCCGCACCTCCTCCCGGGGCCGCCCCTTCGCGCCCGCCACCAGGCGGCCGAGCCGCCGGTAGGCCTCCACGTCGTGGGCCATGAGGAGGAGCTTCTCCCCCGTGTGGAAGCGCACGAGGTCCCCGACGGTCCACCGGCCGCCGAGCGCCTCCCGCGCCCGCCGGCCGGCGAAGAGCCGCTCCACGAAGTTGTCCCGCAGGCGCGCGTCCCCGAGCCTCCCCTCCTCCTCCACGGGCAGGAGGGGCATCCCCGCGAGCAGGGCACCGGCGAAGAGCCCCCGCCCGTCCCGCCGGGCCGGCATCCCCTTCGCCGTCCAGACCTTCACCCGCTCCATGCCGCAGGAGGGGGAGTTCTTCTTGAGGACGAAGCCGTCGAGGTCCTCGCGGGAGAGCGCCTTCGTCCGCCGCTCCGCGTACCGGGCCATGCGGTCGGTCAGGTCGGCGCGCGAGGAGGGCTCGACGAGGCGCAGGCCCCCCGCGCCGTCCTGCTCCAGGCGGATGGTGGGGCGGGGCACGCCGAGGCCCAGCTCCACCTCGGGGCAGACGGGGACGAACTCGGCGAAGGGGCCGAGCGTGTCCGTGAGCCAGCGGTCCCGGCGGTGGCCCCCGTCGTAGCGGACCTCCTCCCCGAGGAGGCAGGCGGACACGCCGATGCGCAGGGGGCGGGGGGAGGGGGCGGCGGGCGCGGGGGCGGCGGGGGGCATGGGGGGCCTCGGTGTTGGATCGGCAGGGGCCGGCGGTGCAGGATGACGCACCCCGGACCCCCCGTCAAGGTGGCCGGGGAGGGGGAATTTGTACAGATAAATATTTATACAAATCTCGGGGTGCCGGGTAGGGTGTCCGGCGCGGGGGGCGTTGCGGCCGCGGGAGGGGGTTCCATGAAGGCGCTGGTGACGGGGGCCACGGGCTTCATCGGCGGGGAGCTGGTCCGCCGCCTCGAGGCCCCCCGGGTGCTGAGCCGCGACCCCGCCCGCGCGCGGGCGGCGCTGCCGGGCGCCGAGCCCTTCCCCTGGGACGCGGAGGGGGGCCCTCCCCCGGCGGAGGCCTTCGAGGGCGTGGAGGCGGTCCTCCACCTCGCCGGGGACCCGGTGGCCGAGGGGCGCTGGAACCCGGAGAAGAAGGCCCGCATCCGGGACAGCCGGGTGAAGGGGACCCGCCACCTCGTGGAGGCGCTGCGCGCGCTCCCGCGGCGTCCGCGGGTACTCGTGGCGGCCTCCGCCGTCGGCTTCTACGGGGACCGGGGGGACGAGGTCCTCGCGGAGGACGCGGCCCCGGGGGCGGACTTCCTCGCCTCGGTCTGCCGGGACTGGGAGGAGATGGCCCGGGGCGCGGAGGCCCTCGGCGTCCGCACGGTGATGCTGCGCATCGGCGTCGTCCTCGGCCGGGGCGGGGCGCTCCGGAGGATGCTCCTGCCCTTCCGCCTCGGCCTCGGCGGCCCCCTGGGGGACGGTCGCCAGTGGATGCCCTGGATCCACGTGGAGGACGTGGTCGGCCTCCTCCTCCACGCGGCGCGGGAGGAGGGGATGCGCGGCCCGGTGAACGCCGCCGCCCCCGGCGCCTGCACGAACCGGGAGTTCACGAGGGCCCTCGGGCGGGTGCTCCGGCGGCCGGCGATCCTGCCCGCCCCGCGCTTCGGCCTGCGCCTCGCCTTCGGGGAGTTCGCCGACATCCTCTTCGCCTCGACCCGGGCGGTGCCGCGGGCGGCGCTGGCGGCGGGGTACTCCTTCCGCCACCCGGAGGTGGAGGGGGCGCTGCGGGCCTCGGTCTGATGGCGGGGCGGACCTTCCGGCTGGAGCGCACCCAGTTCCTCCCGCGGCCGCTCCCGGAGGTCTTCGCCTTCTTCTCCGACGCCGGGAACCTGGAGCGGATCACGCCGGGGTTCCTCCGCTTCCGCATCCTCACCCCGCGGCCGATTCCCATGCACGAGGGGGCCCTCATCGACTACCGGCTCTCCCTCTTCGGCGTGCCCCTCCGCTGGCGGAGCCGCATCGACCTCTGGGAACCGGGGGTCCGCTTCGTGGATTCCCAGGTGACCGGCCCCTACCGCACATGGGTCCACCTCCACGAGTTCCGCGCCGTCCCGGGGGGGACCCTGGTGACGGACCGCGTGGACTACGAGGTCCCGCTTGGGCCCCTGGGGACCCTCGCCCGGGCGCTCTTCGTGCGGCGGTCGCTGGAGAGGATCTTCGACCACAGGGCCGAGGCCGTGGGGGGGCTGCTCGGGGGGAGGCCGGGCCCGGAAACCCGGGCCGCCCCGGGCCCCGGGATCTAGACTCCCGCCGGGGCCCCGGGCCCCGCGCCATGAGGGGCATGCACGCCATCCGTCCGCAGGACGATCCCGAGTTCCTGGAACTCCGGCGGTTCTTCCTCCGGGAGGCCGCGGCCATGGCGAGGGAGATGGCGGACCTCCTCGCGGGCGGCGCGCCCGAGCCGGGCGGGGAGCGGGGCCTGCGCTTCCGCAAGCTCGCCCACGACCTCCGCGGCTCCGGCGGGTCCTACGGCTTTCCCATCGTCACGATCCACGCCGGCGAGGCCGAGGACACCCACCTGGAGGGGGGGAGCCCCGAGGCCCTGCGCGCCATCGTGGGGATGCTGGAGGGTTCCGTGCGGCAGGCGGAGGCCCTCCTCGGCGGACCGGAGCCCCCCCCCGGCGGCCGGGCCGGGAACGGGGGGGCCCGGGTTACCATTCCCCCCGCGGGTCCGGAGGTGCGGTGAGCGGAAGGGTGCTCCTGGTCGACGACGATCCCGCCATGCTGCGGCTGGTGGCCCACGAGCTCGGCCAGGAGGGGATCGAGACCGTGCCCGCCTCCTCCGGGGCCGAGGCGCTGCGCCTCCTGGAGGAGGAGGCCCCCTCCGCCGTCGTCCTCGACCTCCTGCTCCCGGACATCCCCGGGAGGGTGCTCCTCCCGAGGATCGAGGCGATCCGCCCGGGGACCCCGGTGGTGGTCCTCACGGTGCGCTCCGGCGTCGAGGACATCGTGGAGTGCATGAGGCTCGGGGCCGTGGACTACGTCCCGAAGCCCTTCGAGCGCACCCGCCTCGTCGCCTCCGTGCGCAACGCCGCCGAGCGGGGCGCCCTCCAGACCCGGGTCGAGGCCCTGGCCAGGGAGCTGCGGCGGGGGGAGGGCTTCGGCGCCCTCCTCGGGCGGTCGGCGGCCATGGCCAAGGCGGTGGACCTCCTGCGCCGCGCCTCGGCCAGCGAGGTGAGCCTGCTGCTGGAGGGGGAGAGCGGCACCGGCAAGGAGGTGGCCGCCCGGGCGGTGCACGCCGACGGCGGGCGGCGCACCGGGCCCTTCATCGCCATCAACTGCGGGGCCATCCCCGAGGGCCTCATCGAGAGCGAGCTCTTCGGCCACGAGAAGGGCTCCTTCACGGGGGCGACGGGACTGCGGCGGGGGCGCTTCGAGGAGGCCGACGGGGGGACCCTCTTCCTCGACGAGGTGGGGGAGCTGCGCCCCGCCCTGCAGGTGCGCCTCCTGCGGGTCCTGCAGGAGCGGCGGATCCAGCGGGTGGGCGGCATCGGGTCCCACCCCGTGGACGTGCGGGTCATGGCGGCGACGAACCGGGACCTCCGGTCGGCCATCGCGTCGGGGGAGTTCCGGGACGACCTCTACTACCGCCTCTCCGTCTTCCCCGTGCGCCTCCCCCCCCTGCGGGAGCGGGAGGGGGACGTGATGCTCCTCGCCGAGGAGTTCCTGCGCCGGTTCCGCGAGCGCCACGGGCGGCCGGTGCTGGGGTTCTCCCCCGAGGCCCGGCGCGCGCTGGAGGCCTACCCCTGGCCGGGGAACGTGCGCGAGCTCGAGAACCTCGTCGAGCGGGCGGTCATCATGGAGGACGGGGAGCGGGTGGGGCTCGGGAGCCTGCCGGATGCCGTGGTCGAGTCCCTCCAGCGCGGCCCGGCCCCCGCCCCGGGGGAGGCGCGCCCGGCGCCGGCGCGCCCCGGGGACATCCGGCCCCTGGAGGAGGAGGAGCGGCGGCTGGTCCTCCGCGCGCTGGACGCGACCCGCGGCAACATCCAGGAGGCGGCGAACCGCCTCGGCATCAGCCGGGCCACCATCTACCGCAAGCTCGAGCGCTGGGGCATCGGCCCCGACGCCGGGGACGACGCGGGGAGCGGGGGCGGGGCGTGAGCCTGGACGGCTTCTCCCTGGCGCTCGGCCTGGGCCTCGGCGGCGCGGCGGGCGGCGCCGTGGCCTGGATGCTGGCCCAGGCGCGCTCCCGGAGGGCCGCGGAGGCGTCCGCGGCCCGGGCGGCGGAGGCCTCCGAGCGGGCCGCGCGGCTCGAGGAGCAGCTGCGCGCGGAGCGGGAGCGGATGGAGGAGCGGGTCCGGCTCCACGAGGACCTCGAGCGCCGGCTGCGGGAGGCGTTCCAGGCGCTCTCCGCGGAGGCCCTGCGGCACTCGACGCAGGCCTTCCTCGACCTCGCGGGGTCCCGCTTCGAGGGGATGCAGGCGGCGGCCCGGAAGGACCTGGAGTCGCGGCAGGCCGCCATCGACGAGACGCTGAAGCCGATCCGCGATTCCCTGAGGAGCGTGGACGCCGCGATCCAGGGTGTCGAGAAGGCCCGGGCGGAGGCCTACGGCGCGCTGCGGGAGCAGGTGACGGCCCTGGCCGCGGGGCAGGGGGCGCTCCGCGCGGAGACGGCGAACCTCGTGACGGCGCTCCGCGCGCCGCAGGTCCGGGGGCGGTGGGGGGAGATGCAGCTCCGCCGGGTCGTGGAGATGGCGGGGATGCTGGAGCACTGCGACTTCCACGAGCAGCCGAGCGCGGAGTCCGAGGGCGGGCGGCTGCGCCCCGACCTCGTGGTCCACCTCCCCGGGGGGAAGAACGTGGTGGTGGACGCGAAGACGCCCCTCGAGGGCTACCTCGCGGCGCTGGAGGCGAAGGACGACGCGGGGCGGGAGGCGCGCCTCGCGGACCACGCGCGGCAGGTGCGGGAGCACATGCGCTCGCTCTCGGGGAAGGCCTACTGGGACCAGTTCGAGGCGAGCCCGGAGTTCGTGGTGATGTTCCTCCCGGGGGAGACCTTCTTCAGCGCGGCGCTCCAGAAGGACCCCTCGCTCATCGAGTTCGGCGTGGAGCAGCGCGTGATCCCGGCGAGCCCGACGACGCTCATCGCGCTGCTGCGCGCGGTGGCCTACGGCTGGCAGCAGGAGCGGATCGCGGAGGGCGCCCAGCGCATCCACGCCCTGGGGCGCGAGCTCTACGAGCGGCTGCGGGTGATGGCGGAGCACTTCAACCGCGTCGGGCGGGGGCTCGAGGGGGCCGTGGGGGCCTACAACGACGCCATGCGGTCCATGGAGACGAGGCTCCTCGTCACCGCCCGGAAGCTCGAGGAGCTCGACGTCGCGCAGCCGGGGAAGATGCTGCCGGAATTGACCCTCGTGGAGGCCGCGCCGGTGACGGGTACGGAGCCAGGCTCGCTTTCTTCACCTGCGGGCGCCGGCCCCTGGCCGGC
>JAKLKS010000187.1 GCA_023150535.1 Planctomycetota bacterium
CGGCCGTCCCGCCCCCCCCTCCCCGAACTCGAATCCCCCGGGGGGCATCCCGGGAGCGTCCTCCACGCGGACCCTGAGGGCATGGAGCGCCTCCCCGCGCCGGGACCGCAGCCAGCCGGCCACCCCGGGCGCGGCCCGCAGCAGGATCTCCCCGCCCCCGCCGGCGGCGGCCAGCGCCCGGGCCTCCCGCAGGGCGCGCAGGGCGGCGCTCGGGTCGGAGCGGACCACGCCCCTCCCCCGGCAGGAGGGGCAGCCCTCGTGGAGCGCCTGGCGGTGGCTCGGGCCCGAGCGCCGCCGCGTGATCTGGACGAGCCCGAACTCGCTCGGCGCCGTGAACCGCACCCGCTCCCCGTCCCCCTCGAAGGCCCGGGCCACGGCCTCGTGGAGGAGGGTCCGGTGGGCCTCCTCCCGCATGTCGATGAAGTCCACGACGATGATCCCCCCGAGGTCCCGGAGGCGCACCTGCCGGCCGATCTCCTCCGCCGCCTGGAGGTTCACCCGGAGGGAGGTCTCCTCCTGGTCGGCGGCCTTCGTGGCCTTCCCCGAGTTCACGTCGATGGAGACGAGGGCCTCCGTCGGCTCGACGAGGAGGAAGGCCCCGCCGGGGAGCGTCACCCGCCGCTCGAAGCAGCGGTCCACCGCGGGCTCGATCCCCTCCGCGTGGAAGAGCGGTGCGGGGCCGCGGTGCTCCCGCAGGCGCGCCGCCCAGGGAGGCGAGGCCTCGGCGAGGAAGGTCCGGGCCTCCTCCATCGCCCCGGGCCCGGCCACCACCACCTCCTCCACGTCCGAGGCGAGCCAGTCCCTCAGGGTCCGGAGGAGGAGGCTCCCCTCGCGGAGGAGGAGCCGGGGCGGGGATTCGGCGCGGCAGCGCTCGCCGAGCCCGAGGAAGACCCGGTGGAGGGCCTCCATCTCCCGCCGGAGGTCCTCCGGGGGCCGCCCCGCCCCCGCGGTGCGGACGATGAAGCCGAGGCCGGGGGGGGGCGAGAGGGCGGCCATGGCGGCGCGCGCGCCCTCCCTCTCGCCGGGGTCGGCGATGCGGCGCGAGACGCCGATGCGCTCCAGGCTCGGCATGAGGACGAGCCACCGCCCCGGGACCGAGATGTAGGTGGTGACGGTCGGCCCCTTGCTCCCGACGGCGTCGCGCACCACCTGGACCAGGACCCGGCGCCCCTCCTGCAGCAGCTCGCCGATGCGCGCCCCGGGCCCCCGGGGCCGCGAGGCGAAGGCGGCCAGGTCGGAGCCGGGGTCGGCGTACAGGGGCATCACGTCGGAGGCGTGGAGGAACCCGGGCCTCTCGGCCCCGATGTCCACGAAGGCGGCCTCGATGGAGGGCTCGACCCGGAGCACCCGCCCGAGGTAGACGTCCCCCTGCCGCCGCGGCCGCCCCCCGCCCTCGAAGGCGAGCTCCGCGAGGCGCCCGTCCTCGATGACGGCGGCCCTCTGCTCCTCCGGGTCCTCGAGGTCGAAGAGGAGCCGCCGGATCACGCCGGCCCCCCGTACTCCCGGACGCTCTCCCCCCGGGGACCGCGCAGCCGCGCCGACATCCCCGTCCGCTCGAACAGGAACCCCGCCGCGGGCGCCCCGAGGGCCCCCACGACGTCCTCCGGCCGGGCCGTGGCCCCGCTCTCCAGGAACCGCAGGCGGACGAGGATCCCCCCCCCCTCGGCCCGGAGGTCTAGAAGCAGGGGGCGGAGGTCCACCCGCCGTCCGCGGCGCTCCACCGGGATCTCCGGGCGGGCGAGGAGGGCCGCGACCGCCTCCTCCCCGCCGGGGATCCCCGGCTCCCCCTCCCGGGGGCGGGCCGCGTAGGCGGCCGCCTCGAGGAAGAGGCGCTCCCCCGCGGGCACCGGCTCGGCGGAGAGGGCGGGCAGCCCCTCCGGCATCTCCCGCCGCAGGGCCTCCCGCACCTCCGCGGCCCCCGCGGGCGCGGCGACCTGGAGTTCCACGATCTCGCACCGCGAGGCCATCCCCGTGGGCGAGGCGCAGGGGAAGGAGAGGCGGATGCGGGGGTTGAACCCCTCCGAGAAGCGGGCCGGGAGGCCCGACCGGCGGATCGCCCGCTCCAGGGTCCGGCCGAGGTCGAGCTGCCCGAGGAAGCGCAGGCGGCCCTCCTTGCCGAAGACGACGCGGACGCGGGTCCAGGGTTCCATGGGTTCGGGGGCGCGGCGGGCCGGGTCCAGTGTAGCCGCGGGCGCCGGGCCGGGAATCGAAGGGGCCCCCGCGTCTCCGCGGGGGCCCCCGTTCATCCGCCTTCCTTCTTCGGTGCCGCTACTTGCCGCCGGCCGGCTTCTTCTCCGGCGCGACGGGGGCCTTCTCGGCCCCCTTGTCCGTCACCTTCTCCTTGGCCGGCTCGCCGGCGGCGCCCGGCATGTCCACCTCGAGGTTGCGCCCGAGCTCCGCGCCGATCATCAGGCGCGACCACTCGTCCTCGAGGCCCGGCTCGCGCCGCAGCAGCTCGTTCTCCAGGGCCTCCCTCTGCTTGGTGGCGTCCTTCACGAGCCAGGGGGTGAGGAAGATCATCAGGCTCCGGGTCTCCTTCGACTTCGACTCCACCTTGAAGAGGTACCCGAGGAAGGGCAGGTCGCCCAGCCACGGGACCTTGTTCGTCGAGATGGACTGGTTCTCCTGCATGAGGCCGCCGAGGACGGCGGTGCTGCCGTGCTCGCAGACGAGGGTCGTGATGAGGGTGCTGGAGGCCTCCCGGGGCAGGAAGATCGTCTGCTCCGCCAGCCCGCCGCCCACGGAGAACTTGTCGAAGCCCGGCAGCTCCGCGGAGGAGCCCGTGAGCGTGTTCTGGGTGGGGACGAGGGTCATCATCACCTTGTTCGAGTCGGGGATGACGTGGGGGACCATGAGGAGCTGGAAGCCGGTGTTGACCGGGGAGTTGTCGGCCTCGCGGACGGAGAACTGCAGCGTGCCCGACTGGCTCGAGGACGCCTCCGACTGCGCGTACCGGATGGACTCGCCGACGAAGATCGTGGCCTCCTGGTTGTCCAGCACGAAGAGCTTGGGCGCCTGCACCACGCGGCTCTTGGTGTCGTTCTTCAGGATCTTGAGGACCATGCTCGTGCTGCTGAAGTCCAGGTTCCCGTAGGACGTGACGGGGTTCCAGTCGCCGATGGCCGGGAGGTCGTCGACCATGAACCAGTCCTCGAACCCGCCGGAGCCGGTGTTGAAGGGGAGGCGCACGCCGCCCTCGATGCGGGCCATCGTCATGGAGCCCGTGATGCCGTTCTCTCCGGGCCCGAGCCCCATCTGGAAGAGATCCTGGTTGCGCGTGGAGATGAACTGCATGTCCACGAAGATCTGCATGGGCTCGCGGTCGAGCGCGTCCAGCATGGACTCGACCTGGGCGAGCTTCGGCTTGGTGCCCTTCAGCACGAAGGAGTTCGTGTTGTTGATGTACTGCAGGTCCCCCTCGGGCTTCAGGGCCTCGCGCAGGGAGGTGATGATGGTGAAGGTCTTCTCGACGTCGCCGCTCTGCTTCTGGCCGGTCTTCTCGACGTAGGTCGTGGACCCGAGCTTGGGGGTGTAGTCGGGGGGCGGGCGGAGGTACTTCAGCTGGCGGACGCGGGTCTCCACCTCCGACTTGAGCTTGCCCGAGGAGACGACGCGGATGATGCCGCCGTCCTCCTCGACGAGGGCGTAGCCCTTGGAGGAGACGATGGCGGACAGGGCGCGCTTCCAGGGGACGTCGCGCAGGTTCACCGTGACCATGCCCTTGACGTCCTCGGGGTCGGTCACGATGTTGGCCCCGGACACGGCGGCGATGGTCCGGATGACCTTGGAGATGTCCGCCTGCTCGAAGGACCAGGTGACCCGCGGGGGCTTCTCCACGCGGAGGTAGTCGCCCACCTTCTCCACGGTGCACTTGGTGCGGATGGCGATCTCCTCGAGGGCGGACCTCCAGTGCATCTTGTCCGCCTTGAAGGTGACCAGCTCCTTCTCCGCCTCGGGCGCCACCACGATGTTCGTGTTGGAGGCCTTGAGGATGTAGACCTCGATCACGCCCTTGATGGGCTGCTCCCGGACGTCGAAGGTCACCGTGCCCGAGGAGGGCCCGCCCGCGGCGGCGGCATCGCCCCCGGAAACGGGATCCTGAGCGGCCAGGGGACCGGCCAACCCCAGCAAGGCCGCCGTCGCCACGGCCGCCACCATCGTGCGGCTGCCCCACTTCTTCATTGCCATTCCCTCCTGCGGTTCCGACCGTTGGCCCCCGGCGCCTCTGCGGCGCCCGGGGCGGCCGTCCTTGCCCTGTCTTGCTGTGGTGCTGCCCGTCCCCGACCTACTGCTGCTCCAGCACCGGGTTCTGCTGCTGGAGGAGCTCCGGCTGCGGCTGGACGAAATCGACCTCGTGCTTCTGGAGCGAGAAGAGGAGCCGTCCGTCCGGCTCCACCCCGCGGAACGCGAGGTCCTTCTCGAGGTAGTCGCCGGGCTTGAGGAAGCGCCCGTTGATGATGGCGGCGGAGACCTCCGCCGGCTTCCCGGCCTCGACCTCCTCGGCCCGCTTGCTCATCCGGACGATGCCCTGGACGGAGATCTTCCTCTGGGAGAGGAGGGACTGGAACTGGGCGTGCTCCCCCATCTTCCTCATCTCCTCGATGACGGGGCGGGCGCCGTCCTCGACCTTCTTCCCCGCCTCGCGGACGACGGAGTCGATGTTGATCCACTTCTCGACCGCCTCGCCGAACTTCCGGGCGTCCATGATCGCCTTCATGTCCGCGCGGAGGGTCCGGCACATCTCCTCCGTCAGGACCATGGGCTGCGTGCCCTCCCGCGTGGTGATGTCGCCGGAGTCCCTGAGGAGCTGCTCGTAGGGGCGCTTCACCTCCAGCGCGTAGCGGTCCTGGAGGTCGCGGTTGTTGAACTCCGGGCTCTTGGCGGAGACCTGGGTGAGCTCCTGCTCGAGGGCCTCCTTGGCGCCGACGAAGGCCCGCTTGGCGGCGGCGAGGCGCAGGAAGTCGCTGCGGGACTTCTCCGCCTCCCGGTACCCCTGGAGCTCGACCTGGGCCTTGCCCACGAGGATGAGGAGCTGCTCGAGGCGGACGACCTCCTGCTCCTTGCCGCCGTCCCCCGAGGTGTCGGCCACGCCCTTGCCCGTCCGGCGGCGCGGGTCGAGGAACGGGTCCCGGCGGCTCTCCTTCACGCGGAGCAGGCGGTAGCGCTCCAGGTAGGTCGGCTTGCCGTCGTTCTTGAGGATGTCCTTCACCTGCTTGTCGTCCCGGAGCTGGATGATCTCCGCCTCGGAGATGAGGTTCAGCTGGTCCTGCTTCTGCTTGCCCGGGTCGTACTTGTAGACCTCGAAGGTGAGGGAGTACTCGTGCTCCGGGTCGGCGCTGGCGGCCGCCTCCTTCTCGTTGGCGGGGTTCACGCGGATGTCGGTGACGCTGACGAGCCGCTCCCGGTTCTCGAGCTGGTTGAGGAACTGGAGGAAGTTCCGCGTGGAGCCCGAGAGCTGGAGCTTCATCTGGCTCTTGGTGATGGTCGGGTCCTTGCGGTCCTTCGCGGGCACGTACCGGGGGAGGGCCTTGATGCTGACGCCCGTCTCCTTCTCCAGGGTGGAGAGGTCGCGGACGAAGGCGTTGAGGTAGTCCTCGGTCGGGAGGATGGCGGCGTTGTCCTCGACGATCTTCCCGTAGGCGACGACCTCGTACTTCAGGGACTTCGCCTTGTCGATCCGCACCTTGTTCTCGTCGCGGGTCTTCGTCTTGGCCTCGATGTCGGCCCTGACCGTCCGGTAGTCCCCGTAGTGGAGGTAGGCGAGGACGCCGAAGCCGATGGCGAAGAGGATGCCCCCTCCCAGGATGAGGAGCGACTTCTGGTTGTCGTTCAGCTTAGCCAAGGTCGCCTCCCGCGCCGCGCGCCGCCAGGTGCCGTCCCGCCCGAACCGCCGGTCCCGCCGCTCCCGCGGCCGTCACTTCTTCCCCGCTTCCTCGAGCTCGGTCTTGCGGGACTTCGAGATGTCGTCGAGGGACTTGAGCGCCAGGGAGAAGTTGAAGGTCCAGCCCTCCTTGGGATCCCGGTCCTCGCCCGTGAGGGGCTCGCGCAGGCCGTAGGGGGCCGTCATGCTCTGGAAGTCCGCGTAGAAGGGGGAGGTCGCGACGTCCTCGTGGAAGTCGGCGAGGCGGTAGACCTGGGAGCCGGCGGAGGTGCCGGCGAACTCCAGGGAGCCCCCCGAGTTCTTGGTCGGGGCGACCTTGCAGGAGAGGGACTTGAGCCAGACCTCGTAGCGGTTGGCGGCCTTGGGGTTGACGACCAGCTCCCAGATCTCGTCGATCTTCCGGGACCAGACCACCCGGCTCTTGGCCACCTCGTCGATCTTGCGGTACTGGGACTGGAGGTCCTTGACGCGGGTCTCCAGCTTCTTCGTGTACTCCAGGCCGCCCTTCTGCCCGGCGATCTCGTTCTCGAGGACCTTCACCTCCTCGCGGGCGGGCTCGAGCTTGGCGAAGAAGACCCAGGCCCAGATCGTGGCGGCCATGGCGGCCAGGACCACGGCGCCCACGGTGGCGAAGAACTGCTTCAGCGGGGTGGCTTCCGCCTTGCGGTACTCGAGGGGGAGGAGGTTTACCTTGATCATGGTCTGGGGTTCTCCGGCCTAGTCCTTGAGGATCCGCGCGCCGAGACCGACGGCGATGGCGATCTGGAGGCCGTTCTCCTTCAGCTTCAGCGCGTCCACGGTCCCCTCCTCGATCTTCATGTTCTCGGTGGGGTCCCAGGTGCGGACGCGCTTCTCGAAGATCTTCTCGAAGGCCTCCCCGAGGAACTTCAGGCGGGAGGCCCCGCCGGAGAGGAAGACCTCGTCCACGGACTTGTCGAACTGGTTCTCGAAGTAGTCGAGGGAGAGGTGGATCTCGTTCCCGAGGTCCTCGATGCTGCTGATGACCGCCTCGCGGAGCTGGTCGGCGTTCTCGCCGGGCTCCCGCTTGAGGTTCTCGGCGCTGTGCAGCTCGATCCCGAGGCGCTTGCTGATGCTGCTCGTGAGGTCGTCCCCCCCGAGGTAGATCTCGCGGATGAAGAAGGAGACGTTGCCCCGGAGGATGTTCACGTTGGTCTTGTTGGCGCCCACGTCCACGAGGGCCACGGTGCGCTCCCCCTCCTCGACCTGGGCGGAGAGCCGCGTGCGGAGCTCGTAGGCGTTGCCGAGGGCGAAGGAGTCGACGTCCACGATCTCGGGCTGGAGGCCGACGCCCTGGAGGAGGCCGACGTGCTCGTCGATGAGGCTCCGCTTCACGGCGCAGAGCAGGACGCGCATGTCGTCCCCGGCGGCGGCGTCGGGCATGCGCTGGGCGTCGAGGACGACCTCCTCGACGTCGAAGGGGATGTACTTGTCGGCCTCGACCCTGATGACGTTCATCAGGTTCTCGTCGGCGGTCTTGGCCATGTTGAGGAAGCGCACGATGACCGACTTGCCGGAGACGGAGCTCACGGTCCGCCGGGTCTTGAAGCCCCGGGTGGCCTGGACCACGGCGTCCGCCTTGGACCCCTCCGAGACCATCTCGGCCTGGCCGTAGCCGGTCAGGATGACCTCGGAGCCGGTGTTGGTCAGCTCGACGGCCTTGACGCAGTTCGAGCCTATGTCGAGGCCGATGAGGCGTCGGGTTCTGTTGAACATCGATCTCCCCTACCTCTTTCCGCCGGCGTCCTTGCCCCTCGCTGCCTTCCCGAGTCCTCGCCGACCGCCCGGCCCCCGCGGCGCGCGCGGGAAACCGTGCCGCCCCGGCTTCCTTCCATCGGCCCCGGGCAGGCACCGGCGCACGGCCTGCGGGGCGCTTCCAGCCCGTAGCACGGCTGGCGACGGACGAAATGTAGCGCACGGGTCCCCCCCCGCGTCAATCCAAAAGCCTCTACTCCTTGGGGTTGCGGCGGGCCCGGGGGGGCCGTGACGGGGAGCGATCGGGGAAGCGGGGGGGGCGCGCCCGCTCCCGGGGGAGGCGCCGCCGCCCCCCGGGGGGCCTAGAACAGGACGGGGACGAACTCCCGCATCCGCTGCCTCAGGCACTCCCGGATGGCGTCGGAATCGGAGAGCTCGCGGACCTCCCTCCCGATGCGCCACGCCGCCTCCATGGTGCCGGACCGGATCACCTGCTTCACCTCGGGGATGGACCGGGTGTTCATGCTGAGGGTCCGGACCCCGAGCCCGAGGAGGAGGCAGGAGAAGAGGGGCTCCCCCGACATCTCCCCGCAGACGGAGACCTCGATGCCCTGCCCCCGGGCCGCCTGGATGACGCGGGTGATGAGGCGCAGGACCGCGGGGTGGGTCGGCTCGT
>JAKLKS010000188.1 GCA_023150535.1 Planctomycetota bacterium
TGGCCGCCAACGCCTCCCTCACCGTCACCGGCCTGGACTGCGGCGAGCGGGTCGGCGCCCGGATCTCCCTGATCGGGGACCTGGACGGCGACGGGCTGAGCGAGCTGGCGGTGCTCTCCCCGGGGGACGCCGAGGCCGGTCGAGCCGCGCGCCTCGCCCTGTTCTACGGCTCCCCGGACCTCGCCGGCGAGGTCGCCTTCGCCGACGCCGACGCCGTGATCACCGTCCCCGCCGCCGACGCCGACCAGGAGATCACCGCCTTCACCGGCCGGGTGGACCTGGACGCCGACGGCCTGGCCGACCTGGTGGTGGGGCAGGGGGAGCGGTCCGACTTCGGGGCCTCCGCCGGGATCGCGTGGATGGTCCCGGGCTCCGCCACCCGCCTCACCGGGGCCCTGGCCATCGAGGACGCCCCGGTCTTCTTCCTGCCCGAGGAGGCCGAGGGCCGCGAGGCGGCGCGTCGCGGCGGCGAGGCCGAGGGTCCCCGAGGTCCCGAGGGAGAGGGTCCCGTCGGCGGCGACGGCGCCGGAGGCGGCCGCCTCGAGCCCCTCCGCGCGGAGCGTGAGCCCCTTCAGCGCGAGGGACATCCCGGCGTCGGAGCGGGAGGCGGTGCCGTCGAGGACCGCGCGGATCGAGGATTCACGCAGGGTGCGCTCGGGGGTCCCCTCCGCCGCCGGGAGGACGGCGACGAGGTCGCGGACCTCCAGCACGCCCGCCTCCGTCCCCGCCTCCGCGAAGGACCCGGACCAGGAGATCGGGCCCGTGAAGGAGAGCGCCCCCGCGAGCCGGACCGGGGGCTCCCGGCCGAAGGCCCTCGCCACCGCCGCGATCCGCGCGAGGTCCGCCTCCGCCGCCACCGCCGCCAGCCTCCCGCTGCCGCCGTCGGCGGCGCAGCGCCCGGAGGCCTCCAGCGAGAGCCCGGCCCCCTTCACGCGGAGCGACCGCACCTCCACCTCCTCCTTCCCGGGGAGGGCGTCGAAGGAGACCTCGAACCGCTCCTCGCGCACCGGGAGCGCCCCCTCGCCGGGGGGCGTGAGGGAGAGGCCGGTGACGACGACGGTGCCCCGGGCCTCGTCGGCCGCGGCGGTGCCCCCGGCCCCGGGGGCGGCGCGGCGCAGGCGGAGGTCGAGGGCGGCGTCCCCCGCGATCTCCCCGGGGAGGGAGGCGCCGAGCCCCCGGGCGACGTCGGCGAGCCGGGCGAGCCGCGCGGTCCCCGTCACCGAGAGATCCGAGGGCCCCTCCCGCGAGACGCTCCCCTTCGCCTCCAGCGCGAGGGATCGGGAGCGGAGGGTGCCGGAATCGACCCGCAGGACGCCGCCGGAGAGGACCCCGTCGAAGTCCAGCGCCACCGAGGGCTCCTCCAGGGGGGCCCGCCCGGGCCCGGGGGAGACCATGAGCGTGGAGAAGGCCGCGGAGCCGGACCAGCGCCGCGCATCGGCCGTCCCCTCGGCGCGACCCTCGACGCGGAACTCCCCGGAGGCGTCCCCCGGGAAGTCGATGCCCAGGGACTTCGCCCGGGCCACGAGCCGCCGGACGTCGCCCGAGGCCTCCACGCTCCCCTGGAGCGCGCCCCCGGAGGCCGGGAGGACGACCCCGCCCCGGACCTCCAGCCGCTCCATCGCGAGGTGGAGATCGCGCACCTCCACCTGCCCGTCGGCGCCGCGGCGGAAGCCCGAGGAGAAGTCGAGGGAGGGCTCCGCGATCCGCACCCCCTCCCCGAGGGCGGCCCCCTCCGCCGCGAGGCCCCGGAGGGCCCCCTCGATCCTCCCGTCCTCGAGGGATCCCTCGAGGAGGCGCACCGAGCCCTTTCCCGAGAGGGTCCCCTCGAGGCGGGAGAGATCCCCCGCTCCGACGGCCCGGGCCGCCTCGAGGAGGAGCCCGAGGTCGAGGGAGTCGAGGACGAGGGCGGCGGTCCCCTCCAGGGCCGAGGGGGGGAGCGGGCGCCCGCCCCGGAAGGGGGTCCCCTGCACCTCCACCCGGAACTTCCCCCGGGGGCCGAGGTTCGCCTGGAGGACCGCCGTGGCGGGTCCCGCGTCGGAGGCGGCGAGGTCGCCGTCGAAGGTCCCGAGGGCCGTCTCCTTCCCGTCGAGGCCGACCTGGATGAGGGTCCCCTCGCGGATCTCGACCTTCAGCGAGAAGGGGGGGATCGGGGCGCCCCCGCCCCCTGCCCCGCCCCCGCCGGGCCCGCCGCTCCCGCCGCCCCCGGCGGAGGGGGCCGGGGCCGGCGCCGCCGGCTTCGCGAACTCCCGCAGGTCGAGCCGCACCTCGGGCCGGAGGATCCGCACCGTCTCGAGGTCGTACCGGGAGGCGAAGGCGGCGGTGATCCCCGCGGGGGCCCGCACCTCGCCGACGCGGAGGAGGACCGGATCGGTGGGAGCCGGTCCGTAGCGCACCACGAGGTCCCTCGCCCCGGCCGTCCCCCAGTCGATGGAGATCCCGCCGAGGGTGAGGCTCCGCCCGGCGGCGGCGCTCAGCGCCGCCTCGGCCTTCCCCCGCACGAGGGAGGAGGAGAGGATGGCCGGGAGGAGGAGCAGGAGGAGGCCGAGGAGGAGGAGGAGCCCGCCGCACCCGAGGAGGATCCTCCGCTTCCAGGGGCTTCGGGCCGCCGGGGGGGGAGGCGGGGCGGAGGGGGCGGGGGAGGCGTCGTCGGCCATGGCGGCGGGGCTCCGGGATCGCCGGGAGGCGCAGGGGGGGGCGCCGCCCTTGTGAACGGCGCCGTCTCCCTTAGCATACAGAAGCCCCGCACCGGGGCTGCGGGAGTGCGCCATGCGTCGCGTCACAGCCACCTGCCTCGTGCTCGTCCTGTCCGGCCTCGCCGCCGCGCCGGCCCTCGCCCACGGCGGGCAGTACCGCGGCCCCGGCGGGAGGACCCCCTCCGACCCCACGGGCCCCGTGGCCCCGCCGACCTCCTCCGCCGACTGGGAGGCCTGGTGGGCCGCCAACGCCTGGAAGTACATCAAGCTCCGGGAGCGGGTGCGCGGCCGGGACGCCCCCGCCCTCACCGCGGGCGGCGGCCTCGGCGCCGCGACCGGGGGCCAGCAGCCCGCGGCGGCGGATCCCTTCGACCGCCGGAAGCTGTTCGAGCGCGAGGTCCTCCCGGTGATGACCGACCTCCTGCGGGACCCCGATTCCGAGGTCCGCTCGGCGGCCGCCGTGGGCCTCGGGAAGATGGGCTTCCCCCGCTCGATCCTCGACCTGAGGAAGGCCTGCTACGACGAGGTCCGGGACGTGCGGGACGGTGCGGTCATCGCGCTGGGGATGCTCCAGGACGGGTTCGTCCTCCAGGACCTGGAGGGGATCCTCCTCGACCCCGCCCAGCAGGAGAGGACCCGCTCCTTCGCCGCCGTCGGCATCGGCCTCGTAGGCGGGAAGGAGGCCTCGGCCATCCTGATGGACTTCCTGGACCCCGCGGCGGACGCCCGGCGGGCCGGCGGGATCCACCGCACCCCCTACACCGAGGCCGCCGCCCTCACGGCGCTCGGCTTCGCCCGGGACCCGGACGTGATCCCCGCCCTGCGGAGGGACTACGCCAGCGGGACCCGCTTCGAGCCCCAGGTGCGCTCCTTCCTCGCCGTCACCCTCGCCCGCCTCGGGGACCGGGAGGCGATCCCCTTCCTCCTCCAGGGGCTCGAGCACGCCCGCGAGCCGATGCGGCAGTCCGCCGCCATCGCGCTGGGGATCCTCGGCCGCCCCGGGGACGACGCGGTGGTGAAGGCCCTGGCGGCGGCCTCCCTCGGGGAGAAGGACATCAACGCGCGGCAGTTCGCCCTCATGGGGCTGTCCCGGATCGGCGGCGAGGAGGCGCGGGCGGCGGTGCGGCGCGTGCTCGAGAAGGGGCCGAGGATCGACCTCCCGCTGGCGGCCCTCGCCGTGGCGCTGGGCGGCGACGCGGAGTACGTCCCGGTCCTGCGGAAGCGGTTCCGGGAGGAGAAGCAGCCCGATCTCCTGGGGGGCTTCGCGCTCGCCCTCGGCCTCGCCGGGGACCGGGAGGTCGCGCCGGACCTCCGGCGCCTCGCCTTCAACCAGGGGGACCGGGGGCTCCGCGGCTACTGCCTGCTGGCCCTCGGGCTCCTCGACGACCGCGCCTCCGTCCCCGACGCGCGGAAGGTGGTGGAGGAGGAGAACGACGTGGGCGTGAAGATGGCCGCGGCCACCTGCCTCGGCCTCCTGCAGGACCCGGGCGCGGTCCCGCTCCTGGAGAGGATGGCGAAGGAGGGGACCAGCGTCTACGTGCGCTCCAGCGCCTGCCGCCTCCTCGGCGAGGTCGGGAACCCCCGGTCCTTCGAACCGCTCGCGGCCATCGCGAAGGACGCCAAGGACAACAGCGTCGTGCGGATGTCGGCCACCGCGGCCCTGGGGAACCTCGCGGACCGGAGCCTCATCCCGCTCCTGACGCAGGTGGGGATCGACGGCAACTACGCGTCCATCGTCGACCCCCTCATCGAGATCGCCTCGATCATGTAGCCATACCGTACCCGACCCAAATCGGCGGCGAGTTCGGGGAAAATCCGGCACCGGAGAGGGAGGGCAGATGATCCGAGACCGTTCCGTCCCGGGCGCCGGATTCTCCCCGAATCCGCCGCCAATCCGGGTCGGGTACGGTATGGCGCGGGTCGGGTACGGTATGGCGGTCGGGTTGGCCCTCCTCCTCGGGGCCTTGCCGGTTCCCGCTCGCGCCCACGGCGGGCAGTACCGCTCCCCCGCGGCGCCCCCGGAGGAGACCGGCGACCCGGGCAAGAAGGGGAGGACTCCGACGGCTCTCGGCTGGGAGGCCTGGTGGTGGGCGGTTCGCGATCGCACCCTGGAAGGGGCGCGCCGCCTCCCCGAGGAGGAGGACCGGGCCGTGCCCACGGGAAGCGGTCTCGCCGAGGTGGGCGCCTCCCGGGATCCGCCGGCCGCGCCCGCGGTCCCGCCTCCCGCACCGGAGGCGGACAGCGTCCTCCGCGAGGTCCTGCCCGCCCTCACCCGGGCCCTCGCCGACCCCGAGGCCGAGGTCCGCTCCGCCGCCGCCGTGGCCCTCGGCAAGGTCGGGCAGTCCCGATCCCTCCTGCCCCTCCACGGGGCCCTCCGGGACGACCACCCCGACGTGAAGGACGCGGCCCTCCTCGCCCTCGGCCTGATCCGGGACCCCCTCGCCCTCGACGCCCTGCGCGACGTCCTCTTCGACCCGGGCACGACCGACCGGATGCGGGGCTTCGCCGCCCTCGCCGTGGGCCTGACCGGCGGGGCGGAGGCGTCGGCGCTCCTCGTCGAGTTCCTCGACCCCGCGGCCGACGGGGCCCGGGTCGGCGGCCTGCGGAGGAGCGAGGACGTCCTCGCCTGCGCCGTCACCGGGCTCGGCCGGACGGGGGATCCGGCGGCGGCGGTCCCGCTCCGCAGGCTCTTCGCCTCCCCGTCGCTCCTCACCCCGAAGTGCCGCTGCCTCGCCGGCATCTCCCTGGCGCGCCTCGGCGACCGGGGGGCCGTTCCGCTCCTGCTCCAGGGCCTCGCCCACGAGGACGCCCGCTTCCGCCAGACCTGCGCGGTCGCCCTGGGGATGGCGGCGGTCCCCGGGGACCCCGCGGCGACGGAGGCCCTCCTGCGGGTCGCCCGCGCCGACTCCGACGCCTCCGCGCGGCGGTTCGCCCTGCACGCCCTCGCCGACCTCGGCGGGGAGCCGGCGCTCGCCTTCCTCCGGGAGACCTGGCGGACGGGCCGCGGCGAGGATCGGCTCCACGCCGCCCTCGCCCTCGGCCGCCGCGGCGACGTCCTCTGCGCGCCCTCGATCCTCGCGGCCCTCCGGGAGGAGGGGAGCCAGGAGGGGAGGGGGGCCCTCTCCCTCGCCCTCGGGATGATGCGCCACGCGCCCGCGGAGGGGGACCTCCTGGAACTGGCGGGGAAGGGGCTCCTCGAGACGCGCGCCCACGCGCTCTCCGCCCTCGGCCTCCTCGGCGGGAAGCCGGCCGCCGCCGCGGCCCGCACGGCCCTCCTCGAGGAGCGGGACCCCCTGCTGCGGTTCGCCGCGGCCCGCTGCCTGCGGACCCTGGGGGATCGCTCCGCCGTCGCGCCCCTCGTCGCCGCCGCCACCGGCGGCGGCGGGGTCCAGGAGCGCTCCCAGGCCTGCTACTTCCTCGGGGTCCTCGGGGGGAGGGAGGCCCGCGCGGTGCTGCTACGGCTCGCGGAGGACCGGGCGGCCCCCATGCCCCTGCGGATGCACGCCGTGGCCGGCCTCGGCGTCCTCGCGGACCGGAGCCCGGTCCCCGTCCTCGCCGACATGGCGGCGGACACCAACTTCCTGCTGCCCGTGGGGCCGCTGGAGGAGATCCGGACGTTCCTGTAGGGAGGAGGGGAGTGTCATGAGGGCGGGCGCCGTCCGTCTCCCGGCCGCCGCGGCGGCGGCCGCCCTCCTCCTGCTCCCGGCGGCGGCCCTCCCCCACGGGGGCCAGTACCAGCCGAGGAACCCCGTGGGCATCCCGCCCGACTCCGAGATCCTCGACCCCCGCGTCCCCGTCCCCACGCCCCCCGAACGGAGGGAGATGACGGCCTGGGAGCGCTGGTGGGACGTCAACGGGGAGAAGTACGTCGATCTCCGCAGGCGGGTCCGGGAGCGGGACGGTCCGCGGGGACGGGTGAGCGACGGGCCGGAAGGCGGCGCGGGGGCGGACGCCCCGGCCCCGGGGGACGGCGGCCCCACGGCCCGCGAGTTCCTCGAGGCGGAGGTCCTGCCGGTGCTCACGGCCTCCCTCCGGGACGAGGACCCCGAGGTCCGCTCCGCGGCCCTCCTCGCCCTCGGGAAGATCGGCTTCCCCCGCACCCTCATGGACCTCCAGCCCCTCCTCTCCGACAGGGACCGGGACGTGCGCGAGGCCGCGGTGCTCGCCCTCGGCATGGTGGGGGACGGCCTCGCGGTCCTCCACCTCCAGGCCTTCCTCCTCGATCCCCGCGAGGACGAGCGGACCCGGGGCTTCGCCGCCCTCGGCCTCGGCATCATCGGCGGGGAGGAGGCGGGGAAGGCGCTCCTCTCCTACCTCGACCCCGCCAGCGACGCCCGGCGGGTGGGAGGCGTGCGGAGGAGGACGGAGACGGAGTGCTGCGTCGTCGCGGCGCTCGGCATCCTGCGCCACGCCTCGGCCGTCGGACCCCTGGAGGGGGTGATCCGGGGCCGGATGCCCGACGGTTCGAAGGCCGAGGCATCGGTGCGCTCCTTCGCCCTCGTCTCCCTGGCCCGCCTCGGCGCGCCCGGGACCCTGGGGCGGCAGGAGATCGCCATGATGCTCCACGAGGAGGGGCGCGAGGTCGTCCGCCAGGGGGCGGCCATCGCCCTCGGGATCCTGGGCCGCTCCGGGCAGGCCCCGCTCGACGCCTTCCTCCACTCCTCGCTGGTGAAGGCCTCCCGCGGGGACGGGGACTTCGGCGTCCGGGTCCACGCCGACATGGCCCTCGCCCGGATCGGCGGCCCGGAGGCGGTCCTCGCCCTCCGCGGGACCCTCGAGGAGGCGGCGCGGGTGGACGCGCCCTTCCTCGCCCTCGCCCTGGGGATCGCGGGGGACGCCCCCTCGGCGCCGGAGCTCCTGCGGATGTTCCGCACGGGCAACGACCCGAACCTGCGCGGCGCGCTCGCCCTCTCCCTCGGCCTCCTCCGCCACGCCCCGGCCGCGCCCGACCTCCGGGCCGTGGCCTTCGGCAAGGGCCCGCGGGAGGTGCGGCGGTGGTGCATGCTGGCCCTGGGCCTCCTGGGGGACGGCGCCTCGGCGGAACCGCTCCTCGAGGTGGTCACGACGGACTGGGACCCCTTCCTCAAGAACGGCGCCGGGACCGCCCTCGGCCTCCTCGGGGACCGGGAGGCGCCGGGCCGGGTCGCCGCCTGCGCGAAGGGGGCCACGAGCATCCTCGCCCGCGGCCACGCCTGCCGGATCCTCGGGATGATCGGGAACCGGGATTCGGCGCGGCTCCTCCTGCGGTTCGCGGCGGACCGCAAGGAGACCGGCTACCTCCGCATGTTCGCCGTCACCGGCCTCGGCATCCTCGGGGAGAGGAAGGACGTCCCTCTCCTGCGGGGCATCGCGTTCGACCTCGACGCCGAGATCCGCAACGACCCCCTCGACACCCTCGCGGGGTTCATGTAGCCATACCGAACCCGACCCAAGTCGGCGAAAATAAAGGTGAATTTTCCGCACATTCCCGGGGCAGCTCCTGCCC
>JAKLKS010000189.1 GCA_023150535.1 Planctomycetota bacterium
TCTCCTCGACGCCGCCGACGTACTGGACCGGCATCTCCCAGCCGGCGAAGTCGACCATGGTCGCTCCGAGGGCGGGGTGGACTTCGTACAGCGGGGTGCGGCGCATGGAGGCCTCCTCGGGGGGATGCCCGTCCCGGGCCGGAGTTCCGGGCCGTCATCCGACGGTGAAGCGGCGATTCTAGGTGGGGGGTTCGGGGGCGGGCAACGAATCGGGGGTGGGAAGGAGGACGGGGGTCACGGGGGCGTGACGGGGAGGCGGGCCTTGCATCCGCGGGGGTGGGGGGCACAATGGACCGGTCCAGGAGGAGCATCCATGGCCAGCGTCCACCGCCTCGCCCTCGCGGCCCTCGGGGCCGCGGCCCTCCTCTCCCTCCCCGCGCCGGCCGACGCCGGCTGATGCGGCGGCGGAGGCGGGGGAGGATCCTCCGCGGGCGTGCCCACGGGCGGCGGCATCGGCGGGCGGCGGACCACGACCACGGGTCCCGCCATGGCGGACCCGCTCCTCACCGTGAACTGGGTGGGGGAGATCCTCCGGGTGCGCACCGCCACGGGGGACGCGGTCCCGGCGGGGGACGCGGTCCCCGGGGGGAAGGCGGAGCCGGGGGGGAAGGCGGCGGATCCGAAGGACGGGGACGGGAAGACGGCCGCCGCGGAGGAGAGGAAGCCGGAGCGCCCGCTCCTCCGCGGGCTCGACCTCCCGCGGAACAACGAGAAGCCGGTGCTGGTCTACTTCCACTGGCCCCACGAGGACGGGGACCGGGGGAAGCGGATCGTGAAGTTCTGCGGCGGGCCGCTGGACGACGAGGCCTTCGTGCGGACGGCGCCGCTGTTCCACTGCGTCGAGGTGAACACGAAGGACTCCGAGGCGAACCTCGTGGCCGAGGCGAAGGTGACGACGACGCCGGCGCTCCTCCTCTGCGCCCCGGACGGGACGATCTTCTGGCGGAGCGAGGACGCGAAGGTCTCCGGGAAGGCGCTGGCGGCGGCGCTGCGCAAGGCGCTGGCCGAGGAGATGCCGGCCCGGTGGGCGGAGATCGAGAAGGAGATGAAGTTCCAGGTGGAGACGCTGCGGGAGGGGAAGGCGCTGGCGGCGCGGAAGAAGTGGGAGGACGCGGCCTTCGCGCTGCGGCAGGTGGTGGGGAGCGACGTCCGGTTCACGGGGGAGTGGGAGGAGGCGCGGACGCTGCTCCGGGAGGCGGAGGCGAAGGCGGAGGAGGAGGCGAAGAAGTAGGGACCGGGGGCTCCGGCGGCGGAGTCCGTATCGCCGGGGATACGCTTCTCGCGGGGATGGGGCATCGCGGATTTCCGGGGAGATTCCGTGTCGGGATTTCGGGGCGGATTCCGTTTCTCTCCGTGGAGGGACACTTGAACCACCTCTTCGGATCGAGAGTGCCGTTCCGTCCGTCGATGGAGGAAGCCGGGGCCGCCGCGGCGGCCGCCGGCCATGGCGGGAGCCCCCTCTCGGGGGGGGCGTCGGCCCGGACGGCGGAGGGGGGGCCGGGGGGGGCGGCGGGGGGGAGGCCTCTCGGGGAGCTCGCCTGGTGGATGGGGCAGGAGAGACGGGGAAGGCGGGCCTCGGCGGGAGGGACTTCGGAGCGGGCAGGGGCGAGGAGGACTCCGTGAGCCTCCCATGGGGCCGCGGCTTCCAGGGTTGTTGGCGAGCAGGGTTCCTCGGCTCCACGGTCTCCCCCGCCCCCCCGCCCCCCTCCCCCGACCCCGAATCCTTGCGCCTCCCCCCACCCCCGCATACCTTCCCCGGGTGACCTCCCCCCCGACCCGCGCCGCCCGCGGAAGGACCGTCCTCCACCCCCTCACCGTCAACGGCGAGACGAAGGACGTCCCCTTCCTCCCCCACGAGACCCTGCTGGAGGTCCTCCGCGAGCGCATGGGCCTCACCGGCACCAAGCACGGCTGCGAACTCGGCGAGTGCGGCGCCTGCACCGTCCTCGTGGACGGGAAGCCCGTCCTCTCCTGCCTGCTCCTCGCCCTCAACGCCGTCGGCACGAAGGTCGAGACCGTCGAGGGCCTCGCCGAGGGCGGGAAACTCCACCCCCTCCAGCAGGCCTTCGTCGAACTCGGCGCCGCCCAGTGCGGCTACTGCACCCCGGGCTTCCTCATGACCGCCAAGGCCCTCCTCGCCGACCGCCCCCGCCCCGACCGCCCCTGCCTCAAGGACGCCCTCGCCGGCAACCTCTGCCGCTGCACCGGCTACCTCAAGATCTACGAGGCCGTGGAACTCGCCGCCGAGCGCATGGCCCGGGAGAAGCCCCCCCGTGGCGCCTAGGAAGCCCGGGAAGGTCGTCGGCACCGCCTACCTCAAGGTGGACGGGCCGGACAAGGTCACCGGCCGCACCCTCTTCGCCGACGACCTCGCCCTCCCGCGCATGCTCTGGTGCAAGCTCCTCCGCTCCCCCCACGCCCACGCCCGCATCCTCGCCATCGACACCGCCGCCGCCGCGGCCATGCCCGGCGTGAAGGCGGTCCTCACGGGGAGGGACCTCCCGACCCCCTTCGGCATCCTCCCCGTGTCCCAGGACGAGCACGCCCTCTGCCCCGACCGCGTGCGCTTCATCGGCGACCCCGTCGCCGCCGTGGCCGCGGAGACCGAGGAGCAGGCCCTGGAGGCGGCCCACGCGATCCGCGTGGACTACGAGCGGCTCCCGGAGATCGACTCCGTGCAGTCCGCCCTCCGGACGCCGGAGCCGCTCATCCACGACTACGGGGACGCCGGGAACGTCCACAAGCGCATCCACCTCGAGTTCGGCGACACGGAGAAGGGCTTCGCCGAGGCCGACGAGATCGTCGAGCAGAACTACTTCTTCGAGGGGAACACCCACCTCCCCCTGGAGCAGCACGCCTCCCTCGCCGTGAAGACCCCCGACGGGAAGCTCTGCATCTGGTCCTCCACCCAGACCCCGCACTACCTCCACCGCGCCCTCACCAAGGTCCTGGGGATGCCGGCCGCCCACGTCCGCGTCGTCGCCTGCCCCAACGGCGGCGGCTTCGGCGGCAAGAGCGACCCCTTCAACCACGAGATCGTCGTCGCGAAGCTCGCGCTCCTGACCGGCCGCCCGGTGAAGATCGGCCTCACCCGCGAGGAGGTCTTCTACTGCCACCGCGGCCGCCACCCGACCCTCATGTCGGTGAAGGCGGGGGTCAGGAGGGACGGGGCCCTCACCGCCCTCCACTTCCGCACCCAGCTCGACGGCGGCGCCTACGGCTCCTACGGGGTCGCCTCGACCTACTACACCGGCGCCCTCCAGACCGTCACCTACCGCGTGCCGCGCTACCGCTTCGAGGGGCTCCGCGCCTTCACCAACAAGCCCCCCTGCGGCCCCAAGCGCGGCCACGGGACCCCCCAGCCCCGCTTCGCGCTCGAGGTCCACATGGACCGCATCGCGGAGCGCCTCGGGCTCGACCCGCTGGAGATGCGCCTCCGCCACCTCCAGCCGGCGAACTCGCTCACGGCGAACTTCCTCCAGGTCGGCTCCATGGGCCTCGGGAAGTGCCTCGAGGAGGTCCGGGAGCGGAGCGGCTGGCGGGAGAAGCACGGGAAGCTGCCGCGGGGCCGCGGCGTCGGCCTCGCCTGCTCCTCCTACATCAGCGGCGCCGGGCTCCCCATCTACTGGAACGCGCTCCCGCACTCCGGCGTGCAGCTGCGGCTCGACCGCTCCGGGGGGGTGACCGCCTTCTGCGGGGCGACGGACATCGGCCAGGGGTCGGACACCGTTCTCGCGGGCTGCGTGGCCGACGTGCTCGGCATCGATCCCCTGGACGTGCGCGTCGTCACCGGGGACACCGACCTCACCCCCGTGGACCTCGGCTCCTACTCGAGCCGCGTCACCCTCATGATGGGCAACGCCGCCGTCGAGGCCGCGGAGCGTGCGCGGGCGCTCGTCGCCGGGGCGGTCGCGGAGAAGCTCGGCGTCCCCGCGGAGCGGATCGCCCTCGAGGACCGCCGGGTCTTCGACCTCGAGGACCCCGCGAAGGGGATGACCTTCCAGGAGGCCTGCATCGCGGCGGAGGCGAAGCACGGGACGCTCGGCACCGTGGGCTCCTACACCCCGCCCCGCTCCCCGGCCCGCTTCCGCGGGGCCGGCGTCGGCCCCTCGCCCGCCTACTCCTACCAGGCCTGCGTGGCCGAGGTGGAGGTGGACCCGGAGACCGGCGAGGTGAAGGTGCCGAGGATCTGGATCGCCCACGACGTCGGCCGGGCCATCAACCGCACGACCACCATCGGGCAGGTCGAGGGCGGGGTCTACATGGGGCTCGGCGAGGCGCTCATGGAGGAGATGGCCTACCGCGGGAACCGCGGCGTGGTCCACAAGTTCCCCTCGATGCTGGAGTACAAGTCCCCGACGACCCGGGAGATGTGCGAGGTCGAGACGATCCTCGTCGAGGACCCCGACCCCAACGGCCCCTTCGGCGGCAAGGAGGCGGGGCAGGGGCCGCTGCTCCCGGTGATGCCCGCGGTGGCCAACGCGGTCTTCGACGCGGTGGGGGTGCGGGTGGACGAGATCCCGGTCTCCGCCCCCAAGGTGCTGAAGGCGCTCCAGCGGCTGGCCGCGGGGCAGGAGGGGCGGTACGGGCCGGCCGGCCTGCCGGCGGCGGACTACGGCGAGGTGACGCGCGTCCTCCCCCCCTGGGAGGGGGGCGACGGGCGGGACATGAAGAAGCAGGAAGTGGGCGCGGGCGGCGTGCGCGGGCACATCCCGGGGGGGAAGTAGTGCTCCGCCTCCCGCCCTTCGAGTACCTCCGCCCCGCCGGCCTGGAGGAGGCGATCCGGATGCGGGCCGACGCCGGCCCCGCGGGGCAGTTCGTGGCGGGGGGGACCGACCTCTGGCCGAACATGAAGCGGCGGCAGGAGACGCCCGCCGTCGTCATCGACATCGCCGCGCTCCCGGTGCTGCGCGGGGTGGCGGCGGGGCCGGGGGGCGGGCTCCGCCTCGGCGCCGGGCTCCGGCTCTCGGAGGTCGAGTCCCAGCGGGACCTGCTGGCGGCCTACGGCGCCGTGGCCCACGGGGCCTCGACCATCTCGACGCCGCTGCTCCGCAACATGGGGACGCTGGGGGGGAACCTCCTCCTCGACACCCGCTGCAACTACTACGACCAGACCTTCGAGTGGCGGAGGTCCATCGATTTCTGCATGAAGAAGGACGGGGACACCTGCTGGGTGGCGCCGGGGTCGCCCCGCTGCTGGGCGGTGCAGTCGAGCGATCTCGCGCCGGTGATGGTGGCCCTGGGGGCGGAGGTGACGCTCCGGTCGACGGCGGGGGAGCGGTCGATCCCGGTGGCGGCGCTCTACGCCGACGACGGGATGAAGTTCACGACGAAGCGGCCGGAGGAGCTCCTCACCGCGGTGACGCTCCCGGCGCCGGACGGGTGGCGGGCGGTCTACCGGAAGGTGCGGCGGCGCGGCTCCTTCGACTTCCCGGTGCTCGGGACGGCGGTCTGGGCGCGCCTCGCCGGCGGGGGGCCGGAGCCTTTGGTGGAGGACGTGCGCATCGTGCTCGGGGCCGTGGGCTCGGCGCCGCTGCGGGCGAGGGCGGCGGAGGACCTCCTGCGCGGGAAGCCGCTCACGGAGGAGGCCATGCGCGCCGCCGGCGCCGCCGCCTGGAAGCCGGCCAAGCCCATGGACAACACCGACCTCACCCTCGGCTGGCGGAAGGACGTCGTCCGCCCCGAGGTCGCCCGGGCGCTGGCGGAACTGCTTTAAGAACGAACCCGTCCCGTTTTTATGATTTTCCGGGGGGAGGATGGAGCGGGGCCACGCGCTGGTCGTGGGGGGCACCGGGATGCTCCGGGCGGTGGTCCTCGCCCTCGCCCGGGACCGGGAGGTCACCCTCGTCGCCCGCCGCCCCGGGATCGTGGCGGCCGCCTCGATCCACCCCGCCGCCGCCGACTACGGCGACCCGGCCGCCTTCGCCGCCGCGCTCGACGGGGCGGTCGCCGCCCGGGGGCCCTTCGACCTCGCCGTGGCCTGGATCCACTCCTCCGCGCCCGACGCCCCCCTCGCCGCCGCCCGCAGGGTGCGGGGGCGCTTCCTCCACGTCCTCGGCTCCGCCGCCGCCGACCCCTCCCGCCCCGACCCCGGCCGCCGCGCCGCCTTCGAGGCGCTCCCCGGCCTCTCCTACCGCGAGGTGATCCTCGGCTTCGTGCGGGAGGGGGACCGCTCCCGCTGGCTCACGGACGCGGAGATCGCCGCCGGCGTCCTCGGGGCGATCGCCGCGGACCGCCCGCGGACCGTGGTCGGGGTGGTGGAGCCCTGGTCGGCGCGGCCGTGAGATCCGCGTCCGGGGGTGACCGTATCACTCTGTAATACTGTCGCCCCCGCCCTCCGCCGGCGGCGCCGGGTCGAGCAGGTCCGGCCCCTCCCGCGCCGGGCTGTTGACGCGGGTCGTCACCGTGCGGAGCGCCAGCCGCTCAGGCGGGAAGGGCACGAGCAGGTCCGCGAGCTCGGACGGCTCCCGCGGCGCCGGGTCGAGCCAGCGGTCCCGGGCCTCCTCCGGGAGGATGACCGGCATGCGGTGGTGGAAGGTCCCGATGAGGGCGTTGGCCTCCGTCGTCACGATGGTGCAGGACTCGACCGTCGCCCCGTCGGGCCCCTTCCAGGTCTCCCAGAGCCCCGCGAAGGTGAGCACCCCGCCGTCCACCGGGTGGATCCAGACCGGCTCCTTCCTCCCGCCGACCTTCCGCCACTCGTAGAAGCCGTCCGCCACGATCAGGCACCGGCGCTTCCGGTAGGCGTCCCGGAAGGAGGGCTTCTCCGCCAGCGTCTCCGCCCGGGCGTTGATGAGCCTGTTCCCGATGGCGGGGTCCTTCGCCCAGCGCGGGATGAGCCCCCAGCGCATGTGCCGGAGCCTCCGCCCCCCCTCGTTCGTGATCACCGCCACGATCACCGCCTGCGTGGGGGCCACGTTCCAGCGGGGCGGCTGGTCGGGAGGGGGACCCTCGGCGCGGAGGGCGGCGAGCACCTCCGCGGGGGTCATGCCGAGCGTGTAGCGGCCGCACATGGAGGGGAGGATAGGGCGGCGCGGCCGCCGCCGGGTGAAGAACGGGAGCCTGGCTCCGTACCGGTCAGCGGGGCATCAGATCGGGATTGGCGACCCAGAGGAGGAGGTAGGGCTCCGCGGAGGACGCCTCCCGCAGCGCCAGCAGGAAGGGGCGGTCGAAGACGAAGCGGCGCTTCTCCGGCTCCAGGGAGAGCTTCGCCTCGACCACCGCCTCGGACTCGAGCAGCACCCCCGCCTCGTCGAGCCGGAGGAGCACCGACTGCATCGCCTCGGTCACCCGGAACTCCTCGAAGCCCGGGTTGCGCAGCGGCGCCCCGAGGAACTCCGAGAACCGGTGGGCGAGGTCGAAGTGGACCTTCGGCACCGCCAGCACCTCGCCCTCCCGGAGCGGCCCCGCCGCCGCCCGCGGAACCCCCGCGAGGGAGCGCCAGGTCCCCTCGAGGTCCCCCGCGAAGGGGACCGCCGCCAGCAGGAGGACGTCCCCGCCCTTCGTCCGGATCTCCAGCGCCATGTCCCGGCCGTCCTTCCCCGCGCCGTGGAAGAGGACCGTCGTCTGCCCCCGCATCGCAGCGAGGTCGGGCGCCCCGGAATCCCCGTGGATGCCGAAGGCGGGCACGCGCCCCGCCGCCCCGGGGAAGGCGATCCCCTCCTCGAAGGGCTCGAAGGGACGGGCGAAGGGGAGGTCCTTGCGGAGGAAGGCGTAGGCGAGGAGGTCCTCCGGCCGCCCCGGCGCGAGGGGGGCGCGCGGGAGGTCGAGGGCGAACTTCTCCCGCCCCTCCCGGCGGATGCGATCGAGCACCCCGTCCCCGTACCGACCGGCGACCACGACGCGGGAGGCCGGGTCGAGGGCGGCCGCGGGGAAGGGGCGCGCGTTCATCCCCTCGACGAGCGCCGCCGGGGCGGGGGAGCCGAGAAGGAGCGGTCCGCCGAGGACCTCGCTCCCCAGGGCGTGCCAGGCCAGGGGGAAGGTCGCGCACCAGACCCCGTTGGAGGCGGCGCCGTCGAAGGGGACGCCGGCGTGGGGGAGGAAGACCGTGCGGCCCGGCTCCCGGACCGGTTCGGTGGCGGGGGCGCCGGGGCCGCCGCCCGTCGAGCAGGAGGCCAGGGGAAGGGCGAGCGCCAGGGCGAGGGC
>JAKLKS010000018.1:0-6134 GCA_023150535.1 Planctomycetota bacterium
CTTCTTCATCTTGTCGGCCTCCTCCTTCGAGGCGGCCTCCTTCAGCATCGCGGGGCCCTTCTCGGCGGAGTCCACCAGGTCCTTGGCCTCCTTGAGGCCGAGGCCCGGCAGGCACGCCCGGACCGCCTTGATGACGGGGATCTTGTTCCCGCCCGCGCTCTTGAGCTTCACCGCGAAGGAGGTCTTCTCCTCCTTGGCGGCGGCCGCTCCGCCGGCCGCGGGGGCCGCGGAAGCCGCGACGGGCGCGGCCGCCGTGACGCCGAAGACCTCCTCGATCTGCTTCTTGAGCTCCGCGAGCTCCAGGGCGGTCATGCCCTTGAGCTTCTCGATGACCGCGGTGACGTTCTCCGACATGGGTCTGCCTCCTCTGCGCGGGGCCGGCCTCGGCCGCTCCCCTGGTCCGAACGACGTTTCCACTCCGGTGCGGCTTCGCGGCTAGCCTCCGGCCTCCGGGGCCGCCGCCCTGCTTCCGGCATCCTTCTCGACCTTCTCGCGGACGGCGTCCACGGCGCGCGCGACGCCGGTGAGGATGGCGTCCACGCCGAAGGCGACGTTCGCCATGGGCTGGGCCACGGCCGACGCGATCATCGACAGAAGCTCCCTGCGGCCCGGCAGCGCCGCCAGCTTCTGGATCTCCTCGGCGGAGACCACGCGGCCCTCGACGAAGCCGCCCCGGAAGACGAAGCCCTGGCGGCCCTTGATGCCGTCCACGAGGGCCTTCGCCAGGGCCACGGGATCCTCGCCGCCCGTCGCGACGGCGGTGGGGCCCTTGATGAGGGGGCGGATCTCCTTGAGCGCCGAGTCGGAGAGCGCGTTCGCGGCGATCCGGTTCCGCAGCACGGTGAGCTCCACCTTGGACCTGCGGAGCTGCGCCCGGAGCCCGCTCGAGGCCTCGCCGCCGAGGGACTTGTAGCCCACGACGACGCAGGCGCCGGCGGCCCCGACGGAACCGCGAATCTCGTCGGCCATCCACTTCTTCAGCTTCTTGGACATGGTCGGCTCTCCGCAACGGGACAGGCTTCTGTGGGCGACTCCGGACCGGGGGCGCTACTGGATGTCCAGGGCGATCCCCGGGCTCATCGTGGAAGAGAGGGTGACGCTGCGGATGTAGACCCCCTTGCTGGTGCCGGGCTTCTGGGCCCGGATGCTGTCCACGAAGGCGAGGATGTTGTCCCGGATCTTCCCCTCGTCGAAGGAGCGCTTGCCGATGGGGGCGTGGACGCTCGCCCCGGCGTCGACGCGGTACTCCACCTTGCCCGCCTTGTACTCCTTCACGGCGCGGGCGACGTCGTCGGTGACGGTCCCGGCCTTGGGCGAGGGCATCTTCCCGGCGGGCCCGAGCACCCGGCCGAGCCGCCCGACGAAGCGCATCATGGCGGGGACGGCGATGGCGACGTCGAACTCCGTCCAGCCGCCCTCGACCTTCTTGACCAGGTCCTGGCCGCCGACGAAGTCGGCCCCGGCGATCTCGGCCTCCTTGGCCTTCTCGCCCTCCGCGAAGACGAGGACGGAGCGGGACTTGCCGCCCAGGCCGTGCGGCAGGACCACGGACCCGCGGACGATCTGGTCCCCCTTCTTGGGGTCCACCCCGAGGTTGAGGGCCAGCTCGACCGTCTCGTCGAACTTGGCGGCCTGCATGGACTTGAGCAGCGAGACCGCCTCCTCCACCGGGTACTTCCTGCGGGCGTCCACCTTCCCGGCGGCGGCCCTGTAGCGCTTCGATCCCGTCCGCATGTTTCCTCCTCGCTCCCCCCAGGTCGTGCGGACTCCCTCGGGGTCCTGTCGCGATGCTTCCAGGCTCGTCCTGCCGCCGGCGGGGCCTCCCCGCCGGGGTGCGTCCTCCTCGGGGCTCAGCCCTCGACCGCGATCCCGCAGGAGCGGGCGGTCCCCTCGACGACCCGCATCGCGGCCTCCTCGGAGGCGGCGTTGAGGTCGTTCATCTTGATGCGGGCGATCTCCCTCACCTGCGCGCGGGTGACCTTGCCGACGGTCTCCCGGCCCGGGGTCGCCGCGCCCTTGGCCAGCTGCGCGGCCTTCTTGAGGAGCACGCTCGCGGGCGGGGACTTGATGATGAAGTCGAAGGACTTGTCCTTGTACACGGTGATCACGATGGGCAGCAGCATCCCCGGCTGGTCCTTGGAGCGGTCGTTGAACCGCTTCACGAACTCGCCGATGTTGACGCCGTGCTGCCCGAGCGCGGGGCCCACGGGGGGCGCAGGGGTCGCCTGGCCGCCCGGGCACTGCAGCTTGATGTACGTCTTGATTTCCTTCGCCATGTGCGCTCCGTTCCGGATCCGTCCCGATCCCGCCCGCTAGACCGGCTCCACCTGCCAGTACTCGAGGTCCACCGGGGTGGGCCGACCGAAGATCGTCACGATGACCCTGACGATCCCCTTGGTCGGGTTGACCTCCTCCACGATCCCCTCGAAGTTCTCGAAGGGGCCCTCCTTGACCTTCACGCTGTCGCCCTTCTGGAAGTCGATCTTCAGCTTCGGCTTCTCGGCGCCGGTCTGCATCTCGCCGAGGAGCTTCTCGACCTCGTGCGGCTCCATGAGGGTCGGCTTGCCGTGCGCCCCCAGGAAGTCGCCGACGCCCGGCGTGTCCCGGATGACGTACCAGACGTCGTCCGTCATCTCCATCTGCAGGACCAGGTAGCCGGGGAAGATCTTCCTGCGCGTCACGCGCCTCTTGCCGCCCTTGATCTCGGAGACGGTCTCCGTGGGCACCAGGACCCGCTCGACCCGCTCCAGGAGGCCCGCGGCCTTGATCCGCCGCTCGATGGCCTCGCGGATCTTGTCCTCGCGGCCGCTCTGGACCCTCAGCACGAACCAGCGCATCGCTTCCGTCGCCATGGGTCTCCTAGAGGGGCAGCCCCGTCAGCAGCTCCAGCAGCCGCACGATGACCTGGTCGAAGACCATGAGGACGGCCGTGAAGATCAGCACCGTCACCGACACCACCTTCGTCGCGTTCCAGGCCTCGTCCCGGGCGGGCCACGAGACCTTCTTCATCTCCGTCTCCGTGTCGATCAGGAGGTCGGCCAGCCAGGGCCTCTTGAGGAACCAGGCCACGAAGACCCAGGCGGCCCCCGCGGCCGCGGCGGCGATCAGCAGCGACCAGCCCAGGACCGGCCCGTCAAGGGGCAGCCTGGCCAGCGCCGTCCCGGGGAGGATCGCCTCCCGGAGGGCGGCGAAGCCCTGGAGCCACACCCAGAGGTCCCGCGCCGCCCAGAGGGCGAAGAGCACGCCCGTCCAGTAGGCGATCCTCCGCGTGAGCCCGCCCTGCCCCGGCCTGTAGGGGCGCTTGAGCCCGGCCACGAACCCGGCCGGCTGCGTCCCTTCCGCCATCCTGACCTCCGTCGCCAGCAAGTCCTGTCTCCGTTCCGTCGCGTCCGCGAACCGTCCGACGCGTCCGTCCTTGCGCCCGGTTGGCAGGCCGGGAGGGATTCGAACCCCCAACCCGCTGATTTGGAATCAGCTGCTCTACCAGTTGGAGCTACCGGCCTGCGCTGCCGTCCGCTCCCCCGCCGGGGTCCGCCCGGCGCGGGCTACTTCTTCTTCTCCTTGTGGAGCTCGTGCTTCCTGCACCGCGGGCAGTACTTCTGCACGTCGACCTTGTAGGTCTGGCCCTTCGCGCGCTTCTGGGTCCGGTAGTTCCGGTTGCCGCAGATGGAGCACTCCAGGCTCACGTACTCCCGCGCTTCCGACCTCGCCATGTCCGATCCTTCCCTTCAGGACGGCGGCCCCCTCCCGGGGGCCCCGTCGGACGCCGCGTTGAACGGCCTGCCGCTCCGCCCGCTTCCCCTACTCGATGACCTTCGTGACGATCCCGGCCCCGACGGTCCGGCCGCCCTCGCGGATGGCGAAGCGCAGCCCCTCCTCCATCGCGATGGGGGAGTGCAGGGTGACCTCGAGGTTGACGTTGTCGCCGGGCATGACCATCTCGGCGCCGCCGAGCAGGGCGATGGAGCCGGTGACGTCGGTGGTGCGGAAGTAGAACTGCGGCCGGTAGTTGTTGAAGAACGGCGTGTGGCGGCCGCCCTCCTCCTTCGTCAGGACGTACACCTCCCCGTTGAACTTCGTGTGCGGGGTGATGGACTTGACGTGGGCGAGGACCATGCCGCGCTCGATCTGCTCCTTCTCGATCCCCCGCAGGAGGACGCCGACGTTGTCGCCGGCCTCGCCCGAGTCGAGGGTCTTGTTGAACATCTCGACCCCGGTGCACACCGAGGTCCGGATCTCCTTGGAGAAGCCGACGATCTCGAGGTTCTCCCCCATCTTGACCCGGCCGCGCTCGATGCGCCCGGTGGCCACGGTGCCGCGGCCCTTGATGGAGAAGACGTCCTCGACGGGCATGAGGAAGGGCTTGTCGACCTGGCGGACGGGGGTGGGGATGTAGTTGTCCACCGCGGCCATCAGATCGTAGATGCACTTCACGTCCTTGTTCTCCGGCCCGAGGTTCCCCTCCGCCTTGTAGGCGGCGAGGCTCGCGCCCCGGATGACGGGGATCTCGTCGCCGGGGAACTTGTACTCCTTGAGGAGGTCGCGGACCTCGAGCTCGACGAGGTCGAGGAGCTCCGCGTCGTCCACGAGGTCGACCTTGTTCAGGAAGACCACCAGCGCCGGGACGCCGACCTGGCGGGCGAGCAGGATGTGCTCGCGCGTCTGGGGCATGGGGCCGTCGGCCGCCGAGACCACGAGGATGGCGCCGTCCATCTGGGCGGCGCCCGTGATCATGTTCTTGACGTAGTCGGCGTGGCCGGGGCAGTCCACGTGGGCGTAGTGGCGCTTCTCGGTCTCGTACTCGACGTGGGCCGCGGCGATGGTCACCGTCTTCGAATCGTCGCGGACGGTGCCGCCCTTGGCGATCTCCGAGTACTCCTTCGCCTTGGTCTTGTTCTTCCAGGCGAGGGTGCGGGCGATGGCCGCGGTCAGGGTGGTCTTGCCGTGGTCGACGTGGCCGATGGTGCCGACGTTCACGTGCTCCTTGGTGCGCTGGAAGACTTCCTTCGCCATCGGGCGATCCTCCTCCGTGCTGCGTGGTTTCCGTCCGTCCGGTGCGACGACCCGGTGCGGCCGGGCCGCACCGCCGCCACTTCCCTTCGCCCCGGGGGCCTCCCCCGGGGGACCTGCTTCGCCGGGCGCCGGCCGTCCGGCCCTGCGCCCGAATCGCGACGATCCCCGCCCTGCGGCGCGCGCCGGACGCCCCGCGCCCCGGCCCGGCCCGTCCGGCCGGGCCGATTCCCGGGAACCCGTGGAGCTGCAGACGGGATTTGAACCCGTGACCTCGTCCTTACCAAGGACGTGCTCTACCGGCTGAGCTACTGCAGCGCCGTCCGGCCGAGGGCGAACCTGCGTCCGTCACGACGTCCGTTTCCGTCGAAAAGAGCGCGCGCCGGCGACGACCACGGGGCACTTTCCGTCCCCGTCAACCGGTCCTGCGACCCGCCTTCCCGGCCCGACGACCCGTCCCGGCCCGACGACATGGAGCGGGAGACGG
The DNA here is from genome assembly GCA_023150535.1 of Planctomycetota bacterium. Taxonomy (GTDB): domain Bacteria; phylum Planctomycetota; class JAJSAM01; order JAJSAM01; family JAKLKS01; genus JAKLKS01. The sequence goes on from JAKLKS010000018.1 coordinate 5,498, forward strand.
GAATCGAACCCGCGTATCCGGCTTGGAAGGCCGGGGCTCTGCCATTGAGCTACTCCCGCCCGTTCCGCCGGTCCGGCCTCCCGGCCACCGGGGGCCGCCGCTCCCGGGGACGCCGGGAGCCCTGCGGACCCGGGGACGCGGGAACGGACCCCGGAATCGTCGTGAAGCGGGCAAGTCTACGCCTCCGGGGGGGAGGGTCAACATTAAATGGAGGCGCGGGGCGCCCGGGAAGGGCCCGGCTCAGACCTCCCGGACCCCCGCCGCCCTCCGCCCCCCTCCCCGGTCCATCCTCTCCGCGAGGTCCCGGAGCGTGTACCCGTCGAGGACGCCGTGGACCTTCCCGGCGATGTCCGTCCAGAAGTCGAGGATCCCGCAGTCGGCCCCCTCGTGGACGCAGGCCTGGAGGGTGCCGGTGTGGGCGGAACAGAGACGCTCCAGGAGCGGCTCCCCCAGGGCCCGGGACACGTCCCCCATGGTCGTGTCCCCGGGGTCCCTGGTGAGGAGGAAGCCACCGCGGCTCCCGCGCACGCTGCGGACGAGCCCCGCGTGGCGGAGGCGGACCAGGAGCTGGGTGACGTACTCCACGGACAGGCCCTCCGCCTCCGCGACCTCCCGGGCGGAGACGGGGGCGGCGGCG
>JAKLKS010000018.1:6169-14070 GCA_023150535.1 Planctomycetota bacterium
TCCTCCGACCCCCGGCGACCGCGGCGCGCCGGGACCTACCAGATGCCGAGCTTCTCCTTCGCGTCCTCCGAGGCCATCTTCGTCGGATCCCAGGGGGGATCCCACACGAGCTGCACGTGGACGTCCTCGATGCCGGGGACGCCCCTGGCCGCGCCGTCCACGGCCGCCATGAGCTCCGGGCCGATGGGGCAGCCGGGGCTCGTCAGGGTCATCTTCACCTCGGCCCGCCGCCCCGCGGCGTCCAGGACCACCTCGTAGACGAGGCCGAGGTCCACGACGGAGATCATGAGCTCCGGGTCGTGGACCGGGCGGATGGCCTCCAGGACCGACTCCTTCGTGGGGCCGCCCCCCCCGGGACCTCCCGCCGCCGCGCCGCCCTGCCCGACCTCCATCAGATCCCCCCCCCGCCGCCTCCGGCGGCACCCCCGGGCCCGGGTCCCGCCTGTTCCGTCGTCACCCGCGCGCGCTCCCCCGCCGGGTCCTTCCGGGAGAGCGCCTCCAGGAGCGTCGTCCAGGGGAGGAGCGCGCACTTCACCCGCACCGGGAACCGGGCGACCCCCTCCAGGGCCTCCAGGTCCCCGAGGTCGAGGGACGGGTCGCGCCCCTTCCCCTGGAGCATGGACTTCACCGAGGCCTCCAGCCGCCGGACCTCCGCCAGGGACAGGCCCTCGATCTCCCCCGCCATCATGGAGCCGGAGGCCACGGAGATGGAGCAGCCCCTCCCGCGGAAGCCCACCTGGAGGACCTTCTCCCCGTCCAGGCGGAGGGACACGGTGCACTCGTCCCCGCAGAGGGGGTTCTGGCCCTCGGCCCGGCGGTCCGTCCGCTCCAGGGGGGCGGCCCCGCGGGGGCTGCGGTAGTGGTCCAGGATGAGCTCGCGGTAGAGGTCGTCGAGCATCGTCAGATCCCCAGGTGCTTTCCCTTGGGCCCGGGGGCGAGCATCTCCCGGGAGCGGAGGACCGCCCGGACGAAGGCGTCCACGTCCTCGTCCGTGTTGTAGAGGTAGAAGGAGGCCCGCGCCGTCGCCACGACCCCGTGGCGCGCCATGAGGGGCTGCGCGCAGTGGTGGCCCGCCCGGATGGCGACCCCGTCGGCGTCCAGGAGCTGGGCGAGGTCGTGGGGATGCACGTCCTCCATCCAGAAGGAGACGATCCCGGGGCGGGCCGAGGGGTCCCGGGGGCCGAAGATGCGGATCCCGCCGAGGCCCGCCAGCATCTCCATGCAGCGGGCCGTGAGCCGGACCTCGTGGGCGTGGAGGGCCGGGGCGCCGATCTCCTCCAGGTACTCGATGGCCGCCTGGAGGCCGGCGGCGTCCGCCACCGAGGGGGTCCCCGCCTCCCACAGCCAGGGGGGGTCGTTCCAGGTCGCGCCCTCCAGCGTCACCCGGCGCACCATCTCCCCCCCGAAGAGGAAGGGGGGGAGGTCGGACCGCGCGTCCCCGGAGAGGGCGAGGACCCCGATGCCCATGGGGCCGCACATCTTGTGGCCCGAGAAGGCGACGAAGTCGGCCCCCCATGCCCGGAGGTCCACGGCGGCGGTCGGGGCGGCCTGGGCGGCGTCCACCAGCACCCGGGCCCCCGCGGAGCGGGCCTCGGCGGCCATCTCCGCGACGGGGTTCACGGTGCCGAGCACGTTGGACTTCGCGGAGACGGCCAGGAGCCGCGTCCTCGGCCCCAGGAGGCGGCGGAAGGCCTCCCGGTCGAGGCGGCCGTCCTCCGTGACCGGGACGATGCGGAGGATCGCACCCCGGCTCCGGCAGACCTCCTGCCAGGGGACGAGGTTGCTGTGGTGCTCCATCTCCGTGGCGATGACCTCGTCCCCGGGACCCAGGTGCATGCCTCCCCAGGCCCTGGCCACGAGGTTGACGGCCTCCGTCGCGTTGCGGGTGAACACGACGTGGTCGGGGCCCGCGGCCCCCGAGAACCGCGCCGCCGCCGCCCGCGCCTCCTCGTAGGCCCGGGTGGCCGCCTCCGCCAGCCTGTGGAGGCCGCGGTGGACGTTGGCGTTCTCCTCCTCGTAGAAGCGGACGATCCGCTGGATGACGGAGCGGGGCTTCTGGGTCGTCGCCGCGCTGTCGAGGTAGACGAGGGGGGGGAGCCCGGGCCGGGGGGCGAGGATGGGGAAGTCGGCCTTCCGGCGGGCGGCGTCGAGGGGGGGCGGCTCCGGGGGCGGGGCGGCGCGGCGGGCGGCCTCCGGCCCGGCGGCGGGGGTCACAGGGCCCCCGCGTCCACGAGCACCCGGCCGCCCTCCTCCTTCACGGGCACGGAGAGGATGGCGGCCACGGCGGGCATGCGCAGCGCCCTCCCGTCGCGGACGTCGAAGCGGGCGCCGTGGCGGGGGCAGACCAGCTCGCAGCCCTCCAGGCCTCCCTCGCCGAGGGGGCCGTCGTCGTGGCTGCACCGGTCCTCCACGGCGTGGAGGGCCCCGCCGACCCGGGCGAGGACCAGGGGATACCCGTCCACGACGAAGGTGCCGCGGCCCCCCTCGCGGAGGGCTCCGGCGCCGGGCACCTCGATCCAGCGCTCCATGGCCTAGCCCTCCAGGCGCCCCGCGGCGAGCGCCCGCAGGGCGTCGGCGAGGGCCGCGCCGGGGACCCTCGAGAAGACCGGCTCCAGGAAGCCGAGGACGATGGCCTTCTCGGCCTCCCTCGCGTCGAAGCCGCGGCTCCGCAGGTAGAAGACCTGGGCGGGATCCACCGGCCCGGTGGCGGCGGCATGGGAGCACTGGACCTCGTGGGTGAGGATCTCCAGCTCGGGGATGGAGTCGGCGCGCGCCTCCTCCGAGAGGAGGAGGTTGCGGTTCTCCTGCTTCGCCTCGCAGTGGGGGGCGTCCCGGGCGATGCGGAGCCTCCCGGTGTAGGAGGCCCGGGCGCGGTCGCGCAGGGCCACCCGCACGAGCAGGTCGCTCGCGGTGTGCGGGGCCTCGTGGTCCTGGAGCACGTGGAGGTCCGACTGCTGCCGCCCGGACCCGAAGACCGCCCCGAGCACCTGGCTGCGGGCGCGCGGGCCGGCGAGGAGGGCCGAGGCCTCGGTCTTCGCCAGGGCCCCCCCCAGGGAGACGGACACCGACGTCAGGGAGGCGGCCGCCTCCAGGCGGGCTCTCTGGACGAGGGAGGCCCGGACGCGGTCGCCCAGGGTGTTCACCACGGTGTGGACCAGCCGTGCGCCGGGGCCGAGGTGGATCTCGGCGACGGCGTGGACCATCCCGTCGGAGGCGGGGTCGCTCTCGAACTCCTCGACGATCTCCGCCTCCGCCCCCTCCTCGACGAGGACCAGGGTGCGGGGGAAGGCGACGGTGCCCGATCCCCCCGCGCGGTGGACGAGGGAGATCGGCTCCCCGGGCCGGCGGCCGCGGCCCACGCGGACGAAGGCCCCGCCCGGGAAGAGGGCGAGGTTGAGGGCCTCGAACTTCCCCGCGGCCCCCGAGGAGAGGGACCCCAGGAGGTCGGAGGCGGCGCCCGAGGAGGCGGCCGCGGAAAGGTCGACGACCTCCACCCCCGCGGGGAGGGCGGTCCCGGCGCCCCCGCCGCCCAGGAGCCCCGGCCGGAGGAGCGCGCAGGCCGGGAGCCCCCCCGGGGCCGGGGAGGCGCCGGGGGCGGCGGGCGCCAGGGAGCCGGGCAGCAGGCGGCGCGGATCGGTGTACCTCCAGAGGTGGAGGGCCCGATCCGGCAGGGGCGCGGCGAGGAACCGATCCAGGGCCTCCCGGCGCCGGGGGGCGGCGCCCGGCGGCAGGCCCCGGAGGAGGTCCTCCAGGGCGGCGGCGAGGGGGTCGGCGATGGCCTCGGTCACGATGTCTCCCCTCGGCCTAGCCGACGGAGCCCTCCATCTCCAGGGCGATGAGCCGGTTGAGCTCGACGGCGTACTCCATGGGAAGCTCCTTCGTGAAGGGCTCGATGAAGCCGTTCACGATGAGGAGCGTCGCCTCGGCCTCGGTGAGCCCGCGGCTGCGGAGGTAGAAGAGCATCTCGTCCCCCACCTTGCTCACCGTGGCCTCGTGCTCGATGGCCACCTCCTGCTCGTCCACCTCCATGGTCGGGTAGGTGTCCGAGCGGGAATCCCGGTCGAGCAGGAGCGCGTCGCAGCGGACGTTCACCCGGCTGCCGACCGCGCCGCGGTGGACCTTGACGAGGCCCCGGTAGGAGGACCGCCCGCCGTTCTTCGAGATGGACTTGGAGGTGATGGTGGAGGTGGTGCGGGGGGCGGAGTGGATGATCTTGGCGCCGGCGTCCTGGTGCTGCCCCTTCCCGGCCATCGCCACGGAGAGCACCTCGCCGCGCGCTCCCTCCCCCGCCAGGTAGATGGCGGGGTACTTCATGGTCAGCTTGCTGCCGAGGTTCCCGTCCACCCACTCGACCGTGGAGCCGGCGTGGGCGACCGCCCGCTTGGTGACGAGGTTGAACACGTTGTTGGACCAGTTCTGGATCGTGGTGTAGCGGAGCTTCGCCCCGGGCATCGCGACGAGCTCCACGACGGCGCTGTGCAGCGAGTCGCTGGAGTAGGTGGGGGCCGTGCACCCCTCGATGTAGTGGACCGAGGATCCCTCGTCCGCGATGATGAGGGTCCGCTCGAACTGGCCCATGTTCTCGGAGTTGATGCGGAAGTAGGCCTGGAGGGGGATCTTCACGTCCGTGCCCTTCGGCACGTAGATGAAGGAGCCTCCGGACCACACGGCGCTGTTCAGCGCCGCGAACTTGTTGTCCTCCGGCGGGATGACGGTCCCGAACCACTTCCGGACGAGATCGGGGTGCTCCCGGAGCCCCTGGTCCATGGAGAAGAAGAGGACCCCCAGCTTCTCCAGATCGGAGCGGATGGAGTGGTAGACGACCTCCGACTCGTACTGCGCGGTGACCCCCGCCAGGAACTTCCGCTCCGCCTCGGGGATGCCGAGCCTGTCGAAGGTGCGCTTGATGTCCTCGGGCACGTCGTCCCAGGAGCGCTCCTCGCGGTCGGAGGGCTTGAGGTAGTAGTAGATGTTCTCGAAGTCGATCTCGGCGAGCATCGCCGTGTCGCCCCAGGTCGGCATGGGCTTGGACCGGAAGACCTCGTAGGCGTGGAGGCGGAACTCCGTCATCCAGTCCGGTTCGCCCTTGATGCGGCTGATCTCCTCCACGACGGTGGCGTCGAGCCCCCGCCGCGAGCGGAAGACGGGCTTCGACTCGTCGTGGAAGCCGTACTTGTAGTCGGAGCGGATCGCGCGGGCCTCGGCGGCGTCGGAGGCGGCGGCCGCCCCGGCGGCGGCGCTCCCCGGGATGGCGGGGTCGGTCATGGGGCCTGGCTCCTTCCGGCGGCCTCCGCCTCCGGGGCGGCGGCGCCCTCGGGGGCGAGCCACTCGTACCCGCGGCGATCGATCTCCCCGGCGAGCTCCGGTCCGCCGCTGCGGACCAGGCGCCCGGCGATGAGGACGTGGACCCTGTCGGGGCGGACGAACTCGAGCATCCGCTGGTAGTGGGTGATGATCAGCATGGAGCGGTCCGGGGACCGCATCGCCTCGATGCCCGCCGCGATGACCTTGAGCGCCTCGACGTCGAGGCCGGAGTCGGTCTCGTCGAGGATGGCGAGGCGGGGCTCGAGGAGCGCCATCTGGAGCACCTCGAGGCGCTTCTTCTCGCCCCCGGAGAAGCCGTCGTTCACCCCCCGCGTCATGAAGGCGGGGTCGATGCCCAGGGCCTCGAGCTTCTCCTTGACGAGGGCGCGGAACTCCCGGGGGCCGAGGTCGCCGCCCCCCCGCGCCCCCCGCACCGCCTTGAGGGCCTGGCGCAGGAGGCTGTGGACGGAGACGCCGGGGATGGCCACGGGGTACTGGAACGCGAGGAAGAGGCCCCGCCGGGCCCGCTCCTCGGGCTCGAGGCGGGTGATGTCCTCGCCGTCGAAGAGGATCCTCCCGCTCCTCACCTCGTAGGAGGGGTGCCCCATGATCGCCGCGCTGAGGGAGCTCTTCCCCGAACCGTTCCGGCCCATGAGGGCGTGGACCTCCCCGCGGGGGACGTCGAAGGTGAGGCCGGGGAGGATCTCCCTGCCGGCCTCGCCCCCTCCGGGAACGCCGGTTCTCCCCTCGGCGGCGGCATCGCCGGTCGAGGGGCCCCGGGCATCCCCCCGCACGGCGACGCGGAGGTTCTCGATGCGGAGGAGGGGGGCGGATGGGTCGTTGGGCGCCATGGGCGGGTCGCACTCCGTCTTCGGGACCCGGGATCGTCGAACCGGCGGAGGGCCCCCTCGCCGCCGGCCAGGGAGGCCATCCTAGTAATCCTTACAGTTTCCTCAACATTTCAGGCCCCCTCTCGGTGACGGTCGTCAAGGTAGGGGGAGGGAGGTGGGGGCGCCGCCCTGCGCCCCCACCGGGGCCGCCGATGGTGCGAGAGGTGGGATTCGAACCCACACGGGTCGCCCCGGCGGATCCTAAGTCCGCCGCGTATGCCATTCCGCCACTCTCGCGGACCCCCATCTTCCCCCTCCCCCCGGCCCCTCTCCACGGGAATTCCACAGTCGCCCGCAACCCTCGGGGCGCCAAGCGGTTGCGATCTCCGGCCGCCGTGACGCCGGGTGAAATCCCTTGGCGGGGCTTGGGAGTGCCCTAGAATCACCCCTGCGCCGGTCCGTTCCCTATCGGGCGGACCCCGGAGGATCCCTTGGCCGGCCCCCGCATCCTCGTGATCGACGACGACATCAACATCCTCTCGACGCTGAGGATCCTCTTCCAGAGGGAGGGCTTCCAGGTTCAGACGGCCTTCGACGGGGAGGACGGCCTGAAGAAGATCATCGCCGGGAACATCGACATCATCCTCTCCGACATCGACATGCCGAAGATGAACGGCTTCGAGGTCTTCCAGAAGCTCAGGATGCAGGGCCTCGTCCAGCAGTTCCCCATGGTGATGATGTCGGCCGGGGTCGGCCCCGTGGAGAGGGCCAAGTACATCGAGGAGGGGGCCGAGGACTTCATCGTCAAGCCCTTCAACGCCATCGAGCTCCTGGCCCGGATGCGCCGCATCCTCTCCCGGGTCGCGGGGCAGACCGGGCAGGCCGTCGGCTCCGCGGGGCCGAAGTCCACCGAGCCGGCCCACGGGTCGAGGCCCCAGGAGCTCACCCGCGGGAAGCTCGGGGACATCCAGGTGCCGGACCTCGTGCAGTTCTTCCTCCTCGGGCAGAAGGACGGCTTCCTCGAGCTCACCCTCCCCGCCGCCAACGCGAGGATGTTCTTCGTCGGAGGGCAGATCATCCACTGCACCGTGGTGGAGAGGTCCGGGGTCGCGCGGGAGGGGGAGGACGCCGTCTTCAACATGCTGGCGTGGACGGAGGGGAACTTCCGCGCCGCCTTCGAGCGCGTGGCGATGCCCCGGCGGATCCGGACCCCCACCCACGAACTCCTCCTCGAGCACGCCCGGCGTTCCGACGACCTGGCCCGCAGCCAGGCAACGGCCCCCCCGGCGGCCGCTCCCCCTCCCCAGCCCGGCCCCGGACCGGGAAGGAAGGACGATTTCAACTTCTGAGGTGACGGCGATGTCGATTCCTTGCACCGGACGGCCCCGCCCGTGCTAGGATCCTTTGAAGCCACGGGTGCAGCCCTGCAAGGGGCAGGCCCGCCCGGAGGTGCCTACCAGGATCGTTCAGGAAGCAGAGTCACCGGAGCGTCCAACCCGCGCGACCATTCTCCTCATCCGAGAGGACATGCTGAACTGAAGCGGAGGTTGCCCTCAACGGGCGTAAAACTTCCACCTCATCCCTATTCTCCAAGAAGTAACCTCCGCTTCTTTCCCTCCCGGTCGCCGGCGCTCTCCCTTCCCCCCTCGTCCCCACGCATCCAACAACCCCCCGGCGTGAGGGAGGCCACCCCGTGAAGGGCACCACCGGGCTCGCCGGCCTCCTGGTCACCTCCCTCGTCGCGGCCCTCGTCGCCTTCGCCGTGGC
>JAKLKS010000018.1:14080-24595 GCA_023150535.1 Planctomycetota bacterium
CCGGCCCCCCCCTCCCGACCGCCGGCCGGCCCCGGCGACGCCGCCCTCCTCCGCCTGGAGGGGGAGATCGCGGCGCTCCGGGCGCGCCTCGACGAAGCGGAGGGCGCCCCCCCGCCGGGAGGCGGGTCCGGCCCCCGCCCCCCGGCTCCCGGGGGCGGTGCTCCCTCCGCCGGCGCCGCAGGGGACCCGCCCGCGGCCGGCCCGGCGGACCCGTCCGCCCCCCTTCCCGCCACCCGCGGCGATCTCGTCGCCCTCATCGATGCCCGCATCGCCGAGAGGGGAGGCGCCGCCCCGGAGTGGAAGCCGCCTCCCCCGAAGCCCCGCCTCACCGTGGAGGAGGCGGGCGCCGAGATGGGGCTCACCCCCTTCGAGGTCGACGCCGTGCGCAGCGCCTACCAGGCCGCCGAGGCGGAGCTCATCGCCTCGGTCATGGGGACCGCCGACCTCGACGCGATCAAGGAGGAGGTGGCCGCGGCGAAGGAGGACCCGGATCGCAAAGCCGCCCTCGTGCAGAAGGCCGTGGGCAACGTCATCCGCAACCTCGGGAAGATGATGACCATCGAGGATCGCCGGGACCGCGACCTCCGCCGGGTGCTGTCGGAGGAGCAGGTGAAGAAGCTCAAGGGATACGACCTGAAGCCGACCCTCGCCGACGCCGAGCTCGAGGGCATCCTCAAGGACGCCTTCGGCGGGCGCTGAGGCGGGGCTCCCGGCCCGGCCGGGCGCGTGCGGGGCGGGGGGCGCGCCTCCCGGCTCCCGGCGATTGCTTCCCCGGCCCCCGCGGCGGCGGCTATCCTCGGCCCCTTTCCCATCGACGGAGAGCCCATGAGCGAATCCCACGCCCCCACCCCGGCCGCAGCCCAGGACCCCGCGCACGGCCATGCGCACGACCACCCCCACGACCACGCGGTCGAGGCGAAGGTCGAGGACGCCGGCCCCTGCCGGAAGAAGCTGTCGGTGACGGTTCCCGCCGAGAGGGTGGCCGAGGAGATCGACCGCGCCTTCCTCGAGGTCGTCCGCGGGGTCCACGTCCCGGGCTTCCGGGTCGGCCACCTCCCGAGGAGGGTCGCCGAGATGCGCTTCGGGAAGGCGGTCCGCGACGAGGTCCGCGGGCAGCTGCTCGAGAAGGCCTTCGGCGAGGCCATGGAGAAGCACGGGCTCGTGCCCATCGGGCGCCCGGAGCTGGACGCGGGCGAGGCGGTCGTGGAGGCGGGGAAGCCCTTCGCCTTCGAGGTCGTCGTGGAGGTCCGCCCGAAGGTGACCATCCCCGACCTCAAGGGGATCACCGTGCGGCGCCCCGCGGTCGAGGTCTCCGGGCAGGACGTGGAGAAGGCCGTCGAGGACCTCCGCCTGGACCGGGCGGAGCTCCGGCCGGCCCCGGACGGGGTCGTCGCCGAGAGGGACGTCGCCGTCCTCGACGCCGCGGTCGTGCTCGGCGGCGAGCGGATCATCGAGGCCGAGAACGTCCAGTACCGCCACCCCTCGGAGGTCCTCGCCGGCATCTCGGTGCCCGGCATCGCGAAGGAGATCCTGGGGAGGAAGTCCGAGGAGTCCTTCTCCGTGAAGGTCACCCTGCCCGGCAACTTCAAGGTCCCCGAGCACGCCGGCAAGGAGGCCGACCTCCAGCTCACGGTGCGGGAGGTGAAGAGGTTCCACCTCCCGGAGCTGGACGCGGAGTTCGCGAAGTCCCTCGACTTCGATTCCGTGGAGGAGCTGCGGGCCGAGGCGGAGAAGGCGGTGCGGCGGGAGAAGCAGGTGCAGGCGGAGAGGGCCCTGGACGCGGCGATCCTCGACGCCATCCTCGCCCGGGCCCCGGTGGAGCTCCCCGAGGGCATCGTGAAGAAGGAGATCGGCCAGGTCCTCTCCCGCTACCAGGCGGACCTCCACATGCAGGGCGCCTCCCCCGAGGCCATCGAGGAGAAGCTGGCCCAGGTCCAGGGGGACGCCGCGGAGCACGTCGCCCGCGAGTTCCGCGTCGCCTTCCTCACCGACGAGATCGCCCGGACCCGGAACCTCTTCGTCACCGAGGGGGAGATCCAGGAGCAGGTGAACCTCATGGCGTCGCGGTACGGGCGCCCCGTGGAGGAGATGAGGCGCTACCTGGAGCAGAGGGACCTCTTCCCCTCCCTCCGGGGCCGGCTCCGGGAATCCAAGGTCCTGGAGTCGCTGCGCCGGGACGTGACCATCGAGGGCTGACGGGCCGGGCGGGGGGCGGTTTCTCGCGCCCCCGCCCCCCGCGCCCTACCCTTGCGCCCCGCGCCGTTCCAGCGGCGGGGGCGTCCGCCCGATGTAGGATGGAGGCGGTTCCACCACGCCCGGGGGCGGCCGGGCGGCGGACCGGAGGCGACATGGACACGAGCGGCTTCTACATCCCCTACGTGATCGAGAAGACGGGCCGCGGCGAGCGGGCCTACGACATCTACTCCCGCCTGCTGGAGGACCGCATCGTCTTCATCGGCGACGTCGTCTCCGACGCGCTGGCCAACGCGGTCATCGCCCAGCTCCTCTTCCTGCAGAAGGAGAACAAGACGCAGGACATCAACCTCTACGTCAACTCCCCCGGCGGCTCCGTGACGGCCGGGCTCGCCATCTACGACACCATGCAGTTCGTGCAGCCCGACGTCGCCACCTACTGCATCGGGCAGGCCTCCTCCATGGGGGCGGTCCTGCTGGCTGCCGGGACGAAGGGCAAGCGGTTCGCCCTGCCCCACGCCAGGGTCATGATCCACCAGCCCTGGGGGGGGGTGCAGGGGACCGCGGCCGACATCTCCATCCACGCGGAGGAGATCCTCAAGATGAAGTCGGCGCTGAACGCCATCCTCGCCCGGCACACCGCCCAGCCCCTGGATCGCATCGAGCGCGACACCGACCGCGACTTCTTCCTCTCGGCCGCCGAGGCCAAGTCCTACGGGCTCGTGGACGACGTCGTGGCGACCCTCAAGGCCGCCCCGGGCGCGGCCGCCCCCAGGACGGAGAAGTAGACCCGTGGCCCCCAGGCCCGGCGGCGGCGACGAGGGGGAGGGCGAGTCCCGGCGCCGGCGCGAGCCGGGCGGCCGGAGCGGGGCGGGCGCCCGCGGGAGGGAGCGCGGGAGGGACGTCGAGCGCTGCACCTTCTGCGCGAAGAACCGCCACATCGTGGAGAGCCTCATCGCGGGGCCCCCCGGCGTCTACATCTGCAACGAGTGCGTGGAGCTCTGCAACTCCATCCTCCTCGAGGAGCTCAACAGGGCCCCCGCCCCCGGCAGGGCGCGCCCCTCCGGCGCCGCCCCCGGGCCCGACCAGGCCCCCCACGCGTCCCCTCCCCCCCCGCGCGGGACCCGCCCCCCCAGGACCCTGGAGGACCTCCCGACGCCCCGGGAGATCAAGGAGAAGCTCGACCAGTACGTCATCTCCCAGGAGCGCGCGAAGAAGGTGCTCTCGGTGGCCGTCTACAACCACTACAAGCGCCTCCTCTCCCGCTCCGCGGGATCCGACGTGGAGATCGAGAAGTCCAACGTCCTCGTGATCGGGCCCACGGGCTGCGGCAAGACCCTCCTCGCCAAGACCCTCGCCCGCATCCTCGACGTGCCCTTCGCCATCGGGGACGCGACGACGCTGACGGAGGCGGGGTACGTCGGCGAGGACGTCGAGAACCTCCTCCTGCGGCTGCTCCAGGCGGCGGACTTCGACAGGGAGCGGGCCGAGCGGGGCATCGTCTTCATCGACGAGATCGACAAGATCGCCCGCACCTCCAGCAACGTCAGCATCACCCGGGACGTGTCCGGGGAGGGGGTGCAGCAGTCCCTGCTCAAGATGCTCGAGGGGACCATCTCCAACGTGCCCCCCCAGGGGGGCCGCAAGCACCCCGAGCAGCAGTACCTGCAGGTCGACACGACGAACATCCTGTTCATCTGCGGCGGGACCTTCTCGGGCATCGAGAACATCATCCGGCGCCGCATCGGCCGCAAGCCCATCGGCTTCGAGCACGGCCCCGCCGGGGTGACGAAGGAGCACGAGGTCGGGGACCTCCTCGAGGCCGCGGAGCCCGCGGATCTCCTGGAGTTCGGGATGATCCCCGAGTTCATCGGGCGGCTGCCGATCCTCTCCCCCCTGCGCCCCCTCGGGGAGGAGGAGCTGGTGCGGCTGCTCCTGGAGCCGCGCAACGCCGTGGTCCGGCAGTACCAGGCGCTCTTCGCCATGGAGGGGTCGGAGCTCCGGTTCACGGAGGAGGCGCTCCTCGAGGTCGCCCGGATGGCCCTGAAGAAGGACACCGGCGCCCGCGCGGTGCGCTCCATCCTCGAGAACTTCATGCTGGAGCTCCTCTACGACCTGCCCGGGACGGCCCGGGGCCGGCGGTTCGTCCTGACGCCGGAGGCGGTGCGCGGCGAGGCCCCCCCCCGGGTCGAGCCCATGGACCCCGCCGCCGACGCCGACGCCGCGGAGGCCGGGCGGCGCTCCCGGGCCGCCACGCCCCCCCTTCCCGCCGACGACCGGCGCGAGTCGGCCTAGGACGCCGTGCCCGCCGCGAAGGGCCCCGGCTCCCCGCCTCCCGCGGGAGCCCCCGCCGCCCCCCCCGCGGTGACGGCCCTGTCCCCCGCCGCGCTGGCCGCCCTGCTGGGAGGCCTCGGGGAGCCCCCCTTCCGCGCCCGGCAGGTCCGGAGGGCGGTCTTCCGGAGGTCGGCGGCGACCTTCGCGGAGATGACCGACCTGCCGGGCCCCCTCCGGGAGCGCCTCCCCTCCTCCCTCCGCACCGTCACCTCCTCCGAGGAGGCCGTGCAGCGCTCGCGCGACGGCACGGTGAAGCTCCTCCTCCGCATGGAGGACGGGAGCCGGGTGGAGGCGGTCCTCATCCCGGAGGGGGGCAGGACGACCCTCTGCGTCTCCACGGAGGTCGGCTGCCCGGTGCGGTGCGCCTTCTGCGCCAGCGGCCTGGAGGGGCTCCTCCGGCCGCTCCGGGCCCACGAGATCGTCGAGCAGGTCCTCCACGCCCGCCGGCGGCTGGCGGCGGACGCCGACGCCGGGGGAGGAGGGCCGCGGGAGGTCACGAACCTCGTCCTGATGGGCATGGGGGAGCCGCTCCTCAACTACGACGCCGTCGCGGAGGCCCTCCGCGCCCTGAGGGACCCGGAGGGGGTCGGCCTCGGGGCCCGGAGGATCACCCTCTCGACGGTGGGCATCGTGGAGGGCATGGATCGGCTCGCCGCCGAGGGCCACCCCATCAACCTCGCCGTCTCCCTCCACGCGCCCGACGACGCCACCCGGAGCCGGATCGTGCCCCTCAACGCGCGCTACGGGGTGGTCCGCGTCGTGGAGGCCTCGCGGCGCTACGCGAGGGCCACGAGGAGGGACGTGACCTTCGAGTACGTGCTCCTGGCGGGGGTGAACGACTCCCCGGCCCAGGCGGAACTGCTCGCCGGCCACGCCGCGGGGGCCCACCTGAACGTCAACCTCATCCCCTTCAACCGGGTCGAGGGCATCCCCTTCGAGCCCCCCTCCGCGGACTCCCTGGACCGGTTCGTCGCCGTCCTCAGGAAGCGGGGCGTGGTCGTCCACGTCCGGCGGCGCAGGGGCGAGGACATCGACGCGGCCTGCGGGCAGCTGCGGCTGAAGGCGGAGCGGCGCCGTCCGGGGCCCGGGGCGGGGGCCTGAATCGAACCGGCGGCCGCCGGGGGTCCCGTCCCCCCGGCGGCCGCCGGCGCCTTCCCGCCGCGGCCTACTGGCCGGCGGCGACCTTCGTCCGCCAGATCCGGCGGAGGCCCGAGGAGTTGCGCCCGTCGAAGTTCGAGGCGGACACCCAGGTCAGGACCGTCCCCCTCTCGTCGGTGGTGAGCAGGGGGGACTCGTTCTCCCCGCCGTCCTCCGTGAGGGTCACCTGGCGCATCGACTTCCCGCCCCTGTTGCAGACGACCACCTCCGGCGCGGTGGACCCGTAGGCGAGGCCGTCGAGGTCGGCCGTGGTCGTGAAGGCAACGAGCCGGCCGCTGGGGTCGACGGAGGGGGAGGTCGAGGCCCCGGTCGTCCCGCGGGTGAGCTGCCGGATGCTCCGCCCGTCCCAGGAGAAGATCTCGCTGGATTCGTCGGGGTTGGCCCGGACGAGGTCGGCCGCCGCCTCGAAGACCAGCGTCCGGCCGTTGGCGGACCAGCGGGGGGCCCCGATGGTCCCGGTGGTGATGTTGGTCAGCTGGCGGAAGCGGTTGCCCTTCCAGAGGAACAGCTCGACGCTGCCGTCGGGGTTGATTCCGGTGATGTCCGCCGTGGAGAGGAAGGCGACCTCGCCGTCCCGGTTGACCGTGGCCCCCCAGCAGTCCCCCTCGGAGGTGTGGGTGACCTGCAGGATCCCGCCGTTGTAGGCGACGCCCCCGGCGGGGGCCGCCGCGTCGAGGAAGGCGCGCCGGGACCAGAGGAAGATCTCGCTGTTCCCGTCGGCGTTGTCCGACTCGGGATCGCCGTTCCCGGAGAAGGCCACGAGCACGTCCCGGATCTCGGCGCCCGTCGTCACCACTCCCCGGAAGGGCACGTGGGCGCGCACCCGGCCCGTGACCATGGCGACCGAGGGGGCCTCGAGGGAGAGGTCCTGGGGGGTGAGGAGGTACTCGAAGACGGAGAAGAAGGTCTCCTGCTCGGAGTCCCACACGTAGACGGTGCCGCCGTCGAGGGCCGCCACCCGCGGGTCGATCTCGTCGGCGCTCACGGAGGGGCCGGGGAAGGCCTGGTCGGCGTTGGAGCGGAAGGCGACCGCGTAGCGGGTGAGGTTCACCGGGCGGGGGCTGTCGGCGGAGAAGACCCTGAAGGTCCTCGACTCGACGGCGGCCTGGTCGTTGTAGGTGGCCCGCGCCAGGGCGTCCCCCGCCTCGTTCTCGATGTTGGCGGTGGCGGTGAACTGGGAGACCGTCTCCGGGGCGGGCTCCCAGCGGAAGAGGTCGACGTTGTTGGCCAGGAAGGGCTTGGCGAGGAGGTCCTCGGCGGTGATCGCCTCCTCCGGGGGGATGTAGCTGAAGGGGGAGGAGAACAGGACGACGGCGCCGTCCCCCCCGCAGGCGATCCCGGTGCCCTCCGCCACGGCCGCCGCGTGGACGAGGAGGTCGAGGTCGTCCCTGTCCGCGAGCCCCCCGCCGGCCGCACCGCCGAGGAACGCGGCCGCCGCCAGGAGTCCCGCCGCCCGCCCCTTCACGCTTCCCTTGGCCATTTCGTGCCTTCCTTCCCGTGTCCCTGAGTCCGTGCCCTGTGGTCGACCGTCCGCGAAACGACTACTTGTGGAACAGGATCCTCGTCGCCGTGGCGTTGAGGGGGTCGTCCTCGGAGATGACGAGGTCGGGGAAGCCGTCCCCGTCCAGGTCCCCGGACAGCACGAGGTCCCCCGCCCAGGTCTCCCCCCCGCCCGAGGGGGGGATGAAGGTGTCGCCGGAGACACCCGCGGGATTGTCGTCGAACTTCCCGGTCCCGTCGTTCACGAGGACCCGGGTCCCGGACTTCGCGGCGTTGAGCGCCGGGTCCGTCGAGGCGAGGACCATGTCGAGGTCGCCGTCGGAGTCGATGTCCACGAGGGAGAGGGAGTCCGCCTGCCACACCTCGACCCCCGCGTTCGCCGGCATGTGGGTCCGCGTGACGTCGTCGAAGATGCCCGTCGGGTCCCCGGCGGAGTCGTTGCGGTTCTTGAGGACCCGCGTGTAGGGGCGGCCGGCCTTCACGTGGACGCCCGTGGCGGTCGAGAGGATCATGTCGAGGTCCCCGTCCCCGTCGACGTCCCCCAGGGCGACGCGGGAGGCCGCGAAGAAGTCGTCGCTCAGGACGGGCGCGATGTCCACCACGGGGAGGTTGGAGCGGGTGGCGTCGTCGAACCGGCCGTCCCCGCGGTTGAGGAAGATGCGGGTGCCCGTGCGGTACTCCGTCACCGGCACCCCGGGGCGGGTGTGGGTCAGGGTGAACCGCCGGTCGGAGACGAGGACGATGTCGTTGCGGCCGTCGCCGTCGAGGTCCCCCACCGCGACGTCCGCGGCCTGCCCGCGGTCGTCGTACCCGGTGTCCGGGAAGGAGAAGAGGCTGGGGTCCAGCAGCGGGGAGGCGGACTCGGCGAAGACCCCGTCGCCCTCCGGGTTGAGGAGGACGCGGGTCGAGGAGCGGTTGAAGTTCTGGAAGGCGTCGAAGGGCTTGAGGCCCCCCGCCCGGAGGAAGGTCTGCGCGTAGGTGGAGACCACCGGCGCGTCGCTGGAGACCACGAGGTCGTTGGTGCCGTCACCGTCGAGGTCGCCCACCGCCACGGCGTCCCCCTCGAAGCGCTCGCCGCCGTCCGTGCCGAAGTCCACGAAACCGGGGTCCCCCTTGTAGGTCATGGTCGTCGCGTCGTAGGTCGCCTGGTAGGAGCGGGCGTAGGCGGCCGCGGCGTCCGCCGCCTCGACGAAGAAGCCGATCCTCGGGATGCGGCGCACCGAGCCGGGGCCCAGGGGCGAGGAGAAGAAGTTCCCGTTCCCGTCGTTCTTGAAGACGCGGGTGGCGGCGTAGTGGTCGTTCCAGAAGATGTCGAAGTCGCCGACCTTGCCCGCGGACTCGGAGTAGGAGAAGAACTCCTCCCCCTCGCCGTTGGCCACGAAGTACCCGAGGCTCCCGCCGGCGAAGCCGGTCGTCCGGGGGACGAAGCCCCTGGAGACCAGCACGATCTCCGGGAGCGCGTCGCCGTCGAGGTCGCCGAGGGCGAGGCCGGGGCCCTCCCCGAGGTCCATGGCCGAGGAGAAGCCGCCGAAGCGGTCGGGGATGGACCGGTGGGTGTCGTCGGCGAACTCCCCCGTCCCGTCGTTGTGGAGGATCCGGAGGCTGGCGCCGCCGGGGAGGAGGCCTGAGGACTGCAGGACGAGGTCCTGGTCCCCGTCCCCGTCGAGGTCGGCCACGGCGCCCCGGGTCGCGGCGAGGCCGTCGCCGGACTGCGTCACGGCCGGCAGGGCGTCCGAGGTGCCGTCGGCGTAGAAGCGGGAGACGGTCTGGTCGGTGAAGGTGAAGGCGCCGGACCGGGTGACCGGGGAGGCGCCCGGGTTCGTCAGGACGATGTCCACCGTCCCCCCCGCGTGGGCCGGGGTCGTGAAGCGGATCTCGTCGGAGTTGATGAAGGTGACGGCCACCGGCACCGAGGAGGCGCCGGAGACCAGGGACACGGTGATGCCGTTGACGAACCCGGTCCCCGTCACGACCACCAGCGTCCCGCCGGCGGCGGGGCCCGTGGAGGGCTCGACGCCCGCCGAGCCCGTGACGCCGGAGTTCACCGAGACGGAGCCGGGGAGCGTGGCCGACTGGCCCTCGGGGTTCTCCACGACGATGTCGTAGACGCCCGTCGTCCCCTCGGGAACGTCGAAGGTGAGGAGGGTGCCGCCGGCGCCCACCGAGGTGACCTCGACGGGGACGTCCGTCTCCAGGGCGCGCACCAGGCGGACCCGGGCCTGCGGGGAGAAGTTCTCCCCCGTGAGGGTGACGGGCTGGCCCGCCTGGCGGGCGAAGGGGGAGGCCTCGAGGACGACGGGCTCCACGACGGGCAGCCGGACCTTCGTGGCCTTCCCCGGGGAGTAGAGGCCGCGGACGTCCACGACGACGGCCGAGGGGTCGCCGGAGGCGGGGCCGACCAGGCGGAGCCTGTAGGTGCCGGTCCTCGCGACGAGGGGGATGCGCCGTCCGATCCAGGAGTCCCCGTCGTGGCGGATGAGGTCCGCGGAGCCGGGGACCTCGACGCCCACGGGGTCGAGGAGGAGGGGGCGCTGCGTGTGCGGGCCGGAGGTGTGCCGGACGCGGAAGTTCACCGCGCCCCCGGAGATCCCGAGGAAGGGGACGTCGCTCGTGGTGTGGGGGGGGAGGGCGGTGGACCTGCCCTCGGCCGGGATCTTCGAGGCGGTGAGCTTCAGCTGGTAGCCCCCGGTGCTGCCGTCGTCGCCCGAGACGACGATGACGTAGCCTCCCGTGGCGGGCAGGCGGAACCCCGACAGGGTCGCGACGCCGTCCGAGAGGGAGAGGTCGTCGCCGAGGGGCACCGAGGTGCCGTTGGCGTCCCTGAGGGAGAGGACGGGGTCGAGGCCGCCCGAGGTCCGCTTCACCGACACCGAGAGGCGGCCCCCCTCGACGCCGTCGAAGAGGAACTCGTCGGTGTCGGAGGACGAGGAGATGGCGGTCATCCTGCGGTCGTTGGGGATCACCCGGATCCCGGCGGCGCTGAAGGCCGCGGGCGCGAACAGCCCCGCCGCCAGAACCACGGCGATGCCCCTGACGAGCGTGACACCCATGACGCTCTCCTCCCCCGGCGAGTCCCTGGTGGACCCGTTGCCGGATCCCCTGTCTTCCCGTGCCTGTCGTCGCCCTGGACGCCGGCGCCGCCGACCGGGGCGCCGCCGCGGGACCGGGCGCTGCCGGTCACCGAGGGCGGACCGCCGGACGGCGTTCCCGCGTCTCGGGTGACATTCAATCACTTGGGACGGTGGGGAGTCAAATCGAAAGGGGACACTCCTGGCCCGCCCGGGAGGGGGTAACCCCGCCCCCCCCATGGAGATCGGTCCGGCCGGGGAG
>JAKLKS010000018.1:24617-31558 GCA_023150535.1 Planctomycetota bacterium
CCCCCGGCTAGCGGCCCCCCTCCCCCACCGACTCCTGCCCCTCCCGGAGGATCCGCAGGCGGAGGGCCCCCCCCTCCCCCGCGGCGCCCACGGCGGACCGGACCTCCGCCGCCGTGGAGACCGGGATCCCGTTCACGGAGAGGAGGAGGTCGTGGCGGCGCAGCCCCATCCGCTCCGCCGCAGTCCCGGGCAGTACCTCCTCCACCACCAGCCCCTCCCCCGCGGGCACCTTCACGTGGGCCCGCAGGAGGTCGGGGACCTCCGAGACGGTGACCCCGAGGACGGCGCGGCCCTCCTCCCCGCCCCCGCCGCCGTGGAAGAGGCGCCCCCACCGGGGGAGCCCCTCCTCGATCCTCCTCCAGCCGCCGCCGTCCCCGATGCGGATCTCCCACCCCCCGGCCCCCCCCTCGCCGAGGAGGTCCTTCACCTTCGCGTGGACCCCGGGGTGCTCCTTCGCCAGGGCGTCGAGGCTCGGGGCCTCGAAGGTCTCCGAGACCGCCTTCCCGTCCTCTCCCCTGCGGGTCAGGGAGACCTTCACCCTGCCGTCGGCGCCGACCTCCGCCTCGGTCCGCTCCCCGTCCCTGTCGACGACGACCTTCCGCTCGACCATCGACCGGCTCCCGGCCCCCCGCCCCGCGCCGGGGGACTCCCGGTCGAGGCGCCTCCACTGCTCCTCCATCTCCGCCATGCGGCGGCGCATCTCCTCCATGGCCCGGTCCATCTCCGGCAGGGAGCGGATCTCCCACCGGGGGCCGAACCAGGGGTCCCGCCCGCCGGCCGCCCCGTCCTCACCGTCCTTCCCGGGCGTCTCCTCCCCGTCGGGGAACCGGAGCCGGCCGCCGGCCCGGGGGGCCTCCCCCCCCTCCTCGATGAGCCCGAGGAGCCGCCGGGAGGACCACCGGATCTGCGCGTCCTCCGATTCCGCGCCCTTCGATAGGGCCTCCCGGGCGGCGGGGCCGAGTTCCTTCAGGCGGGCATAGGCCTTCTCGCGGGCGGCGAAGTCGGGGTCGCCGAGGGACTTCACGAGGGCATCGCCGTCCTCCGCGGCGGCGGACTTCGGCGGCGCGGCCCCCTCCTCCGCCCTCACGGCGGCGAGCGTCAGGGTGCCCGCCGCCAGGGCGGCCAGCACGCCGGCGGCCAGGACGGACCTTCTCTTGGCGTCCATGGGTGTCGCCTCCCCGCCGGGGGGCCGGGAGGACGCCCGGCCCGTCCGCGGCTCACCGGATTCATACGGACGGGGGACCCGGATCGCGAAAGGCGGGAGGCGCTACCCGGCGAAGAGGTGGCGGCCGATCTCCCGGTACTTCCGGTAGCGCGAGCGGAGCAGGCTCTCCACGGGCACCCCGTCGAGATCCTCCAGGGCGCCGATCAGGGTCGCCTTCAGGCGCCGGGCCATCTCGTCCACGTCCCGGTGGGCCCCCCCGAGGGGCTCCTCGACGATGCCGTCCACGACCCCGAGGTGGAGGAGGTCGGCGGCGGTGATCCGCAGGGCGGCGGCGGCGTCCGAGGCCCTCTCCCGGCTCTTCCAGAGGATGCTGGCGCAGCCCTCCGGCGAGATGACCGAGTAGTAGGCGTTCTCCAGGATGTAGACCCTGTCCGCGACGCCGATGGCGAGCGCCCCGCCGGACCCCCCCTCGCCGATGACGGCGGCCACGAGCGGGACCTCCAGGCGGCACATCTCGAGGATGCTCTCGGCGATGGCCCAGGCCTGCCCCCGCTCCTCGGCGTCGATGCCGGGGTAGGCGCCGGGGGTGTCGATGAGGCAGACCACGGGGAGCCGGAACCGCTCCGCCAGCCGCATCTTCGCCATGGCCTTGCGGTAGCCCTCGGGGCGCGCCATGCCGAAGTTGCTGGCGAGCCGCTCCCGCGTGTCCCTCCCCTTGCGCTGGGCCACCAGGAGGACGCGCCGGTCCCCGAGGCGGGCGAGGCCGGTGAAGATGGCCCCGTCGTCCCCGGAGCAGCGGTCGCCGTGCAGTTCGAGCACGTCGTCGAAGACCCGCTCGAAGTAGTCCCTCGCGTAGGGGCGGGCGGGGTGGCGCGCGACCTGCACCCGCTCCCAGGGGGTGAGGCGGCCGAAGACCTCCAGCGTGAGGGCCCGGCACTTGTCCTCCTCCTTCTTCGACTCCCGGGAGAGCTCGGCGTGCTTGCGCTCGATCTCGGGGAGGCGCTTCGCCGCCTCCGGGGGGGGAGGGGCCCCGGGGACCTCCTCGCGGAGTGCCTTCATCTCCTCCTCGAGGGCCCTCAGGGCGCGGCGGATCTCCTCCACCCTCTGGAGCTGGTCGTAGATGGGCCGCTCGAAGGGGAGGCAGGCCTGGGCCTCGATTCCGGGCATGCCCGCGATGGTGGCACGGTCCCGCCGGGGGGTCCATCGGAAAAGGGGCGGCGGCCCGGAGGGCGGGTGGTGCTCCCGCCGCCGGAATCGCTCCTCCCCCCCGCCTCCCCCGCCGTAGACTCCCCTCTCCCTCCGGAGCCCCCTCCCCCGTGCCCGATCCCCTCCCGCCCCCTCCCCCCGGTCCCGCAGCGGCGGTGGTCCGGATCGCCGTGGGGACCCGGCCCGGCCGCAGGGACCCCCGGGGCGAGGCGGCCCTGGCGGTCCTCCGGGAGTCGGGCCTGCAGGGGCTCACCGCCGTCCGGTTCCAGGGCGTCTACCTCGTCGAGACCGCGGCACCCGCGGAGGCCCTCCGCCGGGCCGCCGCGGAACTCCTCGCCGACCCCGTCCTCGAGGAGGCGGCGCTCGACGCCCCCGTCCGGGCCGACGAGGAGTCCCTGCCGGTCCTGACCGTCCTCCGCCGCCCCGGCGTCATGGATCCCGTCGAGTCCTCGGTGCGCGGCGCGCTCCGGGACCTCGGCGTCGAGGCCCCCTCGGTCCGCACCGGCCGGCGCTACGTCCTCGAGGGGGACGTGGAGCCCGGCGCCGCCGCGGCGGCGGTGGCGAGGACCCTCGCCAACGAGGTCATCGAGGAGGTCCACCGGGGCGTCGACCTCCCGACCCGGGTCCCCCACCCCGCACCCTTCGCCTTCCGGCGGGTGACGGTGCCCCTGCGGGGCGCCTCCGACGACGCCCTCGCCCGGATCTCGCGGGAGGGGGGGCTCAGCCTCGAGGTCTTCGAGATGCGGGCCATCGCCGACCACTTCGCCTCCATCGGGCGGGACCCCACGGACGCGGAGCTCGAGACCCTCGCCCAGACCTGGTCGGAGCACTGCAAGCACAAGACCCTGACAGGGGCGGTGACCACCCGGGACCCCGACGGCGTGCGCTCCTACGGGAACCTCCTGAAGGAGACCATCGTCCTCGCCACGGAGCGGCTCGCGCGGCCCTGGTGCCTCTCGGTCTTCGTGGACAACGCGGGCGTCGTCGCGCTGGACGACCGCCACGGCGTCTGCATGAAGGTGGAGACCCACAACCACCCCTCGGCCATCGAGCCCTACGGGGGCGCGGGGACCGGCATCGGCGGGGTCATCCGGGACGTCCTCGGGACCGGGCTCGGCGCCCGTCCCGTCGCCGGGACCGACTTCTTCTGCCTCGCCCCGCCCGACCTCCCCGCGGAGCGGGTGCCGAAGGGGGCGCTCCACCCGCGGCGCGTGCTCCGCGGCGTGGTGGCGGGGGTCCGGGACTACGGGAACCGCATGGGCATCCCCACGGTCTCCGGGGGGCTCTTCTTCGACGAGCGCTACGTCGGGAACCCGCTCGTCTTCGCCGGGACCGTGGGGATCCTGCCGCGCTCCATGGTGGCGAAGAGGGCCCGGCCCGGGGACCGCGTGGTCGTGGTCGGCGGCCGCACCGGCCGGGACGGGATCCACGGGGCCACCTTCTCCTCGGCCGCGCTCCACCAGGACTCCGAGCGCCTGGACGCCGGGGCGGTGCAGATCGGCAACCCCATCGAGGAGAAGCGGGTCCTCGACGGGCAGCTCCGGGCCCGGGACGAGGGGCTCTACACCGCCGTCACCGACTGCGGGGCCGGGGGGCTCTCCTCGGCCGTGGGCGAGATGGCCGAGGGGCTCGGCGCCGAGGTCCACCTCGAGCGGGTCCCCACGAAGTACCCCGGCCTCTCCTACGCCGAGGTGTGGATCAGCGAGGCCCAGGAGCGCATGGTCCTCTCCGTCCCCCCGGAGCGCCTCCCCCGCCTGCGGGAGATCTTCGCGGCCGAGGGGGTGGAGGTGACCGACCTCGGGTCCTTCACGGACACGGGGCGGCTCGTGCTGCGCTGGTCCGGGGAGGTGGTGGCCGACCTCGATCTCGGGTTCCTCCACGGCGGGCTCCCGCGCCGCGCGCGGGAGGCCCGCTGGGAGCCCCCCGCCGGGCTCGGCGGCCCCGCCCCCGAGCCGGCGGACCAGGCGGCGACCCTCCGGGCCCTCCTCTCCGACTGGAACGTCTGCTCCCGGGAGCCGGTGGTCCGCCAGTACGACCACGAGGTCCAGGGCGGTTCCGCCCTCAAGCCCTTCGCCGGGGCCCGCGGCGTCGGCCCCCAGGACGCCGCCGCCGTGGCGCCGCTGGAGACCGCCCCCCGGGGCGTCGTCATCGCCTGCGGCATCAACCCCGGCTACGCCGACCACGACCCCCGCGCCATGGCCGCCGCCGCCATCGACGAGGCGCTCCGCAACGCCGTGGCCGTGGGCGCCGACCCCGACCGCATCGCGCTGCTGGACAACTTCTGCTGGGCCGACGCGCGCCGGCCGGAGGAGCTCGGCGCGCTCGTGCGGGTGGCCGAGGCCTGCCGGGACACGGCCATCGCCTTCGGCACCCCCTGGATCTCCGGGAAGGACTCCCTCCACAACGAGTTCGACGCCGGGGGGCGGCGCATCGCCATCCCGGGGACGCTGCTCGTCTCCGCCCTCGGCGTCGTCGAGGACGTCGGAAGCCTCGTCTCCATGGACCTCAAGGCCCCGGGATCGCGGCTCTACCTCCTCGGCGTCACGCGGGACGAGCGGGGCGGGGGGCTCCTCGCCCGCCGCGAGGGCTCCCGGGGCGGGGCCGTCCCCCGCTGCCGCCCGGAGGAGTCGCTGCCGCTCTTCCGCGCCCTGCACGCGGCCATCGGGGCGGGGCTCGTGCTCGCCTGCCACGACCTCTCCGACGGCGGGCTCGGCGTGGCCGCGGCGGAGATGTGCCTGGCGGGGGACCGGGGCGCCCGCCTCGTCCTCACCTCCGTCCCCTTCGAGGGGCCGGAGGCGACCGACGGCGCCCTGCTCTGGTCGGAATCCACGGGGCGCTTCCTCGTGGAGGTGGCGGAGGGCCGGGCCGCCGCCTTCGAGGGGGCCACCGCCGGCCTCCCCCGGGCGCGGGTCGGTTCCACGACGGCGGAGGGGGCCGGGGCGCGCCTCCTCGTCGAGGGCCTCCGCGGCGCCCCCCTCCTCGACGAGCCCGTGGAGGCGCTGCGCGCGGCCTTCCTGAGGAGGCTCCCCCTGTGAGCGCCCCCCGGGTCACGATCCTCCGCACCGCGGGGACGAACTGCGACGCCGAGCTGGTCCGCGCCTTCGAGATGGCCGGCGGGACGGCGTCCCTCCTCCACCTGGAGGCCGTCGTCGAGCGGCCCTCCCTCCTCCGGGAGGCCGACGTGCTCGCCTTCCCCGGGGGCTTCACCTACGGGGACGACGTCGCCTCCGGGGCGGTGTTCGCGGTGAAGCTGCGCGCCCGCCTCCTGGAGCCGCTGCTCCGCGCCGTGGAGGAGGGGCGCCTGGTCTTCGGCGTCTGCAACGGCTTCCAGATCCTCGTGCGGGCGGGGCTCCTGCCCGCCCTGGACGGGCCGGGGCGGCCCGGGGACGCGGCCCTCGGCTTCAACGACTCCGCGCGCTTCGAGGACCGCTGGGTGGCGCTGGAGGGGACCTCCGACCTCTGCCCCTGGGTCCCCCGGGGGACGGTCATCGAGTGCCCCGTCGCCCACGGGGAGGGGAAGTTCGTGGCCCGGGACGGCGGGGTCCTCCGCAGGATGGAGGAGCGGGGGCAGGTGGTGCTCCGGTACCGCATGCCGCCCGGCGTCCCCCCCGGCACCTTCCCCCACAACCCCAACGGCTCCGAGGCCGACGTCGCCGGCGTCTGCGACCCCACGGGCCGGGTCTTCGGCCTCATGCCCCACCCGGAGCGCAACATCCTCCCCTGGCACCATCCGGGGCGGAGGGGGGCCAGCGGGCTCCCGGTCTTCGGGAACGCGATCCGGTGGGTGCGCGAGCACCGCTGAGGGGCGGGGGGCGGCCCCCGCCCCCTATTGTATCATAGTGTGATACTCTGAGACTCCCCGGGAGGGGCCCATGATCCGCGACCGCTGGAAGGATGCCGACGTCCGGGGGATGGACGACTTCGACCTCCTCGTCCACGGCTCCCGCCTCCTCGGGGCCGAGGAAGACCTCGTCCTGTGGGGCGGCGGGAACACCTCCCTCAAGCGGACGGAGGCCGACCACGCGGGGCGGCCCGTCGAGGTGATGCGGGTGAAGGGCTCCGGGGGCGACCTCAGGTCCATCGACCGCTCCGGGTTCCCGGGGGTGCGCCTCGCGGAGATCCCGCCGCTGCTGTCGCGGAAGGACATGACCGACGCGGAGATGGTCGCCTACCTCGGCCGCTGCCTCACCGACCCCGACGCGAAGCGGCCCTCCATCGAGACGCTCCTCCACGGGTTCCTGCCCGACCGGGCGGTCTTCCACAGCCACGCCGACGCGATCCTGGCGCTCACCAACAACACCGACCCGGCGCGGCACGTCGCCGCGGCGCTGGGCCCCCGCTTCGTGGTCGTCCCCTACCGCCGGCCGGGGTTCGCGCTCTCGAAGCTGGTCGGCGAGGCGCGGGCGGCCCGCCCCGGGGCGCGGGGGGCGGTGCTCCTCCACCACGGGCTCTTCACCTGGGCGGAGACGGTGGAGGAGGCCTACCGGGCCCACGTCCGGGCGGTGAACGCGGCCTGCCGGTACCTCGCGCGGAGGCGCCGCGCCCGGCCCTTCGGGCCCGCGGCCGCGCG
>JAKLKS010000190.1 GCA_023150535.1 Planctomycetota bacterium
GGCACCACGACGGTGTTCGAGGTCCAGGTCGTGCGGTAGGGACGCGGAGAGCCCCGCCGCCGCCGCCGCGGCGCCGGGGGGTGAAGGGGGACGGGTCGCGAGGGGGAGCGGGGACGGGGCGGGGCCGGCGGCGGCTGGCCCCGGGAGACGGGGGAGGGGGCGCGGGCGGGAGGAGGGGGGCCCGCGCCCCGAAGGCGGGGGGCCGCAACCTCCTGCGGGAGGGGGCCCCTCCTCCTGAAGAAGGGGCGAGAGGCGGGCGCCGGAACGGTCACCCTGCCGCTGAACCGATCGGGACCATCCCCGCCGGGCACCCCTTTCCGAGGAGGCCCCGCTCCCCCCCCTGCCCCCCGAACCACCCGAGGGGGAGATTCAACCCGACCTGCCGCACCACCCGGCGACGGGGTGGAGGAGCCCCGCGCCCCGGGAGGGCCCGGGCATGGGGCCCGCCGAGGCGCGGCCGGATGGGAGGGCGGCCCCGCGGTCCTTCCGGCGATCCCGGAACCAAAGCCACGCCGCGACGGCCAGCATCGGGGGAAGGAGGGCGGTGGCGGTGGTGGCGATCATCAAGCGGGTGACGAGGAAGGTCAGCGAGAGCTCCTCCCACACCCAGAAGAGGGAGGCGTTCCTCCCCTCTCCCCCGACGGCGTGACCGACCGCCCCGAAGAGGACCAGGCACAGGAGGACCAGGGAGAGCCACGTGCAGGCGACCCCCTTGAGTAGGGAGTGGATGAGCCCCGGCGATGCCCCCGGGTGCCGGATCCAGAGGGCGAGCAGGGCGCCGGCCAGCGGGAGCACCATCAGGACCAGGGAGACGTCGGACGCCGGGTCCTCCCCTGACAAGGCGGAGACCGTCCCCAGGAGGAGGCTCCACAGCACCCCTGATCCGGTCCCCACCAACGCCCCGAGGAGGACCGTCTTCCATGCACCCCCCGTCTCCCGTGCCCTCGCGAAACCATGGTGGAGGAGGAGGGAGCCCGCGGCGCCGACAAGGGCGTAGTGGACAATCCCGAGGGGCAGGCGCCAGGCGATCCCCGCCCCCGCGAGCACGGAACCCGCCGCCAGGCAGGCGACTCCCGCGGCGGCGCCGGCGGCGGCAAGGACAAGGTGGAGCGGCGAGAAGAGGCTCGTGGCCCTGCGGCGGATCTTCTCCAGGGCCTTCGGGGACGGCTCGCCCATGGGAGGGACCTCCATCGCTCCCCGGATCCTAACGCCGGGGGAGGGGAGGGTCACTCCCCCCACTACCGGCAGGGTGCGTGACCCTTCCAGCGAGTCCCCGAGCCGGACCCCACGGGCCGCCTCCCTGGGCGCTGGTGAAGGACCTCGCCCCCGACCCGACGGCCT
Organism: Planctomycetota bacterium; assembly: GCA_023150535.1. Taxonomy (GTDB): domain Bacteria; phylum Planctomycetota; class JAJSAM01; order JAJSAM01; family JAKLKS01; genus JAKLKS01. The sequence continues at coordinate 1,342 of JAKLKS010000190.1, forward strand.
TCCCGGACGCGGCGGACCTGATGAACTACGGGCTGATCGCGCGCATGCCCTCCGCGGCCGCGCCCCTCTTCGGCGGATCCGGGATGAGGGGATGAAGGGACGATAGGATGACGGGGATCCCTTGGAGGAACCGCAATGGGCCGCTTCGTCGCCGCAGCCGCCTCCTTCGTCCTCCTCGCCGCGGGATGCGCCTCCGCCCCGGGAGAGCCTCCCGCGGAACCCCCCTCCGCCTCCCCCGCGGCGCCGGCGCAGGCCGCCGGGGAAACCCCCTCTCCCGCCCCCGGGCCCTCCCCGGTTCCCGGCGCCTTCGAGCCCTCGGGCCTGCGGGAGGACTTCAAGGCCTTCAAGGAGGCGAAGGAGGCCTGGCGGGCCGCCCGAACCGAGGACGCGCGGAGGGAGGCGCGGGCCCGGCTCGACGGTAGGACGGCGGACCTCCTCGCGAAGTGGTCCGGGCGCGCCATCCCCGCGCAGGAGCGCCAGTACTGGGGGACGATCCTCCGGGAGGGGGGCCGCCTGGACGACGCCGCCGCCGCCTACCGCTCCTACCTCGCCGTGGCGGATCCTGCCTCCCCGAACGCGGTCAACTCGACGACGGCCCTGGTCGGGTGCCTCGTCGATGCGGGGGACTTCGACGGGGCCGCGGCGGAACTGGCCCTGGCCGCGGGGACGATCTACGCCGACCTGCCCGAGGACCGGGCCTCGGCGGAGACGGCCCTTGCCTACGGCCTCATGCGGGCGGGCCGCCTCGAGGAGGCCGCGGCCCGCTTCGGGATGCTCATGGACCTCGGGCCGGGGGACCCGGAGTCGGCGATCCTCGGCGTGGACTGCCTCCTCCGGACGGGCCGGACCGACGCGGCGGCCCGCCTCGCGGCGGCGGCGGCGGCGAGGTTCGCCGGGGGGAAGGCGGGGGAACGCATGGAACTCCTCGTGGACCAGGTCGCCCTCGTCGGCCGCCCCTCCCCGGGGTTCGGGGCGGCGCGATGGTGGAAGGGCGGGGGGCCCGCCCCGTCGGAGGACGACCTCCGGGGGAAGGTGGTGGTGGTCTTCTCGTGGAACATGCAGGCCCAGTGGGCGAAGTGGTTCTTCGAGCGTCTCCGGCGCCTCCACGACGACTACGCTCCCCGGGGCGTGGTGGTGGTGGGCATCTCCCGGCTCCATCGCTTCGATCCCGTGAGGATGGAGGTGGACGAGTCGATGTCGGAGGAGGCGGAACTGATGTTCTACGACGCGTGGACGCGGGAGTACGGGGTGGACCACCCGCTGGCGGTGGGGGACCGCGACGGGATCCTCATGGCGGCCTGGGCGGCCCGCGTCGTCCCGATGTTCGTCGTCGTGGGGAAGGACGGGAACGTCGCCTACGTCCGCACGGGCAAGGAGGAGGAGCACTTCGGGATCCTGCGGGAGGTCCTCGATCGGGAACTGGCCCGGTAGGGTCCGCCGGGGCCGGTCCGGGGCCGTTCGCGGGGGCGGTCGCTTCATCAGTGGTCGCGGACGTCCGCGTCCGTCCGAACCGCGGAGCGACCCTCCCTACTCCCTGGCGTCGATCGCGACGGTGCCGCCGGCCTCCACGGTGGCGGTCGCCCGGCGCGTCGAGCCGTCTTCGCCCCGGCATGTCACCTCGACGGTCCAGGTCCCCGGCGGGACCACCGGGACCTCGAACCTCCCTCCCCCGTTCGTCGAGTAGCGGTACCCGGGGATGAGCGGCGCGCGGCCGACGAGCACGGCGACGTCGAATTCCCGATCGCCGTCCCGGAGGACCACCGTCCCCCCGATCGAACGGCTCTCGACCGGGACCACGTCGCGGGGGGCATCCCCGGCCCTCACGCCCCGGACCAGGAGACTCCGGTCCCGCGCCGTCGACCGCCACTGGCGGATGTAGACGTCGTAGAGGGCTCCCTCCGAGAGCCCGCACAGGAGGACCGCCCCCCCCGTGGAGAGCCCGACCGTGGTCACGTCGAGATCCCCCTCCCGGGCGAAGGTGACGAGGCCCCCGCAATCCCGCGACCATCCCCTGACGCGCAGGAGCGCCGTGCCCCCCGGATCGAGGACGAGGGCCACGCTCCCCGACCCGGCATCGACCGAATCCCCCGCCTCCCGGAACGCCGTCTCCCCGGGGCCGGGGATCGAGGCCGTGACCCGCACCTCGCCCCGCGGAAGCGGCGCGGCCACGGCCCTTCCTTCGCCGTCCGTGGCCCCGTCCCACAGGGGCTCCTCGGCCCCCGGGAGACGGACCCGGACCGGTACTCCCTGCAGCGGACGGCCGTCGGGAGCCCTGACGAGGACCTCGAGCAGGCAGCCCCGCGGCAGGAGCACCGTCGAGTCCTCCGGCTTCCAGCCCGGCCGCGTCGCACCGAGAAGGTCCTCCCGCGCGTCCGGAGGGTCCACCTGCAGAACGTAGTCCCCCCCTGGGTCGAGGCCGGCAAGGACCGCGACGCCGCGCGCGTCGGAGGCTTCGCCGGTTCCGCCGTCCTCCGGCGCCGTCCCCGCGAAGCGGGCCTGCACCTCCGCCCCCCGGACCGGGTTCCCGTCCGGGTCCACCACCCGGACCTCGGCCCGTGCGGCCGCCCGCAGCGCGACCACCACCTCCGTCTCGCCGGGGCGCGCGACGATCGGAGGAAGCGGGGCGAACTCCCCGCCGGTCTCGACCCGGATGCGGTACTCGCGATTCCCGAGCCAGCCGAAGTCGAAACCGCCCTCCGCATCCGTGTCCGCGAAAGACATCCTCCACGGGGGCCGCCAGACGGAGCCGCCGGGGATCTCGGCGTAGGTGGGCTCCGCCCAGAGCCGGATCCCCCGCCCGGCGGGTCCGCCCGAAGGGGAGACAAGGCGGCCCCGGATCCGCTTCTCCGGGGCCAGCGTCACGTCCCGCTCCCCCGGCGCCGCGGGCCAGGGCCCGAAGATCCCGTGGCCGAGGCCGACGTCGTCGCCCTGGTCGCTCCAGAGGTTCCAGACTTCGAACCAGAAGCGGGAAGCGGGAGGGCCCCTTGGGATCGCGGCCCCGCAGCGCCCGTCATCGAGGGCCTCCACCTCGGCCACTTCCACCCCCTCCGGCGTCTCGAAGAGGAAGCGGGCCCTGCCACTTCCGACGGGGGTGCCGTCGGGCTGCAGGACGCGGACCCGGACGCGCTCCTCGATCCTCCCCTCGAGCCCGGCCGCCGCCCGCGCCCCGTCGTGCAGGCGGACCACGACGTCCCGCGTCCCGGCCGCCACTACCACGTTCGCCACCTGCTCCCGCCCGTCCCGCAGGGCCCGGGCCCTGACACTGCAGATCCCCGGGCGAAGTCCCGTCCGGCGGAAGCGGCCGCGCCAGTCCGTGCGGGCCTCCCGAGCGAAGCAGTGAGTCATGAACTGTTCCGACTCCGTCTCGACCGAACATGCCGCCGCGACGGCCGGGGTCCCGTCCTCGAACAGCACGATTCCCTCGATGACCAGGTCGGCGGGGGGATCGGGCGGATCCACGACCAGGAGGACCGGAGCGGTGTCGGAGGGACCGAGGACGTGGGACTCGCCGGCGAGGCTCCGCCCCCGGACGCCCCAGCGGACCGGAGCCGCGGGGAGGGGACCCGCACGGATCCTCCCATCGGGCCCGGTCGTCCAGGTCGTCTCGAGGCCGGCGCGGAGCCGGTCGGAGAACTCCGCGCGCCCCTCGACCTCCACGCCCGCCACAGGTGCCCCGGTCCCCGTCTCCAGGACCTCCACCTCGACGAAGCGCGGGGCTGGGACCCGGATCGACACCTCGACCTCCGCGCCGGGCGGGATCACGATCGGCCCCGACGCCGCCGGTACGCCGGCCTCCCGGTTGGCGAGGAACGTGTACGGGACTCCCGGCAGGAGGTCGCCGCAGCGGAAAGTCCCGTCCGCCGCGGTGAGGGGCTCGACCGTCCCCTGGCGGTTCCTCCGTTCGCGGACGAAGCGGTCGTAGTACCCGCGGCCCCCTGCCGGCGCACTCCCGTCCATCCAGGGGGTGACCGGCACCCCTGCGACGCCCCTCTCCTCCGCGTCCACGACGCGCCCCAGGACGCTGCCCGTGGGGACGACCGCGACGTCCTTCCGCGCGCCCCCGTCCGCGGGGACCACCACGGAGTCGCTGTCAGGGGTCCAGGATGCCGGGTCGGCGAGGCTGGCCGAGACCCGTCCCGCCCCGGCCGCCAGGACGACGACCCGGCCCGCGGGCACGTCCCGGATCTCGAAGGCCCCGTCCTCGGCCGAGACCGAGGAGCGATCGAGGATCTCGCGGGCCTGGAGTGCGGTCACGCGGACTCCCGCGATGCCGTTCCCCGAATCCCGATCCACGATGCGTCCCTGGAGGAGCCCGACCGGATCGGGGGCGCTCGGGGCCGCCGCTCCCGGAGCCTCGAGCCGGACGAGGAGCGGGTCAACCCGGGGGAAGCGGAGGGGGGTGAGATGGAGGGAACCGGTGCCGAGGTCGCCGGCATCGACCTCGATGCTGATCCTGCGCCCCGGCTCCCCCTGGAACCGGAAGAGGCCGCCGGCGTCGGTCGTCGTGCGCTCGAAGGCGCCGGGGTCCCCGATGTGTTCCACCTCGACGGCCGCCCCCGCCACGGGCCGTTCGTCCGGGGGCGCGACGACGCGGCCTTCGAGTGCGACGGCCCCCTCCCCGACGGTGAAGGTCACCTCCTCGTCGCAGGGGAGCCGGACGCCCGGACCGACCCGGTACCTGCGCCCGGGAACGGCCGTCGCGAGCGTGACCTCGGTCGGCGGGAGCCCGGAGAGGCGGAACCTCCCGTCCTCCCCCGTGGGCACGGGAAGGACGCCCCGGGGGAGGAAGTCCCCCTCTTCGTCCGGGAAGTTCCCGAGCACGGACTCCAGGAAGACGCAGCCCCGGAAGGGCGCGCCGCCCGGCAGCAGTGCGCGGCCGCGGAGCGTGCATCCGTCCGCGCGAATGCGGATCTCGAGCGGCGGAGCCTCCCGTTCCCCACGGCGGAGGGGACTCCCGTCGGAATCGAGGAACTCGACCTCCCGCCCGGACGCCCCGTCCGGCGCGGTCGCCTCGAAGACGAACGTCCCAGGACCGAGCCCCTCGAACCGCCAGCGGCCCTCCCCGTCGGCCTCCGTCCGGGCGCGGCAGGCGGGGTCGAACCCGGCGAGGAGATCCTGGGCGCGGTTCCCGATGACCCTTCGCTCCTCGCTCCACGGGACGGCCGGCCCTTCCCGTCTCCCGGAAGACCAGGGGCGATAAGCCCGCACCGTCGCGACCCCGGGCTTCCCATCGCGGAGGACGACCCCGTGGACGGCGCCGGAGGGGGCCGTCGCGGCGGGAGGAGAGGCGACGTCCCCGGCGGGAGGGGGGAACGGTCCCGACGCCGGTGGTGGCGTCGAGGGTCCCGTCCTCGGCCCGGCCCCGGGGAAGGGGGGGCCCCCGAGCACCCACGCCCCTGCCGCGACCAGCGCAAGCGCCACCGCGATGGTCGCCTTCCGGTCCATGCCTCCATCATGGCATGGAGAGGCGGCCGTGGTGTGGGCCCTATGGAAACGGCCGCCGTTCACCCCTGATGTGAAGGGCCTTGTCTCCCGCCGTGCAACCCAGGAAGAGGAAGGGAGGTGGAAGTGGTCAGGATGCAGGAATTCAGGGGCGGGGGGGTGTGGTCGGGGAACCGCCGCCCCCCCTCCGGGCGGGCGTTGCCGATCGCACCCTGACATATTATATTAGGTGTCATGATCGGTGCCGCGGCGATCGGACGCGAGGTGCGCCGGGCGAGGACCGCGCTCGGCCTGACCCAGTCCCGCCTCGCGGCGCGGGCCGGGGTGAGCCTGCCGACGGTGCAGAACGTGGAGGCGGGACGGGCGAACCCCGCGCACGGGACGCTGAGCCGTCTCCTCGGCCCCCTGGGGCTCTCCCTCGAGATCCGCCCCCCGCGGGCGGACTGGGACGCCCTCGCCGCCCACGGCCTCCCCCTCGGGGGCGGGTCGGCCCCGCCGGTCCGCCCCCGCGCGGCGTCGCTCGTGCGGCTCGTCGCCGACGCGGCCCTCGACCTGGCCCTCTCCCCGGCGGGCCCCGAGACGGAGCGCCGCCGCGAGGCGCTGCAGGCGCTCCTCCTCGCGATCCGCACCCACTTCCCCTCGTTCTTCCGGCGGAACCTGGATCGGCTCCCCGCCGTTCGGCCCCTCCTTCCGGCCGACCCCCCCGGGCGGGTGGTGAAGCTCGGGCGGATCGCCCGGGACGCCGTGGCGGGGTACCTGTGAACGGCGTCCACGGCCGGACCCTGCGGAGGTTCGTCGAGCTGGCGGCGGACCGGCTCCGCGGGGACTGGGTCCTGATGGGCGGGGGCGTCCTCCCGCTGCTCGGCGTCGAGCACCGGGTGACGGTGGACATCGACGTGGCCGGACCCGGCGACGCGGCCATGGACCAGACCCTCGAGCTGATGGGCATCGCGGAGGAACTCGGCCTCCCCGTGGAGGCGATCAACCAGGCGGGCGCGTTCTTCCTCCGCCGCGTCCGCGGATGGGAGAGGCGCCTGGTGGAGGTCCTCCGGGGGAGGAGCGCCCGGATCCTGCGGCCCGACGCGACCCTCTTCGTCCTCCTGAAGGTCGACCGGATGACGGAATCCGACCTCGCCGACTGCGTCGAGATGCTCCGCCTCGCGCGTGGCGGCGGGGAGCGGGTCGATCGAAGGCGCGTCCTCGGGGCGATCGACCGGCTGCTGGCGGGGGGCGTCCCCCTCCCCCGGCGGCGCCGCCTCGAGGCGCTGTCCCGCGAGGTCCGGGGCCCGCGGTGATCCGCCGCCCCGCCGCGGC
>JAKLKS010000191.1 GCA_023150535.1 Planctomycetota bacterium
GCCGCCTCGAGTTCCTTCGCCGCGTCCCGCAGCGAGCAGACCTCGCGGGTTCAGCCGCCGGTCAGGGCCTTGGGGTAGAAGGCGAGCACCACCCAGGACTTCCCCCGGAAGTCCGAGAGGCGCACCGCCCTCCCCTCGTGGTCGTTCAACCGGAAGTCCGGCACCTCGTCCCCCACCGACAGCCCCTTCGGCTCCGCCTGCTGCGCCATGGCCGCACCTCCGAGGGCCAGGGCGGCGAGCGCCCCGGCCAGGATCCAGTTCCGCATGTCGTCCCCCCCGCGCATGTCCGTGGAGAAACCTGCATCGGGGCATAGGGTATCGGGGAACTTCCCGTGCACAGGAGCCTTCCCATGCTCGTCCGCGTCGCCCACTCCCCCGACTCCGACGACGCCTTCATGTTCTGGGCCCTGGCGAAGGGGCGCGTGGACACGGAGGGTCTCGTCTACGAGCACGTTCTCCGGGACATCGAGACCCTCAACCGGGCCGCCGAGACCTCGACCTACGAGGTGACCGCCCTCTCCATCCACGCCTACGCCTACCTCGCCGACCGCTACCTGCTCCTTCCCCACGGCGCCTCCATGGGGGACGGCTACGGGCCGGTGCTCGTCGCGCGGAAGGGGTTCCGCGAGGCCGACCTCGCCGCCGCCGCGATCGCCATCCCCGGAGCCCGCACCTCCGCGGCGCTGGCGCTCGGCCTCTGGCGGAAGGGACTCCGCACGAAGGTGATGGACTTCGCCGCCATCCAGCCCGCCGTCGCCGCGGGCGAGGTCGCCGCCGGGGTCATCATCCACGAGGGGCAGCTGACCTACGCCGAGGAGGGCCTCTCGAAGATCGTGGACCTCGGCGAGTGGTGGAAGGGGGAGACAGGCCTCCCGCTCCCCCTCGGCGGGAACGGGATCCGCCGGGACCTCCCCCCGGACCTCCGCGCGAAGGTCTCCCGCCACCTCCACGCCTCCATCGCCACGGGCCTCGCCCACCGCGAGGAGGGCCTCGCCCACGCCGAGTCCTTCTCCCGCGGCCTCCCCCGGGAGAAGACCGACCGCTTCGTGGGCATGTACGTGAACGACTGGACGCTGGACTACGGGGAGAGGGGGCGGCGCGCCATCGCCCTGTTCCTGGAGCGGGGGTACGAGGCGGGGCTGCTGCCGCGGCGGGTCGTGCCGGAGTTCGCGGCCTGACCGCCGCCCCCCGGCTCTGGCGCACCCCCGCCCCCGGGGAGTAGCCTGATCCCCCCAGGATGCCCGTCCCCTGTCCCCACTGCCTGCGTCCCATCCCCGAGGGCGCCTCCTCCTGCGCCCGCTGCGCCGGTCCCCCCGACGCCCCCGTCCCCTTCCCCGACGCCTCCGGCGGCCCCCCGCCGCCCCTCCCGGACCGCTACCGCATCCGGCGCTTCCTCGGCCGCGGCGGCATGGGGCGGGTCTACCTCTGCGAGGACGCCGACCTCGAGGTGGAGGTCGCCGTCAAGGTGCTCCCCGCCGACCTCGCCTCCGACGAGGCGGCCATGGGCGCCCTGGCGCGGGAGGCCCGGCTCGCGGCCAGGCTCCGCGGCCACCCCGGGATCCTCCAGCTCTACGGCTTCGAGCGCCACGCCGGGAACGCGCTCCTCGTCATGGAGTATGCGCCCGGGGGCTCGCTCCTCACCCGGCTGCGGGAGGCGGGGCCGCTGGAGGAGGAGGAGTGCCGCAGGCTCGGGGCCTCCATCGCCGATTCCCTCGCCTTCGCCCACGAACGGCGCGTCCTCCACCGCGACATCAAGCCGGCCAACGTCCTGCTGGCCGGGGACGGCACGCCGCGGGTGGCCGACTTCGGCCTCGCCAGGGTCCTGGCGACCACCTCCTCCGCCTCGACCATCGCGGGCTGCGCGGGCACCCCCTCCTACATGCCCCCCGAGGTCATCGACCGCCGTCCGCCCGACGAGCGCAGCGACCTCTACTCCCTCGGCTGCGTCCTCTACGAGATGGCCGCCGGGGAGCCCCCCTTCCTCGGCACCTTCGCGGAGGTGGCCCTCCAGAAGTCCCGCCCCGGCGGCCGCGTGCCCGATCCGCGGGAGGCGAGGCCCGGGATCTCCGCGGACTACGCCGCAGCCGCCCGCCGGCTCATGGAGCGGGAGCCGGCGGACCGGTTCGCCGACGCGCGCACCGTGGCCCGCGTCCTGCGCGGGGAGGCCGTCGAGCGGACGAGGTCCCCCTCCGCGGGGCGCTCGCTCCTCCTCCAGGACCTGCCGGTGGAGCCCGCCGTGCGCGGGCTCCCCCTGCCTCCCGCCCCCGCGGGCCCCCCGCCGGACCTCCCCGCCGGCTTCCTCCGGCAGGGGGGGCGCACCTGGTGCCTCGGGGACGGCTCGGAGATGGTGCTCGTCCCGGCGGGCCCCTTCCTCATGGGGAGCGACCGGGACGCCCCCGACGAGGGCCCCGCGCGGCAGGTCCACCTCTCCCCCTTCCTCGTGGACCGACACGAGGTCACGATCTGGCAGTTCCGCAGGTACTGCGAGGCCGTGAAGCGGCCCCTGCCGGACCAGCCCCCCGGCGCCAACGACCGCCACCCGGTGGTGAACGTCACCTGGGAGGAGGCGCGGGAGTACGCGGCCTGGGCGGGGAAGTGCCTCCCCACGGAGGCGCAGTGGGAGAAGGCGGCGCGCGGGACCGACGGCCGCGCCTTCCCCTGGGGGAACGCCCCCCCCGGCGACGACGAGGCCCGCTACCAGGACCCCGGGGAGGACGGGCCCGCCTCCGCCGGCTCCTTCCCCGCGGGCATGAGCCCCTGCGGCTGCCTCGACATGGTGGGGAACGCCTGGGAGTGGGTGGCCGACTGGTACGCGGCCGACTACTACCGCACGGGGCCCTCGCGGGACCCCATCGGGCCCGTGGAGGGGACGAGCCGGGTCCTCCGCGGCGGGGCCTGGAACGACCCGCGGGAGAGGCTGCGGGTCACCAAGCGGCGGCGGAGCCAGCCGGGATCGCGGTTCGGGTTCGTCGGGTTCCGGTGCGTGAAGGACCTGCCGGCGGGATGAGCCTCCGGGCGCCCGGCCCGCCCCGCGCCGGCGCATCGGGGCGCCGCGTCCGCCCTCCCGCTATCATGCCCCCTTCCCCGTGCCCCCCCCCGCCCCCCTCCCGCCGGCCCCGCCCCGCCGCTGGCCCTCCAGGCTGCGCGGATGGCTCCGCCGGGCCGCCATCGCCGCCTGCTTCGTCCTCGCCTCCTCCCCCTGGCCCCGGATCGAGGTCCCGCTGGCGCTCATCGCCGCCGGCGGCCTCCTCCACCTCCTCAGCAAGGGGTACCTCGTCCGCCGCTCCCGCGTCACCCGGGAGGGCCCCTACCGCTGGGTGCGCCACCCCTTCTACCTCGCGAACGTCCTGCTCGAGTCCGGCCTCCTCCTCCTGGCCGGCTCCTGGCAGGCGGTCGCGGTGTATCTCCTCGTGGCACACTTCGCCTACGGCGCCGCCATGGAGGAGGAGGAGTCCGATCTCGCCGCCGTCCACGGGGAGGAGTGGACCTCCTACGCCGCCCGCACCCCGCGCCTCCTCCCCTGGCGGCTCCCCGGGCCCCGCGGCGGCGGGCCGGGCTTCTCGATCCGGAACCTGATCTACGAGAGGGAGATCCCCCGCCTGATGCGGCTCCTCTCCCTGCCCCTCGGCCTCCTCTGGTGGCAGGCCTTCCTCGCGCAGGGGGGCCCCCCCGGCGACCGGCCCCTCCTCCCGCCCCCCTCCGACCGCAGCGCCATGCTCCTCGTCGGGTTCCTCGGGGTCCAGGCCGCCTCCTGGTTCACGGCGCTCCTGCTGCGGGCCCCCCGCCTCGACGGCAGCGCCCGCTTCGAGACGCGGGACGGCGGGGACTGACGGGCCTACTCGTCCACCGCGAGGCAGGTGAGCGTCCCCTCCACCCCCGGGATGGGCTGGATCTCCGACGCCAGCAGCTCCCCGAGGCGCTTGACGTCCGGCGCCTCGATCACCGCCACGGCGTCGTAGGGGCCGAAGGTGATGTGGGCCGACTGGACCCCCTGGAGCCGGCGGAGGTTCTTCACCGCCTCCTTCACCATGCCGGTGCGCACGCTGACGAGGACGTAGGCCTTCATGGCTTCACCTCCGGGCCCTTCCTGAGGAAGACCGTCCAGTACACCGCCGCCACGAGGACGGCGCCGCCGATCACGTTCCCCAGCGTCACCGGGAGGAGGTTCCACAGGAACCCCGCCCCGTCCACGGCCGCGTAGTCGCCGGGGGACTTCCCCGCCGCGGCCCAGAACCCCGGTCCCGCCCCGGAGCGGACCATCATGGCGTAGGGGATGAAGTACATGTTGGCCACGCAGTGCTCGAAGCCCGCCGCGACGAAGGCGGCCACGGGGAAGACCACCGCGGCGATCTTGTCGGTGGTGCTCCTGGCGCTGTACACCATCCACACGGCGAGGCAGACCAGCGCGTTGCAGAGGATCCCCAGCGCCACGGCCTGCCCGAACCCGAGGGAGACCTTGGTCCTCGCGATGGCGAGGGCCGCCGCGCCCGCCGCCCCCCCCGCCATCTCGTGCCACCCCCCCGCGAAGACGAGCCCCGCGGTGGCGAGCGAGCCGATGAGGTTGCCCGCGTAGACGATCCCCCAGTTGCGCAGGAGCGCGGCGGTGCCCACCTTGCGGCTCGCCCAGGCCATGACGATGAGGTTGTTGCCCGTGAAGAGCTCCGCCCCCCCCACGACGACCAGGACGAGGCCGAGGCAGAAGACGCATCCCGAGAGGAGCCTCTGGACGCCGAAGGGGAGCGCGGCGGTCCAGGTCTCCCCCTCCGGCCCGCGCAGGACGAGGCTCCCGGTCCCGACGGTGGTCGCGAAGACCGCGCCGAGGGCGACGAAGGCCCCGGCGAGGACGGCCAGCGCGAAGACCTTCCACGGGGGGGTCTCCGCCTTGCGGACGCCGACGTACTCGGCGCGCGTCGCCATCTCCTGGGGGAGGAGGGCGTCGATGCTGAACTCGGTCGCCATGGGGAGCCCGGGGAGGCGCCGGCCGACGGGAATCCTCCCCTGCGGGGCCGCGGGAAGGGAGGGGAGACCGGCGGGGCCGGGTGACGGGGTCCCGTGACGGCGGTCGGGGCCCGGCGGATTCGCTTCCGCGGCCCCGGCCGGGGGATACTGGCCGGATGCCCAGGAAGAGGACCGCCGCCCCCGCCGTCGCCCGGCCCCCCGTGCTCCGCCGCATCGCCATCTCCACCGGCGGAGGGGACGCCCCCGGGCTCAACGCCGTCATCCGGGCCGCCACGCTCTCCGCCCTCCAGCACGGGTGGGAGGTCGTGGGGATCCGCGACGGCTACAACGGGCTCATGAACCCCGGGAACTACCCCTGGGGGGGCCTGGTCCACCTCAACCGCGAGACGGTGAAGGGGATCACCCACCTCGGCGGCACCATCATCGGTTCCACGAACAAGGGGAACCCCTTCTCCCTCCCCGTGAAGCAGGCGGACGGGACGGTGGTCGAGGAGGACCACAGCGATCGGCTGGTGGCGGCCTTCCACCGGGAGGGCATCGACGCGCTCGTCTCCGTCGGCGGGGACGGCTCGCTCGCCATCGCCCACCGGCTGGCGGGGAAGGGGATCCGGGTCGTCGGCGTGCCCAAGACCATCGACAACGACCTCGACCGCACGGTCATCACCTTCGGTTTCGACACCGCCGTCTCCTTCGCCACGGACTGCGTGGACCGCCTCCACAGCACGGCGGAGGCCCACGGGAGGGTCATGGTGGTGGAGGTGATGGGGCGCTACGCGGGCTGGATCGCGCTCAACACCGGCATCGCCGGGAGCGCCGACGCGGTGCTCATCCCGGAGATCCCCTACGACCTCCGCAAGGTGGCGGAGAAGGTGAACGAGCGGTTCCACGGCGGCGGCGGCTTCGCCATCGTCGTGGTGGCCGAGGGGGCGAAGCCCGTGGACGGCGCGGCCACGGTCAGGTCCCGGGAGGCGGGGCGGGCGGACAGGCTCGGCGGGGTCGGGGAGAAGGTGGCCGCGGCCCTCCAGGAGATGACGGGCCACGAGACGCGCTGCGTGGTGCTCGGGCACCTGCTGCGCGGGGGGCGCCCGACCTCCTTCGACCGGCTCCTGTCGCTCCGCTTCGGGGCCGCGGCGGTGCGGGCGCTCGCGGAGGGGCACCAGGACGTGATGGTGGCCCTCAACCCGCCGCGGGTGGACCTCGTGCCCCTGGAGGAGGTCTCCGGCCGGATGCGGGCGGTCCCCCTCGACAGCGATTCCGTGATGACCGCCCGCGAACTCGGGATGTGCTTCGGGGACTAGGCTACCGGTTCGCCGCCCCGTCCATCGGGACCACCTCGTAGTCGGGCTCCACGAGTTCCGGCAACTCCCCGGACAGGAGGACCGTCCCCTCGCCGTCCCGCACCTCGAAGGCGCGGCCGGAGAGGTCCTTCACGCTCTCCACACCGAGCGGCAGGCCCGTGAGGTTGTCGGCCCACCAGGAGTAGACCGCCGGGTAGTCCACGGGGTCGGGGGGAAGGTCGTCGCCGTCGCGGTCGGGGTGCTTGGCCTTTCCCATCCCGGGCATCATGCCGTTGCCGCCGCCCATCGGGTCGTCCCCGGGGCCGTAGACCCAGGGCTCCGAGGCCTCCACCGTCGCCACCTTGACGAGATCCCCTCCGTCATCCGCGATCCAGAAGGTCACCGGACCGGGGATCTCCTCGAACTCCCCGCCGGGCCGATCCCCGCCCATCATGTCCATGCCGCCGTCCATGGCCCACACCATCTCCGGGGAGACGAAGAGCGAGATGGAGTCGTAGACCTCGCGCTCCCCCTCCTCCTTCCCGGGGCCGCTCGTCGAGGAGAGGTCCACGGAGACGAAGGCCCCGGAGCCCGGCTCCGACAGGACCGAGCCGTACTCGAAGGTCCACTCCCCCGGCTCCGGCCAGGGCTCGAACTCGATGGTCTCGAGCTCCGGGACGTCCCCCTCGAGCAGGATCGCGCCCTCGGCGTCGCGCACCTCGAAGGCCTTCCCGACCAGCTCGTCCACCGAGGACGCGCCGAAGGGGAGGCCGGACCCGTCGGAGTAGTTGTCGGCGTACCACCAGTGGAAGTCGCCGGTCCCGCCGTCTTCGCCGTCGTCGCGGCCGGGGTCGTTCCCCTCGCCCTTGGCGAGGAGGGCCACGCCGCCCTTCGCCATCCCGCGCGCGTTGCCCGCGGGATCGTCGCCGTCGTAGCCCGGGCAGGGGAAGTAGAGCGGCTCGGATTCCAGCGTCGCCACCTTCTCCAGTTCGCCGTCCTCCCCCGCCATCCAGAGGGTCACGGGGCCGGGGATGGAGACCGGCTCCTCCTCGACCCACTCGTCGTCCCGCCACTCCCCCTTCCAGGCCGGGGAGACGAAGAGGGAGAGGGAGTCGTAGGACTTCTCCTCGCCGGGGACCGTCGTGGAGGAGAGGACGAGGGAGGCCTGCACGTCGGCCTCGGGGTCGCTGGTCACCTCCCCGATGCGGTAGGTGCAGTCGCTCCAGTTGGGCTCGCCCGAACCGTCCTCGGCGTCGCCGGGGGCGCGGCCCTCGAGGACCGGGTCCTCCTCGCCGCTGCGGCAGAGCTCCAGCGGGAGCCCGGCCAGGGAGACGGTGGCGCCGCCCGTGAGGAGCTCCGCCCGGACGCGGGCCTTCGCCCGGCCCCGGCGGTTCGCCCGGACGGTGGCCAGCACCGAGCCCGTAGCGCCCTCGCGGATGTCGTAGAGCTCGCGGGGTTCGAGGCCGGAGAAGCGGAGCTTGAGCACGTCCCCGCGGGTCCTCTCGCGGAGGTCCACGGTGCCGCCCGCGGCGGAGCCGTCGCCCGCGGGACCCGCGGCGAACTCGTTGCGGGAGGGGGCGTCCTTCGCCTCCGCCGCGGACGGGAGGCCGCCGAGGGCGAGGAAGGCGGCGGCGAGGGAGAAAGCGAGGCCGGGGAAACGGAGGGAAGCGGACCTGGAAGCCATGGGACCTCCTGCGGAAACCAAGGGTGGGCGAAGCCCGGCCCGCCCGGACGCCCGCTCATCGTCGCAACGGGTGTGCCGCCGATCCTAGCATCGAATCCGACGCCCGGGTGACCCGACTGTGGCGGAACCGCACGCCGATCCCGGTCACCCGGTGATCGCCATACCG
>JAKLKS010000192.1 GCA_023150535.1 Planctomycetota bacterium
CCTCGCCCTCCTCGCGGGGGGGGCCATGGTCCTCGGCGCGGAGGACGGGCTGGGGGGGCGCGTCCGGGGGTACTTCGATCCCGTGCCCGTGGCGAGGGCCGGCGAGGCCCGCCCGGTCGCGGCGGCCCTGCGCGGCGCCTCCCCCTCCCCCACGCCCGCCGCCGAGGCGGCATGGCGGGGGCGGGATCGCGAGGGGTGGCGCGCCTTCGAGGCCGGCGACTTCGCCGCCGCGGCGGCCGCCTGGGACGAGGCCTCGGCCAAGGCGCCGCCCTCGGCCTCCCTCCCCCTCCACGCCCGGGCCGACCGGGCGCGCCTCTACCGGATCCTCGCCGACGCCGGGGCCCCCGCGCCGGGGGACCCGGCGCCCGACCCCGCGGCCTCGGAGGCGGAGTACCGCCGCCTCCTCGACTCCCTCCCCGCGGACGACGCCGCGGCCTGGCTCCGGGTCTCCGACTTCGCCGCCTCCCGGGGCCTCCGCCACCACCTCGCCTTCCTCTACGACCAGGTCTACGAGCGGCGGCAGGGGCCGGGGGGCGAGGCCCTCGGGAAGCGGGTCGCGGCGATCCTCCGCCGCGGCGGGCCCGCCGGCGCGCCGACGCCGCCGGAAGTGTATGAAACCGTGATACGCGAGCTCCCCTCCAGCGAGGCGGCCGACATCGCCCGGGAGAGGACCGGCGCGGGCATCGGCGGCACCCACCGCCGCGGGGAGTCCGCGGGGGTGGGCGTGGACCCGGCGAGGCTCGAGGAGGCCCGCAACCTCGTCGTGAAGGGGGACGCCGAGTACCGCCAGGCGGTGCCCGGGTCGAAGGACGTGAACGTCCACCGGCGCAGGGCGCTCGATCTCTACGAGAAGGCCCGCGGGATCTACCAGGAGCTCGACGCCAACCGCGGCACCTACGCCCGCCCCATCCAGGAGCTCAACCGCAACATCGCCGAGCTCCACAAGGATCTCCCGATCGGGAGGTAGAAGCAGGGGACGCTCCTCGGTTTCTCGGTTGTCTGTGGATAACTCCGATCTCCTCGCCCAGGAGCGGAGTTATCCACAGACAACCGAGAAACCGAGGAGCGTCCCCCTCCTACAGCCGGTACCGCTCCATGCGCTCCCTCAGGGTGGTCCGGTGGATCCCCAGGATCCGCGCGGCCCGCACCTGGTTGCCGCCGGTGCGGGCGAGGACCTCCTCGAGGAGCGGACGCTCCACGCGGGCGAGGACCTCCCCGTGGAGGTCCCCCTCCGCGTCCCCCGCCGCGGCCACGAGCCGGCGCACCAGGGCCCGCAGCAGCGCGTCCCCCTCCGGGCCGCCGCCCGCCTCCGCCCCCCCGCCGGCCGCCGCCGGGAGGTTCTCCGGGAGGATGGGGGCCCCGCGGGCCAGCACGCGGGCGTGCTCCACGGCGTTGCGCAGCTCCCGGACGTTCCCCGGCCAGGAGTGGGCCATGAGCCGGTCGAGGGCCTCCCGTGAGACCCCTCCCGGCGCCGGCCCGCCCCTCTCCGCCCCGGGGAAGACCGCGAGGAAGTGGGCGACGAGCAGGGGGATGTCCTCGGGCCGCTCCCGCAGGGGGGGCACCCGGATGGTCACGACGTCGAGCCGGTAGAAGAGGTCCTCGCGGAAGAGCCCCTCCCGGATCCGCTCCCGGAGGTCCCGGTGGGTGGCCGCCACCACGCGAGCGTCCACGGACACCGGCCCCGTCCCCCCGAGCCTCTCGAAGGTGCGGGTCTCGAGGAAGCGCAGCAGCTTCGCCTGGGCCGAGGGGGGGATCTCCCCCACCTCGTCGAGGAACAGCGTGCCCCCGGAGGCCCGCTCGAGCCGCCCCACCCGCCGGTCCACCGCCCCCGTGAAGGCCCCCCGCTCGTGGCCGAAGAGCTCGCTCTCGAAGAGGGTCTCCGGGAGGCTCGCGCAGTCCACCGGCTCGAAGGGCCCCGGCGCGCGCCGGGAGGCCCGGTGGATGGCCCGCGCCACCATCTCCTTCCCCGTCCCGCTCTCCCCCAGCACGAGGACCGGGGCCTCGGAGAGGGCCACGGCGCCGATCCGCTTGAAGACCTCCTGCATCGGCCCCGACCTCCCGACGAGCAGCGCCCCGGGGTCGGCCGCCGGCCCGGTCACCCCGGCCAGCGAGGCGCCGTGCACCGCCGCGGCCCGGTCCGCGGCGGCCGCGATGGCGGCGAGGTCGAGGGGCTTCGGGAGGTAGTCGAGGGCCCCGCTCCGGATGGCGTCCACGGCGACGTCCAGCGTCCCGTGGGCGGTCATGACGACCACGAGCGGCGGGGCCGGCATCGCGCGGAAGCGCGCCAGGGCGTCGAGGCCCGACATCCCCGGGAGCCGGACGTCCAGGAGCACGAGGTCGGGAGGCGCCGCCTCCGCCGCGGCCAGCGCCTCCTCGGCCCGGGCGAAGGAGCGGCAGGCGGATCCCCGGGAGGCGAAGAACCTCTCCAGGGCCCTGCAGATGCCCGGCTCGTCGTCCACGGCGAAGACCGTGGCGGGGAACACCGCCGTCGGCGGAGAGGGGGCGCTCATCCCCCCTCTTCTACCCCGGCCCCGCGGATTCCGGCAGTTCCGCGGGCAGTTCCACGCGGAAGACCGTCCCCGCGGCCCCCGACCTCCAGGTGATCCTCCCCCCGTGGGCCTCCACGATGCGCCGCGTCGCGGCGAGGCCGAGCCCCGTGCCCCCGGGCCGCCCGGAGAAGAAGGGCTCGAAGACCCGCTCCCCCACCTCCGCCGGGATCCCCGGGCCCCCGTCGGCCACCTCCGCCGCCGCGCCCCCACCCTCCGCGGGGGCGACGATCACCCGCACCCTGCCCCCGCGCGGGGAGCACTGCACCGCGTTGAGGAGGAGGTTCACGAGGCAGCCCCGCAGGCGGTCCCCGTCCCCCCGGAGTCGGAGTTCGAGGCGCCCCTCCCGCACCCGGGCCTCCACGTCCTCCAGCGGCGAGGCCCGGTCCCGGTCGAGGGCGTCGGACAGCCGGAGGATCCCCGCGAGCAGGGACACGCGACGGCGGTCCTTCACCGGGAGCGCGGCGTACTCCGCGTGCCCGGCGCGGGGGAAGCCGCGGCGGTGGTAGCGGGCCACCTGGGCGATGAGCTCCTGGTCGGCGGGGGAGACGCCGGCGAGCTCGCTCTCCCGCACGAGGTAGGCGGTGTGCTTGTGGTGGCCGATGGGGGAGACGAGGATGCCGATGTCGTGCAGGAGGGCGGCGATCTCCAGGACGTCGCGGTCCCTCCGCCCCAGCCCCTCGCGGCGGGCCAGCCGGTCGAAGAGGGCGAGCGCCCAGCGCGCCGTCCGGCGGGCGTGCTCCTCGTCGAAGCGGAACTTCCGCCCCAGGGCGAGGGCCGAGGCGATGCGCTCCCGCTCGATGCGCTCCCGCGCGTCCCTCCGCTCCCCGCCGAGGAGGAGGTCGAGGGCCACGGAGTCCCGCAGGCCCACGTGGGGGACGAGGATCCGCGTCGCGCCCGCCGCCTCGGCGAACCTCGCGTAGACGAGGCCGGCCGGGACGATGACGTCGGCGCGGTCGGCCTTGAGGTCCCACCGCTCCATCCTCTGGCGCGGCGTGAGGACCGCCATGGCGGAGACGAGGCGCTCGAGGTCCTTCCGCCGCACGGCGTGGACGCCGGGGTGGGCGCGGACCTTCCCCCCGACGATGCCGGCGACGGCCTCCATGTTGCCCCCGGTGGCGGCGAAGGACCTCGGCCTCTGGCCCCCGAGGATGGAGGCCATGCGGGGGCCGAGGGCCTGGGTGAGCTCCCGGGCGAGGGTCAGGAAGCGGGGGCCGGAGGGCTCCCTGCCGATCTGCTCGAGCATGCGGACGGCGCCCACGTCGAAGGACTCGGCCCGGGCGACCTCGCCGTCCACGACGAGGATGACCTCGGCGCTGCCGCCGCCGACGTCCATGACGACGTGGCGGCCCTCGGCCATGGAGGGGATGCGGGCGCGGACGGCGAGCGAGACGAGGCGGGCCTCCTCGGCGCCGGTGACGGTCTCGACGGAGAGGCCGGATTCCCGGGTGAGGTGGGCGAGGAAGGCGCGGCGGTTGCGGGCCTCGCGGACGGCGGAGGTGGCGACGCAGCGGACGCGCTGGACCCCGAGGCGGCGGAAGTCGCGGGCGAAGGCGCGCATGGCCTGGGCGGCCTCGGCGGCGACGTGGCGGGAGATGAGGCCGGATCCGCCGAAGACCTCGGTGCCGAGGCGCACCGGCTCGCGGCGGTCCTCGACGACCCGGTAGCGGGAGGAGCCCTGCTTGCCCTCGAGGACGACCGCGCGCAGCGCGTTGCTCCCGATGTCCACGGCGCCGACGCGCATGGCGGGGAGACCCTCCGGGTCAGGCCGAGCCGGTCAGGCGGGGATCGGTGACGTCGCGCAGCGCGTCGCCGATGAGGTTGAAGGTGAGGACGGCGACGAAGATGGCGATGCTGGGGGGGAAGATGAGGTGGGGGGCGACGCGGAGGTTGTCGAAGCCGGCCCTCAGGATGTTCCCCCAGGTGGGGGTCGGGGGCATCACGCCGAAGCCGAGCCAGGAGAGGCCGCTCTCCACGAAGATGGCCCCGGCCACGCCGAAGGCCACGACCACGAGCACGGGGGCCAGGGAGTTGGGCAGCAGGTGGCGGAAGATGACGCGCGGGGTCGTCGCGCCGAGGGCCCGGGCCGCCATCGTGTACTCGAGGTTCTTGAGCTTGAGGAACTCGCCGCGGGTGTAGCGCGCGATCCCCGTCCAGCCGAACAGCCCCATCACGATCATCACCTTGTAGATCCCCGGCTCCCAGAGGAGGAGCACGATGAGGATGACGTAGAACACGGGCACGCAGATGAAGACCTCGATGAGGCGGGAGATGCCGATGTCGTTCCACCCCCCGAGGTAGCCCGCCGTCGCCCCCAGCACGAGCCCGATGGCCGTGGCGATGCCCATGGAGATGAACCCCACGAGCATGGCGATGGCCGTGGCGTGGATCATGCGGGAGAGGATGTCCCGCCCGACCTCGTCCGTCCCCAGGAGGTGGGTGTCGGATCCCCCCTTGAGCCGGTTCTCGGGGTCCACCTCGTTGGGATCCCAGGGCACGAGGGGCCAGACGGCCCAGCCCTCGGGGTCCTTCGGCACCTCCCGCTTGGCGTTGAACTGGGGGAACCGGAAGGGCTTCGGCATGTCCTTCACGTACTTCGCGCCGGGGATCTTGTGGAAGGTCGCCACGACCGCGGGGAAGGAGACCGTCCCCTTGTACCTGCAGGCGATGGGGAGGCCGCCCGCGAGGAGGTGGCCGCCGAGGGCGATGATCGAGAGGATCGTGAAGAGGACGAGCCCGACCATCCCGGAGCGGTGCTTCCGGAAGTGGCGCCAGACGGAGCGCCAGTAGCCCTTGCTCTCCCCCTCGGAGGCGACCAGCATCTCCGGGTTCCGGGCGTCGAGGTCGGCGGGCTCCCCCCTAGGCATAGGAGATCCTCGGATCCGCCCACGCGTAGGCGAGGTCGGCCAGGAGGATGCCGACGAGGACGAGGGAGGAGGAGACCATGATGCCGGCCATCATGAGCGGGTAGTCCCGCGTCATGATCCCCTCGAAGAAGAGCCGCCCCAGGCCGGGCCAGTTGAAGATCACCTCGAGGATGACGGAGCCGGAGATGAGGGCCGGGAGGAGCAGCGCGAAGCGGGTCAGGATGGGGATGAGGGAGTTGCGCAGCGCGTGCTTGAAGATGACCCGGCCCTCGGGGAGCCCCTTGGCGCGGGCCGTGCGGATGAAGTCCTGCCTCATGACCTCCAGCAGGTTTCCCCTCATGAAGCGGGAGTCCACGGCGATGGACCCGTAGGTGTAGCAGAAGGTGATGAGGGTGAAGTGGAGCGCGAGGTCCTCCGCCTTCCCGAGGAAGGACATCTGGCCGAACCCGTCGGAGGTCATCCCCCGGAAGGGGAGGAGGTCCCACTTCACGCCGACCCAGTAGATGAGGACCACCGCGGCCACGTAGGAGGGGACCGCGTAGAGGACGTAGAAGAAGGTCCCCGACCCGCGGTCGAACCAGGAGTTCTGCCTCGCCGCCTGCATCACGCCGAGGGGGATGGCGATGGAGAGGCCGAGGAGGATGCTGAGGGCGGCCAGGGAGACCGTGGCCGGTAGCCTCTCGATGATCTTCCCCACGACGGGCCGCCCGTCCTGGTAGGAGTTCCCGAAGTCCCCCCGGGCCACGTCCGCCAGCCACATCCCGTACTGGACCGGGATCGGACGGTCGAGGCGGAACTGCCTCCGGATCTTCTCGGCCAGGATCTGCTGCGCCTTCGGGTCCTCGACCCCGGTCTGGGCCACGGAGGCCGGGTCCCCCGGCAGGAGGCGGATGAGGCAGAAGACGAGGATGGAGATGCCGAGGAGCGTGAGCGCCCCGATGAGGATCCGCCGGAGGACGTAGGTGCCCAGGGCCGGACCCTAGCGCATCCCGTGCGCCTGCTGGTTCTTCCCCACCCACCAGGCCATGTAGGACGGGTCGAAGTTCCAGACGCCGCGCGGGCTGAAGGTCACCCCCCGGATCCGGTTGTTGAAGGCCCAGGTCGTCGGCCGGTTCCAGACGAAGGTGTAGGGCTGCTCGTCGTAGATGATCTTCTGGATCTCCCGGTACATGTCCCGCCGCTTCGTCTCGTCGAACTCCTTCCTGGCGGACTCGAAGAGGGCGTCCACCCGCTTGTTCGAGTAGCAGGAGTAGTTGCGCCCGCCCTCCTGCTCGATCATCTCGGTGTGCCAGATGTTCCAGTTGGTGTCGGGGTCGGTGCCCGTCCCCCAGGCCGCGATGGAGGCCTGGAACTCGTGCTTGCGGGTCTTCTCCTGGTAGACGGCCCACTCGATGGTCTGGGTCTTCATCTCGACGCCGATGGACCGGAGGTCCTGCTGGAAGATGGCCGCGATCTCCACCGAGACCGGGGCCCCCTGGGGCATGAGGAGCGTGAAGGAGAACTTCTGCCCGCCCTTGTAGCGCCAGCCGTCCTCCTCGCTCACCTTCCACCCCGCCTCGTCCAGCAGCCTCGCGGCGGCGTCGGTGTCGAAGGGGAGGAGCTTCACCTCGGGGTTGAACATCCAGGAATCGGGGTGGAAGATCCCGTAGCAGGGCTGCGGGAGGCTGTACCCGAGGGTCCGGATCATGAGGGGCAGGTTGCAGGCCATGGTCATGGCGCGGCGCACGCGGACGTCGCCGAAGAAGGGGTTCCCGCGGGTGTTCCACGCGATGTAGGAGTACCCCCACTCCGCGCCCAGGGCCTTGTGGCCCACCTTCCGGAAGGCCTCCGACCGGACGGTCTCGTCGGCGAACTGCTTGGAGGAGAGCCGCATCTCGTCCAGGTCCCCCTTCTCGAAGGTGAGGAGCTGGACGTTCTGGTCGGGGACGATGCGGAGCACGAGGCGCCTGAAGTGGGGCTTCTCCCCGGCGTACCCGTCCCACCGCTCGAGGACGATCTTGTCGTTCTCCACCCACTCCACGAGCCGGTAGGCGCCGCTGCCGAGGCCCTCGCGGTTCACCTTCGAGTAGTAGTCGCCGGACTTGAGGTCGGGGTTGGCCTTGAGGTCCTTCTCGTAGACGTGCTTCGGGAGGATGGAGAACAGCACGTTCCACTTGGAGGTGGGGAGGGGGGACTTGTGGACGTACTCCACCGTGAGGTCGTCGAGGGCCTTCACCGACTCCAGCTCGTCCGCCCCGGACCGCTGGACCGTGACGACCTCGGGGCTCATGATCATCTCCCAGGAGAACTGGATGTCCCGGGCGGTGAAGGGGGTCCCGTCGTGCCACTTGAGGCCCGGCTTCATGCGCATCGTCCAGACCTTCTGGTCGGGGGAGATGTCCAGCTTCTCGACGAAGTGGTCGTTGACCTTCCAGATCATCTTCTCGTCGAAGCCGAAGGGGCCGTCGTAGAGGAACCCGTTGAGCATGAACTCGTAGGTGGAGGAGCCCATGAGGGGGTTCGTCGTCCGGGGGTTCCCGTCGAGGGTGACCATGAGCCAGTCGTCCTCGGTGGCCTTCGCGGGGTCGTAGGGCTCCCTCATCGACGCGGGGTTGACGAGGGGGTCGTTGGCCGGGTCGTAGCCGGCGCCGGCGACGAGGGGACCCTTCGCGGCGGGGGCAG
>JAKLKS010000193.1 GCA_023150535.1 Planctomycetota bacterium
CGGGCCCGGAGCCCCTCCTCCTCGGCGGAGAGCCGCGCGCGGGCGTTGGCCGCCCGCCCGCGGCGCTCCATGAGGTCGAGCGCCCTCGCCCGGAGCGTCCGCACCTCCTCCGCCCGCAGCGACGCGGCGGAGGACGCCGTCGCGATGCCGAGCTCCGCGCCGGCGAGGTCGGCCTCGCGGGCCGCCACCGCACCCTCGGCCTCGGCCTCCGCGGCCAGCGCCGCGCGGGCCTGCCCGTCCGCCTCCTCGAGGCGGCGCAGCGTGACGCGGATCTCCCCCTCGTACCAGGCGATGCGCCCCTCGAGCTCCCCGGCGAGCTTCTCCGCGGAGGAGGCGCGCTCGAGCGCCGCCTCGGCGGCCCCCTCGGCCTTGCCGGCCTCGGCCTCGAGGAGGGCGGCCCGGTCCCTCAGCGCCCCCACCCTGGCCTCCCGCTCCGAGAGGTCGCCGCCGAGGGCGGAGAGCCGGGCGTTCACCTCGGCCTCCCGCGCGGCCAGCTCGGCCACCCGGGCGGAGGCGGCCTCCCGCTCCTCGAGGAGCCGGGCGTAGCGCCACAGGCCGAGCTCGACGCGCTTCGCCCGCAGGGACTCCTCGAGGGCGCGGTACCGCTCGGCGCGCCCCGCCTGGGCCCGCATGGAGCGGAGCTGCTTCTCGCTCACGGAGAGGATGTCGCGGAGCCGGAGCAGGTTCTCGTCGAGGTGCTCGATGCGCCGCTGGGTCTCCTTCTGGCGGAGGCGGTAGCGGGCGATGCCGGCCGCCTCCTCGAAGACGAGGCGCCGCTCGACGGCGTTCTCCTGGAGGACGGCGTCGATCTTGCCCTGCTCGAGGATGGCCAGCGCCCCGCGGCCGCCGCCGGTGTCCATGAACAGCTCGCGGATGTCCTTCAGCCGGGCCTGGTCCCGGTTGAGGAGGTACTCGCTCGTCCCGTCGCGGTAGAGCCGCCGGGTGAGGACGACCTCGTCGAGGTCCAGGGGGAGGAAGCGGTCGGCGTTGTCGAAGGTGAGGGAGACCTCGGCGAGGCCGAGGGGCTTGCGCCCCCCGGAGCCGGCGAAGAGCACGTCCGCCATCTCGGTGCCGCGGACGGAGGTCGGGCGCTGGTCGCCGAGGGCCCACTTGAGGGCGTCCACGACGTTGGACTTCCCGCAGCCGTTGGGGCCGACGATGCCGGTCACCCCGCGGCCGAAGTCGAACTCCATCCGGTCCGCGAAGGACTTGAAGCCGAAGGCCTCGAGGCGCTTGAGGTGCATGGACACTCCGTATTCGTTATGTATCGGGTCCCGCCGCCGCCGCCTGAACGACCCCCGCCTCCCCCCCCGGCCGCTGCCGGGCCCCCTCGAAGACGAGGAGGGGAGGCCGAAGGCTACCTCACGCCGCCCCCAGGTTCCGGTCCGCCCCGCCCGTCCCGCCGCTCCCGCCGTAGTCCCGCCCCGGCCGCCCGGCCAGCACCCCCCGGGCCGCCGGTTCCAGCACGACCCTCCGGGCCCCCGCCACGGTCCGCCCGAGCGCCAGCAGGTCCTCCCGGGTGAGGAGGCGCGGGTCGACCACCACCCGGAACTCGTGGTCCCCCGGGTCCCCGAGGAGCAGTTCCACGCTCCGCCAGATCCCCCCGAGGTCCACCTCGGTCCCCGCCGCCACGGAGTAGAGCGCGTTGAGGGGGGCCCGGAGGGTGAGGGCCACGGAATCCACAAGGTCGGCCTCCAGCAGCCTCCGGAGCGCCCTCGGACGGGTCCCGTTGGTGTGGACCCGGGTCTGGAGCCCGAAGGAGCGGAGGATCTCGAGGAGGTCCGGCAGGGTGTCGTGGAGGAGCGGTTCCCCCCCCGCCACCACCACCCCGTCGAGCATGGCCCTCCGGGAGAAGACCGCGTCGAGGACCCCCTCGGCCGGGATGAGGTTCCCCGGGACGACCCCCCCGCTCCCGTCCTCCGCCCCCCCCGCCGCGGCCCGGGGCACGAGGTGGGGAGCGGGGCAGCCGGGGCAGGCGAGGTTGCACCCCTGGAGGAAGACCACGGCGGCCACGCGCCCCTCCCAGTGGACGAGGCTCGATTCGAGGAGGCCTCCGATCGGGGGGAGCCCCTCCAGCTCCATCTCAGTCCCCTCCGCCGTCGCCGTCCCGGGCGCCGTCGCCGTCCCGGGCGCCGTCGCCGACCCGGGCGCCGTCGCCGACCCGGGCGACGGAGGAGGCCGCCCTCGCCACCGCCCGGCCCGGGGCCCCCGCACCCGGCTCGAAGGAGATCTGGTGGATGCCGGTGTGGAGGAAGGCCTTCTCCAGGGCCACGAGCAGCCCCTCCTCGGAGACGCCGGGCTCGGCGGAGGGGTCGAGGCGGAAGACCGCGGTCCGGAGGTGCCCGTGGAGCCGCCCCTCCCGCTCCAGGCGCAGGAGGAGGTCGGCGGGGGCGTCGGGCCGCAGCGCCGCACCCTCGGTGTAGTGGCCCCGCCCGGCGGTGGCGTCCTCCTGCTCCCGGCGGTGCTCCTCGCGATCGAGGCGGGCGAAGCGCTCCGAGGCCCTCCCCGAGGTGGAGGCGTCGAGGTGGACCCGCAGGTCGAGGGCCGCCCCCGCCTCGCGGACCTTGAGACCGAGGTAGGAGAGGACCCGGGCCCCCACCTTCACGGCGCCGTCGGATTCGTGGAACTCCTCCCCCAGGAGATGGGAGACCGCCTCGTTGAGTCCGATAATCCCCACGGACCAGGAGCCCGAGGCGAGATCGGCGGGAGGCGGCCCCCCGGCCCGCCGGCTGCGGACGAAGAGCGGGGCGAGCGCCCCCCCCTCCCCGGCGGCGACGGTGGCGAGGAGGGAGCGGCGGGCCCCGTGGGCCGCCACGGCGAGGTCCACGAGGCGGTCGCACTCCCGGAGGAACCCGGCCAGGTCCCCCGGCGGGCAGCGGAAGGCGGCCCGGGGGAGGTTGAGGGTGACCCGCTGGGCGCAGAAGGGGCGCATCCCCCCGTCCGCGGCGCACCGGCCCGCGTCCTCCTCCGGGTCCCGGAGGAGGAGGCTGCCGGGCCGGGGGATGCCGTCCCTCTCGAGGGCGAGCCGGATCGGGGTCCCCCGGAGGGCCGCCTCCAGCGCCTCCCGGAGGAGTTCCCGGCTCCGCGGGTCCCCCAGGGCGGCCCTACCCACGACGATGTTGAGGCCCGGCAGGGTGGCCCGGGGGGGAAGCCCCTCCCCCGAGGCCCGCACCGCCACCACGGCCCGGGCCAGCGCCAGGGAGCGGGCGGCCTGGTCCCCGAGGCTCTCCCCGGTGCGCCGCCCCCCGGGCCCGAGGGCGGGGACGGGGGCGAGGCAGGCGGGGACCTCCGCCAGGAGGTCGAGGTCGGTGCCCATGGCGGCGGCGGACCCGGCGGGGTCGGAGGCGGCCTCGAAGAGGAGGTGCCAGGCCTCCTCCCGGAGGTCCGGGGCCGGGGGGACCTCCGACCCGTTCCCCGGGAGGAGGGGCGCGAGGAGGAGGTTGGCCGCCGGCACGCCGACCCCGTGGGTGGCGTAGCCCCGCAGCGTCCGGGAGGCGCGGCCGACCTGGGCGAGGAAGCGCCGGAGGTCCTCCGCCGCCCTCGAGGGGGTCCTGCCCCCCGCCCCCGGGACCCCCTCCACCTTGAGCGCGTCCAGGGAGAGGGTGAGGGCGAAGAGCGCCGCGGGGCGCGCGAGGCCGTGGACGTGGAGGGCCCCCTCGAGGTGGGCGGTGGCCACGTCCTCGGGGAAGACCTCCGCCAGGGCGTGGGCCCGGAGGACCTCGCCGCCGAGGCGGCGGGCCGCGACCTCGGGGGGGAGGGCGGCGCCGGGGCGGGAGCGGGGGGAGAGCGCGGCCTCGATGGCGTCCCGGGGCACGAGGGCCCCGGAGCGGCGCCGGGGCTCCCCGAGGAACCCCCCCTCGAGGAGTTCCGCGTCCACGAGGGAGGAGAGGAGCGGGGCCTGGATGCGGCGCACGCGGGCGCGGCCCAGGCGCTCCTCGACCCCGCGGACCACGGCCCGCGCCTCCGCGGGGGGAGGCCCGCCTCGGCGGCGACGACCCGCGCCAGCCGGTCCGCGGAGAAGGGGGCGCTCCGCTCGGCGGCCGGATCCTCCACCACCAGGCGGCGGTCGTCGAAGAGGGAGGGGGGCTCCTCGGCCCGCCGGGCGGCGGCGGCCTCCCGGAGCCGGGTCCTCCGCTCCCTGTGGAGGATGAAGGCGCGGGCGGTCCTCGCGTGCCCGGTCTCGACGAGGACCTTCTCCACCATGTCCTGGATCTGCTCGATGGAGGGGACCACCCGGTCCGCGGCGGCGGAGGGCGGAAGGTCCTCCTCCTCCCCCCCGTCGCGGGCCGCTCCCTCCATCCCGGGGAGGGGGGGGATGCCGGCGGCCTCCGGCGGGGGCGGCAGCTCCGCGGCGAGGGTCTTCGCCAGGAAGAGGGTCACCATGCCCGCCAGCTCCTCCGCGAGGAAGCGGTCCTCCCCCCCCACCGCGAGCGCGGCGCGGTAGATGGCATCGGCGATCCGCCCCTCGTCGAAGGGCACGATGCGCCCGTCCCGCTTGCGGACGTGGGTGGGCCTCCTCATCGAAGGGGCCGCCTCATGGAGAGGTCCGCCTTCCGGCGACGGGGGCCCCCCGTCACGGCGACGCGGGCTCCGGCCCGTCCCCGGGGGCCTCCTCGCCGTCCCCTCCCGCGGGGCCTCCCGCGGCCGCTCCTCCGCCGGGGGCCGCCGCCTCCCGCTTCCTCGGGGGGCGGCGGCGCAGCTCCTCGGCCACCTCCTCGAAGTCCTCGACGTCCTGGAAGGCCCGGTAGACCGAGGCGAAGCGCACGTAGGCGACCTGGTCCACGCGCCGGAGCTCCCGCATGACGAGGTTCCCGATGACCTTGCTCGGGACCTCGCGGTCGTAGCGCTCGGTGACGTAGTCCTCGATCTTCTGCGTGATCTCCTCGAGCATCTCGGAGGGGACGGGGCGCTTCTCGCAGGCCTTCATGAGCCCGATGAGGATCTTCCGCCGCTCGAAGGGGATGCGGGTGCCGTCCTTCTTGACCACCCGCAGCGGGGTCTCCTCGATGCGCTCGTAGGTGGTGACCCTCCGCCCGCAGGAGAGGCACTCCCGGCGGCGGCGGATGACGAAGGCGTCGGTCGATTCCCTCGAATCGATGACCTTGTCGTCGTTCTCCTTGCAGAACGGGCAGCGCACCGCGACCTCCCCTCCGACGCCGGCGCGACCCCGGGACCCCCTGCCGGTTGTGGTCCGGCCCAGATTACCGCCCGACAGGTGGGGGTTCCAGCGGAAAGGGCCGCGGCCCGGGCGGTGGCCGCGGGGGAAGAGTACGGGGGGCGGGGGACGGCCTGTGGAGAGAGGGAGGCGGGGGGCGCCCCGTCAGGCCGCGGCCGTCTCCGCCGCGTACTTCCTGCGGATGAAGCGGCTCTCGACGATGCCCCAGGTCGAGGAGGCGGTGATGTAGAGGCAGAGCCCGGCCGGCATGGTGTAGAAGCCCGGCATCAGCAGCATGACGAAGGGCATCCACTTCATCATGGCCTGCATCTGGGCCTGCTGCTCGTCGGCGGGCGGGGTCATGGTCGCCTGGGAGGCGAAGAACCAGGACCCGGTCATGAGGAGGGGCAGCAGGTTCAGGTACTCCAGGGCGTTGGGGACCAGGGGGATCGAGGCCACCCCGGGGAGCATCCTCCACAGCCGGTCGGCGTCGGAGAGGTCGAGGATCCAGAGGAACTCGGCGTGCCTCAGGTCGAAGTTCCCCTGGAGCATCCCGTAGAGGGCGAACCAGATGGGGAGCTGGAGGAAGGTCAGGAGGCAGCCGCCGGGCATGAGGGGGACGCCGTGCTCCTTCATGAGGCGCATCTGCTCCTCCGCCATGCGGCGGCGGTCCTTCCCGTACTTCTCCCGGAGCGCGTCGAGCTTCGGCTTGACCTTCTGCATCTTCCGGGCGTACTCGAGGGTGGACTTCATCTGCTTCCGGGACAGGGGGAACATGAGCCCGCGCACGAGGACCGTCAGGAGGATGATGGCGACGCCCCAGTTGGGGATCAGGGAGTGGAACCCCTTGAGCACGTAGAACAGCCCCTGGCTGATGAGGTCGAACATCCCCGGGTCGCGGACCGGCTTGTAGATCGCGTACTCCTCGCGGTCGAGGACCGGCACGTGCTCCCCGGGCCTCGAGATCTCGTTGGCGGTGGGCCCCACGTAGAAGGTGAAGCCGACGGTCCGCGGGACGCCGGCCTTCGGGACCCCGACGTCCACGGAGAGGAGCGGGCTCGGCTGCGGAAGGGCGGCCAGCCCCTTCATCCCCTTCGGCGCGGCGATCCCGTCCATCCGGACCGTCAGCCCCGGGCGCGGCGCGTCCCCCGCGGGGTCGTCGGGGTCGAGGATGGCGGCGAAGTAGGTCGTCGTCGTGGCCGCCCACTCCAGGTCCCCGGAGACGGTCTTCGGCTCCTTCCCGTCGGCCGCCTCCTTCACCTCGGGCCCGGTGAAGTTCTTCGGGCCGGAGACCCCGCGGACCTTGACCCGCCCGTGGAGGAGGTCCCGGGCGCCCTCGGGGGGGTGGACCTGGCCGGCGCCGCGGACGCGGAGGAGGAGCTCCCTGCCCTCCAGGTCGGGGTCCTCGTTGAGGACGGTGAACTCGACCCGGAGGTGGAAGCCGGAGGGGTCGTCGCAGGCGGCGATCCGCTTGCGCAGGAGGATCCCCCTCCCCTCCCGCTCGGAGCGCAGCGCCCGGGCCTCCCAGAGGACCTCCTTCGCGGAGGAGGAGACGAGGCGCCAGCGCCGCTTCTCCAGGTCCAGGGTCTCCAGGTGGGCCGAGGCGAGGGTGGCCGAGAGGGCCCCCGGGTTCCCCTCCTCGAGTTCGTTGAGGAACTCCAGGGCCCCCGCCTCGGACTCGGCATCCGCCCGGGGGGCCTTCGCGATGCCCCGGATCCAGGTCCGCCCGAGGGAGGCGCCCCGGGCGTGCACCCGGGTGTGGAGGCGGCCGGAGACCAGGGGCACGGGCTCCGTCTCCGGGGGCTCCTCGGGGGGGGCCGCCGGGGAGCCCGGCGCCGGACCGCCGCCCTCCCCGGTCCCCGGGGCGGGGGCCGGGGCGGGGGCGGGGGCCGCCGGATCCCGTTCGATTTTCGCGGGGGCCGCGGGGCCCTTCGGCTTCGGCGCGGGCTTGGGGGGGGGGAAGAGGACCTGCGTCCCCAGCATGACGAGCACGCAGAGGAACATCGCCAGCAGGAGGCGCTGGTTCGTGCTCACCGGCGGCCTCCCGGGGCGGCCGGGGCGGGGGAACGGAGGGACTCGGGGATCATGGGGTGGAGGGGTCGATGGTACATCCCGGCGGGGTGGAACCGGCAGGAAGGGCGGGCGTTCGCGCCGCTACCGCCCGACGATGAGCCGGTCCGCCAGGTAGTTGGGCAGGCCCGGGACGGCGTAGATCTTCTCCATCGTCGTCTTCACGTCGTACTCGAGCCGGTAGAAGGTGACCTTCCTCCCGTCCCAGACCACGTAGGAGGAGCGGGGGTCGCCGTCCCGGGGCTGGCCCACGGAGCCGACGTTGATGAGCGCCTTCTTCCCCGGCTCCGCGATCCAGGACTTCCCGTTCCCGTCGCCCGCGGACCCGGGGGAGAGGAACTTCAGCTCCTCCGTGTAGACCCCGGGGATGTGGGAGTGCCCCACGAAGCAGACCCAGGGGATCATGGAGAAGACCTCCTGCATCTTCTCCGGGTTCTTCACGTCCGTCGGGACCATGTACTCCTTGGTCGGGACGCGGGGGGATCCGTGGACGAACATCACCTGGTCCTCGACCACCGTCTCCTTGAGGTTCCCCAGGAAGTTCCACAGCTCGTAGTTCTCGGTGCGGTCGTACTCCGGCGAGTTGAGCTGCTCCTTGCGGGCCTTGGGGTTGAAGTCCTCCCCGTAGAAGAGGACCGCCTCCTCGTGGTTGCCCATGAGGCAGAACCGGACGTTCCGCGAGAGCATCAGCGCCTCGCGGGGGTTGGGGCCGTAGCCGATGACGTCCCCGAGGCAGACGACGTCGGTGATGCCCTGGGACTCGATGTGCTGCAGGACGACCGTGAGCGCCTCCACGTTGGCGTGCAGGTCGGAGATGATGGCGGTCTTCACCGCGCCCCCG
>JAKLKS010000194.1 GCA_023150535.1 Planctomycetota bacterium
GGTCCTCCGGGCGCGGCGGGCCTGGGTGAACGGGCACCGCGGGAAGACCCCGCACGGGCCGGCGGCGCGGGCGGCGCTGCGGGCGGCGCAGGCGATGCACCGGGAGGACGCGGCCTTCTGCCGGGCCCTCGGGGATCACGGGGCGCGCCTCCTCCGGGACGGGGGGGCCTACCTCACCCACTGCAACGCGGGCGCCCTGGCGACGGCCGGGGACGGGACGGCGCTCTCGGTGTTCTTCGCGGGGCGGCGGGCGGGGAAGCGGTTCTCGGTGATCGCCGACGAGACGCGGCCGCTGCTCCAGGGGGCGCGCCTGACGGCGCTGGAGCTCCGGGCGCGGGGGATCCCGGTGAAGGTGGCGCCGGACGGGGCGGCGGCGGGGCTCATGGCGCGGGGCCTCGTGGACGGGGTGTTCGTGGGGGCGGACCGGATCGCCGCCAACGGGGACTTCGCCAACAAGGTGGGGACCTACGGGCTGGCGGTGGCGGCGCGGTTCCACGGGATCCCGTTCTGGTGCGTGGCGCCGACGACGACCGTCGACCCGGGGACGCCCG
Source organism: Planctomycetota bacterium (assembly GCA_023150535.1). Classification (GTDB taxonomy): domain Bacteria; phylum Planctomycetota; class JAJSAM01; order JAJSAM01; family JAKLKS01; genus JAKLKS01. Next base: position 552 of record JAKLKS010000194.1, read on the forward strand.
ACGGCGCCTCCATCGTCATCGAGGAGCGGGACCCCGCCGAGGTGCTCTCCTTCGACGGCCGCCCCGTGGCGCCCGAGGGGGTCGGGGCCCACAACCCCGCCTTCGACGTGACGCCGGCGGCGCTGGTGACGGGGCTCGTGACGGAGCGCGGGGTGATCCGAGGCCCGACGGCGGGGAGGATCGCCCGGCTGCTGCGGCGGGCGGGGGGATAGGGAGACGCGTAGGGGCGCCGGGGCCCGGCCGGATCAACGGCCGTTCTCCCGCCCGACGCCCTTCACGACGGGGGACCTACCTCCCCATCCCCTGCACGATCTCCCTCTGCCTCTGCGCCAGCGCCACCGCCGCCAGCGCCGCGGCCCGCGCCGCGCGGAAGCCGGCCCAGGCGAGGAGGGCCGCGAAGATCGAGGCCATGGCGAGGAGGGCCTTCTCCGGGGCCGGCCGCGAGGAGACGAGGTACACCCCCCCCGCCCCCAGCAGCCCCGCCACCCAGGCCAGCGCCGCCAGGGCCCCCATGCGGGCGGCGTGGCGCTCCAGCACCGGGAGGTCGAGGCGGTCGTCGTGGCCGAAGAGGGGGGTCCGCGGATCGGCGGCCGGGACCGGGGGCGCGGGGGCCGCCGAGGGGGCCCGGGCGGGCTCCCCCACCGCCTCCGCGAGCCCCAGGGCCGCCGGATCGGGGACGAGCCTCGTCGCCCCGCAGGACCTGCAGGAGACCGTCCGCCCGGCCGCGGCCGGGGCGAGGGTGAGGAGGGCGCCGCAGTCGCAGACCAGGTGGAGCACGGGACCTCCGGGCGCGTCGGCGGCGACGGTGGTTGTCCTTTCCCCCTGGGAGACCGCGGGTTAGGATTCCGCGCCGCGGAACGATTCTAGCCCGGCGGGACCCCGTCGGCAAGGCGGGGCGACTCCGGGCCGCGGGGCTCGGGTGCAGGGCAGGCGTGGGACAGGCCGCGCAACGGACCGGGGGATTCCCGAATGGCCTTCGAGGGCGACCTCACCAACCTCGGACTCGCCGACATCTTCCAGACCCTGGGGATGAACCGCCAGTCCGGCACCCTGGTCGTCAAGTACGGGGAGACCGAGCGCCGCTTCTACTTCGCCGACGACGGCGTCTCCCTCCTCACCACCCGCAGCGCGCGCAAGTTCCGCCTCGGCAACCTCCTCGTGGGCATGGGGAAGCTCCAGGAGGCCGACCTCCGCGTCGCGGTCCTCAAGCAGGAGCGCGCCAAGGAGACCAAGCTCGGCGACATCCTCATCCAGACCGGCCTCGTCAGCCAGGAGGACATCTCGGAGGCCTGCAAGTACCAGGCGGCCGAGGAGATCTACGACTCCTTCAACTGGAAGTCCGGCAAGTTCCAGTTCCTCGAGGGCGCCAACGCCGGGCCCGCCGGCGGCCCCGGCCCCTTCGCCGAGTTCTTCTTCAGCGTCACCGACATCGTCATGGAGGCGGCGCGGCGCTCCGACGAGTTCTCCCTGGCCATGCAGAAGATCGGGGGCCAGGACGAGTTCTACGCCCGCAAGAGCGAGGACCCCCTCCCCGAGGACGCCCACCCCCGCCCGGCGCGCCTGCTGTACCAGATGCTGGACGGCTCCATGGACGTCGCCCAGGCCTTCGAGGAGTTCTTCCTCTCCCCCTTCGACACCGCGCTCGCCTTCGTCCACCTCATCGACGGCGGCCTCGTCATCACCATGGACGCATCCTCCCTGGAGGCCGCCGCGCAGCCCTTCCTGGAGAAGAAGGACTTCCCCCGCGCCGCCCGCCTCCTCGGCCGCGCCGCCGCCCTCTCCCCGAAGAACACCGGCCTCCTCGCCTCCCTCGCCGCCGCCCAGTCGGCCTCGGGGGACCGCAAGGCCGCCTCGGCCACCTACACCGCCCTCGGCGTCGCGCACAAGGAGGCCGACCAGCGCACCGAGGCCGTGGAGGCCCTCCAGAAGGCCGTCGAGCACGACTCCCGGAGCCGGGCCGCCTACGAGATGCTGATGGAGGTCCACGCCTCCCTGGACCAGTTCGCGAAGTCCGAGGAGGCCTGCCGGGAGGCCGCGCGCCTCCTGTCCGAGGAGCGGGATTTCCAGGGGGCGCTGGCCCTCATCGACCGCGGCCTCGGCCTCGTGCCCGACAGCACGGGCCTGCGCCTGCAGCGGTCCAACTGCCTCATCGCCATGGGGCAGAGGGAGGACGGCCTCAAGGAGATGCTGGCCGTCGCCACGGAGATGGAGCAGGCCAAGGCGGACCGCAAGACCATCCTCAGCGTCTACCGCAAGCTCCAGCAGCTCGAGCCCGAGAACGGCGACTACAAGCGGAAGGTGGACGATCTCGTCGCCGGCGAGAAGGCCCGGGAGACCCGGAAGAAGGTGCTCCGCGTCGCCGCCGTCCTCGGGGGCGTGGCCCTGGCCGGGGTCGGGTGGATGCTCGTGAAGACCGATTCCCAGAGGCTCGACGAGGCGGCCGAGGCCGTCCGGTCCGGGGACGAGGAGCGGCGGGTGGCGGCCCAGCGCCTCCTGGAGGACATCCGGGACTCCAACGGCGCCGACAGCGACCTCGGCGTCCGGGCCGTCGTCCTCCTCCGGGAACTGGAGGACCTCCGGTCCGCGCCCGAGCGCCGGCGCAAGCTCGACGCCCTCGAGAAGCGGCTGAAGGAGACCATCCTCGACCCCGCCAAGGCCCTGGTGGCGGCGGGCGACTACCCCGCCGGCATCCGCAAGGTCCTCGAGATCGTCCCCGAGATCACCGACCCGGGCCTGGAGGCGATCCGGGGCCCCGACCTCGACAAGATGTGGGTGAAGGTGCAGAAGTCCTACATGGACATCCTCCAGGTCCCCTGCGACGCCCTGCGCGAGCAGGGGAAGATCGTGAAGGAGGCCACGGCCAACGTCGGCGGCGTGGACATCGCCAAGGTGGACCCCGATCGCCAGAAGGAGATCCTGGCCACCGTGGAGCGGGCGCTGGCCGGGAAGGACAGGGCGGACTGGGCCGGGGCGGTGGAGCAGCTCCAGAAGGCCTACGACCTCAAGCTCATGGGCGTCGACGCCCTCCGCATCCCCGACCTCCGGCTCACGCTGGAGCAGGCGCAGGGGGCCTACGCCTCCCTGGACGACCTCCGCCACCGGGCGAGGGCCGAGGTGTTCCTGAAGGACCTCCACGCCAACTACTTCCAGACCCTGGAGGCCGTCCGCTCCTCCAAGGACACGGGCCGCCTGGACGAGGGCGTCCGGGCCTGCGACGCCTTCCTCGCCAAGTGCCGGGAACTCCGGGCCCAGGAGCCGAAGAAGTACTTCTCCCCCGTGGTGGATCGGCTCTTCGGGACCCTCAAGCTCGACGGGGAGGTCGCGGGGATGCGCACCCTCCTCCAGGGGATCACCGACGGCCTCGCCAGGGCGAAGCGGCTGGAGGAGGGGAAGGACTACCAGGGGGCCTTCGACGTCCTCAAGGCCACCATCTCCGGGGCCCAGGACGTCTCCTTCCAGGGGCGCGCCCTCCTGCCCCTGCTCGTCGAGACGCGCCCGCCGGGGGCCGACCTCACCCTGACGGGGAAGTTCGGGGAGGGGGGCGTGGAATCCTCCGTGAAGGTGAAGACCCCCCACGTGATCCACTACCCCTACCAGGGCGAGACGACCCTCCACCTCTCCCTGGAGGGCTTCGAGCCGACCGTCATCAAGAGGACCGGCATCCAGGGGGACCGGGAGGCCGTTCTCCGCGTGGACCTCCAGCGCTCCAACGCCTGGCAGACCACCGTGGGCGGCGCGGTCGAGGGGGCGCCGGGGATCCACGGCGGCCTCGTCCTCGTCGGGACCCGGGGGGGCATCTTCCGGGCCCTGGACGCGCGGAGCGGCGACCCCGCCTTCCAGGTGAACACCCGGGACCTCAGCGGCATCAGCGGGGGCGTGCTGGTGGCCGGCGGGCGGGCCTTCTTCGGGGGCAACGACGGCGTCGCCTTCGCCGTGGACCTCGACCTCCCCAAGGACGCGGCGAAGGAGAAGGAGTTCTCCTGGAGGACCCCCCTCGGGGCCCCCCTCGAGAAGGCCCCCGTCGCGGTCGGCGCCATCGTCGCCTTCGGGGACGCCGACGGTGGCATCCACGGGCTCTCCGCGGCCGACGGCACGGAGAAGTGGAAGGCGGCCCTCGGCTCCCCCGTGACCGGGAACCCGCTGGCCGCGGGCGACCTCGTCCTCGTCCCCCTGGCGGACGGGCGGCTGGTGGCCCTGGCGGGGTCCGACGGCTCGGTGAGGTGGACCGCCACCCTGGCCGGCCCCGCCTTCGGGTCCATGGCGCCGGACGGGAAGGGCGGCGTCGTCGTCGGCACCGAGTCCTCCACCGTCGAGCGGGTCTCCCTCGCCGACGGCAGGACGGGAAACTGGTCCTCGAAGGTGGACTCGCCGGTCCACGCGAGGCCCGTCGTCCACGGGGGCGCCGTGGTGGCCGCCTCCACGAGGGGGACGGTGCACTTCCTGTCCGCCGACGACGGGAAGTCCCTGAAGACCAGGCCCCTCGGGCTCCTCGTCGAGGGCGGGGCCTGCCGCCTGGGCGGGACCCTCTACATCGCCGCCGCGGGGGGATCCCTGGTGGCCCTCGACCTGGAGTCCGCGGAGATCCTCTGGATCAGCTCCGGGCTCGGCCGGCTGGTGGCCGAGCCGGCGGTCACCGCGGAGGTCCTGGTCACGGTCTCCGCGGACGGCACGGGCCGGGTCGTGGCGCTCAAGCCCTGAGCCTCGGCCTCACTCCCCCGACGGCGCCGGCCCCTCCGCCCCCGCGGGGGGCCGGCCCCCGTCGGCGGCCCCCGGGGGCGCGGTCGGCGGGGGGCTCCCCGCCGGCGGGGCCTCCTCCCCCGTGAGAATCCAGGTCATCCTCTCCACCCAGGCCCGGTCGGGGCCCCCCTCGTCGCGGTAGGCCTTCACCTGGGCCAGCGCCTCCGCGATGCGATCCTGGCGGCCGCCGTCGATGCCCATCTGGGCCAGCGTGGTGGCGATCCCCATGCGCGCCCGCCACCTCTGCCCGCCCTCCTTCGCGTAGAGGGCGTCGGCGCGCGCGTAGCGCTCCAGCGCCCGCTCGAGCTGGCCGACCCGGAGGCAGGCGCTGCCCGCGTCCATCCAGGCGTCGGCCCAGTCCGGGGCGTCCTCGAGGAGGGCGGTCCACGCGTCCAGGGCCTCCCCGGTGAACCCGGCCTCCTCGAGGGCGTGGGCCCTCTCCGCGGCGACGCCGCGGTCCCGGGGAGCGGCGAGGGCCGCCAACCGGAGGTCCGCCAGCGCCTCGTCCCTGCGGCGCGCGTCGCGCAGCAGGAGGGCCCGCTCGAGGAGGACCCGCGGGTCCCCGGGGTCGATCTCCAGGGCCCGGCCGCAGGCCTCCAGCGCCCTCCCCCGCGCTTCGAGGGCGGCCTTCTCGTCGGCGAACCCGATGTCCGCGGCGGCGGCCAGCGCGTGGGCGAGGCACGCGTGGGTGGCGGCGAGGCCGGGCGCGAGGGCCACGGCCCGCTCGGCCTCGGTGCGGGCCCTCTCGGCCGCCGCCACCGCCTCCCCGTGGATCCGGCGGGACTCCAGCGCGAACCCGGCCAGGGCCTTCTCGCGGCTCGCCGCCTCGATCTCCCGGGCGAGGGAGGCCCGCGCCAGGGCGAGCGCGACCCTCGCCCAGGGGGAGGAGGGGTCCCGGACGGCGGCCGCCTGGTAGGCGGCGACGCGCTCCGCGGTCCCCAGGGGGGAGACGCGCACCCGGAGGACCTCCGCCTCGGCCGCGGTCCGCACCGGCTCCACCTCCCCGGGGCGGGCCGCGATCTCCTCGTACTCCCCCTCCAGCCCCTCGGCCGGGTCCGACCCGCGAAGGGCGTCCTGCCGCAGGAGGTGGGAGGGGAAGTGGAGGGGACGCAGCGCGAGGAGGGGCTCCAGGTGGCGGAGGGCGGCCTCCACCCGCCCCCCGGAGTGGTCCTCCAGGGCCGCTAGGAAGGCCCGCCGCTCCGCCGCCGAGAGCCGGTCCGCCTCCGGCACCGTGCGGGGCGGCGGACGCAGGCCGCCGCAGGCGGCGGCCAGGAGGGGGACGAGGAGGACGGCGGCACGCGGCTTCACGGCCCCATTGTAGGATGGCGGACCCGGGCGCGCGCAGGACCCCCGCGCCGGGGAAGGCGGGGAGGACCGTGAGGATCGACCCCGACGCACCCTGGCTCCGGCGGCTCGGCGACTCCTTCCTCGCCGGCATCATGGAGGAGGCGCTCCGGAGGGATCCCCGGGACGAGGAGGCCATCGCCATCCTCGCCCACCTGCGCACGAAGGAGGGGCGCATCGAGGAGGGACTGGCCCTGGACCGGCGCCTCGCGGCGCTGCGCCCGGAGGACCCCGTGGTCCGCTACAACCTGGCCTGCTCGCTGGCGCTCTCCGGGCAGCGGGAGGAGGCCCTGGCGGCGCTGGCCGCGGCGGCCGTCCTGGGGTGGGACGACGCGGCCCACGCCAGGGAGGACGGGGACCTCCACTCCCTCCGCGGGGACCCGCGCTTCGAGGAGCTGCTGCGGGGCATGGAGGGAGGCGGCCCGCCCTAGGCGCAGGGGCCGTCCCCCGGGGGCGGCCTCCCGCGGCCTACCTCGGGCGGGAACCGGGGGGAAGGAGCCGGGAGCCGGCGTTCGCCGCCCCCACGTCCAGGTACCACTTCTCCCATCGGTCCGCGGCCGCCGCCCTCGCCTCCGGCTCGGCCACCGGGTCGAAGCCGAAGTCCTGGCCCGTGAGGCTCTTCAGGGCCTGGTTCCCGAGGCGCCGGTTCATGGGGTCGCCGGTGCGGAGCGCCTCGATGAGCACGGGGAGGCCGCGGCCGTCCCGGAACAGGCCGAGGTTGTAGGCGGCCGTGTACCGGACCCCGTCGTTGGGGTCCGAGAGGGCCCGGGCCAGGGGCTCCACGGCGCGGCCGTCCTGCGAGTAGCCGAGGGAGTGGGCGCAGCGGGCCCGGACGTCGGGGTTGGAGTGGCCCTCGAGCGCCTCGATCAGGAGGGGGACGGAGGTGTCCCTCATGATCACGCCGAGGATCCGCATGTTCTCGTCCAGGTCCGCGCCGCGCAGCGTCGCCAGCGACTCGATGCGGCCGCGGATCTGGAGGGCCGTGGCCTCGTCGGCCTCCCCTCCCCCCGTGGATTCGCACCCCGGGGAGGCGGCGAGCGCGAGCACGGCCGCGAGCACGGCGACGAATCCGGATGACGGGCGCAGTCCCATGGAGGCCTCCTTCCCTTCCACTATCGCTCAGACGCCCCGGCCCGCGCCCAAAGACCGGGCCTCCGCCGCGGCGCCGGCGAGGAGGAGGAGGAGGGCGAGGAGCCCCGCCGCCAGCGCGGCGGGGCCCGCCCCGCCCCGGCCGCCGGGATCCCGCCCGGGGACCTCGAGGGCGGCCAGGGCCGCGGGGTCGGGGCCGAGGGCGGCGTCCTCCGCGGAGGGGGCCCGGGCCGCCGCGGCCCGGGCGAGGAGCGCACCGCCCGCGGAGAAGGAGAGGACCCCCACCTCGAGGGCCTCCGGGGGGAC
>JAKLKS010000195.1 GCA_023150535.1 Planctomycetota bacterium
GATCTGGCCGGCCATCGACATCTCCCGCTCCGGGACGCGGAAGGAGGAGCTCCTCTTCGACCCCGAGGAGCTGCGGCGGGTCTGGATCCTGCGCAAGGTGCTGAACGACATGCAGCCGGCGGAGGCGATGGAGCTCCTGCTCGAGAAGGTGAAGAAGACGAAGTCGAACGCGGAGTTCCTGATGGGGCTGAACCTGTAGGGGGGCGGTCACGGGGGGGCTCCCCCTCCCCCTTGCAAGGCGGCGGGGCTCCTGCGTCAATCCCTGCATGAGCCCCGACGCCCCCCGCCCCGCCGCGGCCGCGGACCGGCAGTTCGCCCGGTTCCGGGAGACCGGCGACCCCGGGGCGCTGGGGGCGGTCTTCGACGAGGCGGCGCCGGGGCTCTACCGGCTCGCCCTCTCGCTCGCGCCGGACGCGGCCTCCGCCGAGGACGCGCTCCAGGAGACCTTCCTCTTCGCGCTGGAGGAGGCGGACCGCTTCGACCCCGCGCGGCCGGTCGTCCCCTGGCTGACGGGGATCCTCCGGCTCAAGGTGATGGAGGCTCGGCGGTTCTCGAGGAGGACGCCGGGGCGGGACCTCCTCCCGTCGGCGGAGGGGCCGCCGGATCCGGCCGACCTCGCGGTGTCCGCCGAGGAGCGGGAGCGGATCCACGGGGCGCTCCAGGCCCTGCCCGAGCCCTACCGGGGGGTGGCGCTGCTGCGGTGGCGCTACGGGCTCGAGCCCGCGGAGATCGCCGACGTGCGGGGGGTCCCGCCGGGGACGGTCTGGTCGCTCCTCAGCCGGGCGCTGAAGCGGCTCAAGGTGGAGGTGGGCGCGCTGCCGGCGATGCTCCTCCTCTCCCTCCGGGAGGAGCGCGGGCTCGAGGGGGTGAGGCGGGCCCTGCTCCGGAGGGCGGCGGCGAGCGGCGCGGGGGCGGGGTCCGGGACCGGTGCGGCGCCCGCCGCGGCCGCGGGGGGGATCCTCATGGCGGGCAAGGCGGCGGTCGCGGTCGCGGCTGTGGTGCTGCTGGGGGCGGCGGGGTGGTTCGCGTTCCGGGAGGGGCCTCCGGCGGGGGCGCCGGGCGGACCCATTGTATCACATTCTGATACATTGGCATCCGCCCCCTCCCCTCCCGTCGCGACCCCCGACCCGGAAGCGCACCCCCTCCGAACCGCCGATTCCCCCGCCGCCTCCGTGACGGGCCGCTGCCTCCTCCGCCGCGGGCTGGCCCCCGTCCCGGGAGCCCGGGTGCGGATCGAGGGGGCGGGCGAAGCCGTGACCGACGGGGAGGGGAGGTTCCGCGTCGCCGGCCCCGCCGGCGGCGCCGCGGGCGACCTCGTCGTGGAGGCCGCCGGGATGGCCCCCTTCCGCGCCCCGCTGGCCCCGGCCGGCGGGCCGGTCCTCGACGTCGGCAGCCTCCTCCTCGGTCCCCCGGGGGCGCTGGGTGTCCGGGTGGTGGACGGGGCCGGGACGCCGGTGCCCGGGGCGCGCGTCCGCGCCTTCCCCCACAGGAGGGAACTCGGCGGCCCCGAGGGCTCCAGCATCCACTGGAACGACTTCCTGGCGGAGCCCGCGGCGACCGCGGCCGCCCTCACCGATTCGCTCGGGGAGGCGCGGATCGACGGCCTCGCTCCCGGGGGGTACTCGCTGGTGGCGGAGGCGAAGGGCTTCGCCCGCTCCCGATCCGCGAGCGCCGGGGCCGGCGAGGACCCGGGGGGGATGGAGCCGCTCCCGGTGATCCTCCTCCGGCCGGCCACCGTGCTGACGGGGCTCGCGCTCTCCGCCGGCGACGGCACCCCCCTTCCCGGGGCGCGGATCACCGTCCTCAGGGACAGGGTCTTCCCCACGCCCTGGAGCCGCGAGGCGGTCTGGACCGCGGAGACCGGCGCCGACGGCCGGTTCCTCGTGGAGGGGGTCCCCGCCTCGGAGGGCCTCCTCGTCCTCGCTTCGAGCCCCGGGGCCGCGGTGCCCGGCGCCATGGTGCGGACGGCGGCCGGCGATCCGGGCCTCCCCACCCTCCGGCTCCCGGCCCTCGGAACGGCAGCGGGCTTCGCCTTCGACGCCTCCACGGGAAACCCGGTAGCGGGGGCCCGCCTCCACGCACTGATCACCCCCTCCGCCTCCCTCGGGACCCGCCTGTACGTCGTCACGGGAGGGGACGGGCGCTTCCGGATGGAGGGGATCCCCTCGGGGTCCCGGGTCCAGGTGGCTCCCGCGCCGGAGGGTCCCTGGGGGGGGCCGCTCCCGTCATCCGATCTACCCGGCCGTGGCGGGCCGGACGGGATCGGAACCGCCCCCTGCGACGACATCGAGGTCCCCCTCTTCGCCGCGGGAGTCCTGAAGGGGGAAGTCCGGGACCCGTCGGGGGGGGCCGTGGCGGGGGCCGTGGTGACGGTGCTCGGTACCCGCGGGGAGTTCCAGTCCGTCCACATGGGCGCCACGGTCGGCACGGGGCGGACCGGGGAGGACGGACGGTTCCGCATCGGCGGGTTGGGACCGGGCCCGGTCGTCCTCTGGGCCCGGGAGGACGAGGCCGCCGGCGCAGACCCGGCGGGGATCCGCGTGGGCGGGCCCGTGGGCGCCGAGGTGAAGCCCGGCGCGACCACGGTCGTGACCATCCCCGCGGGCCCCGGCCTCGTGGTCCGGGGCCGCGTCCTCGCACCGGACGGGACCCCGACCCGGGCCCGGGTCTTCACCTTCAACCGCCACATCGGCCAGCGCCAGGTCGGCTTCCTGAAGACCGACGAGAACGGGGTCTTCGTCCTCTCGGGCATTCCCGCGGCCCCGACCTCCCCGGTGCGGACGCCCGGCGACGAGGCGCTCGTCCTCGTCGCCGACAACGAGTCCGGACGCGGGCAGTCGGCGCCCCTCCCGGCGCGGGCCGGGGTCCCCGTCGAAGGGGTGGAGATACGGCTCGTCGCGACGGCGGACCGGCGGGCCTCCATCACGGGCCGGGTCACGGACCCCGACGGGAACGCCGTCGCGGGGGCGGAGTTGTACTACGACTGGAACAACAACCGCCTGCGCATCCTGGACGACGACCGGATGATGGCGGACCGGGAACTCCCCGGCGAGCGCGTCCCCCTCGCCGCCGACGGCTCCTTCCGCGTGGACGGCATCGACACGACCTGGCGCGAGGAGGTGACCCTCTCGGCCCGGGCCCCGGGCTGGCTTCCCTTCGGGCTCCGGGTGGCGGTCGCCGGCGGGAGGACGACGGAGGGGGTGCGGGTCGCGCTGCGGGCCGGGGGCGCCGTGCGCGGGCGGCTCCTCGCCGCCGACGGGCGGCCCGCCGCGGGGATCGAGGTGCGGGCCTTCAGGACCAGGGAGGGGCACTTCGTCGGATCGACCACGGGGCCCGCCGCCGCCGTCACCGCAGAGGACGGGACCTTCCGTGTCGCCCCGCTCCGCCGGGGCCACCACGGTCTCGTCTTCGGCGACCCGGAGAACCCCCTCCACCAGGTGAACGGGGTCTACCCGGACGGTGGGGACCTGGAGGTCCGGCTGCCCGTCCGCCGCTCCGTGCGCGGGCGGGCGCTCGGCCCCGACGGCTCCCCCGCCGCCGGCGTCCAGGTCCTCTGGACGGCCACCGGCCCCGGCTCCCGGCCCGGCGTCCCGCCGGCGACCACGGCGGCCGACGGGACCTTCCTCCTCCCCTCGGTGCCCGACGAGGAGTTCCGGCTCCTGTTCGGGGGCTTCGGGGACGGCTCCTCGGACTGGCGGGAGAAGCGCACGGAGCCCTTCGAGGCGGGAAGGAGCGACCTCGTGGTGATCCTCGAGCGGGGACTCCCCCTCGCGGGGACCGTGACGGACGGCGCGGGGAAGGGGGTGGCCGGGATCCCCGTGGCGCTCCGCCCCCTCGAAGTCGCCGGGCTCGGGTCCTTCCGCCACGGGACCACCGGTGCGGGCGGGGTCTTCCGCTTCGGCGGGCTCCCCCCCGGCACCTACGAGGTGACCGCCTCCACGGGGGCGGGGGAGGTCGCCTCGGGAGCGGTTCCCGCGGGGATCACCGATCTCCGGCTGGTCCTGCCCGACGGGGCCTCCTCCCCGCGGGAGCCGGTCTCCACCGGGGGCGCCGACGACCCCGGGGCGATCACGGGGACCGTGACCGATGCCGGCGGGGAGCCGGTGGCGATGGTGCAGGTCCAGATCACGCTGCGGACGGACCGGGGGACCTCCTCGCTCACGACGACCACCGACCCCGTCGGGCGCTTCTTCCTCGCCGCGGCCGCCGGTCGGAACTACGCCCTCGACGTCGAGCCGGGGCCGAGGGGGAGCGCGCGCATGGAGTCCGTGGCCGGGGGGACGAAGGACCTCGCGGTGCGGCTGCTCCCCTTCGGCGCCGGGGATCTCCGGGGCCGGGCCCTGGACGCGGAGGGGGGGCCGGCGGCGGGGATCCAGGTGTCGGCGCGGCTCCTCGAGGAGGGCCGGCGCGCCTCCGACAGCCTCCACCTCCCCTTCGACGGGTGGGAGATCGGCTGCCAGGAGGAGCGGCGCAGCGTCCTCACCCTGGAGGACGGCTCCTTCGACTTCGGACGGCTCCCCCCGGGCCGCTGGGTCGCCTGGGCCGGGGCGCCGGGGACGGCCTGGTGCCCGGGGAACGCCGTCGTGGTCGAGGCGGGGATGGGGCCGGGCCCGGTGGAACTCCGGCTCCGCCGCGGACGGACGCTCCGCTGCCGCCTCGTGGACGGCGAAGGCAGGCCCCGGCCGGGGGTGCAGCTCCAGCTCCGCGGCCTCGATCCGCTGGGAGCGCCGGCGCCGACCTTCGACCTCGCGGGGAGCACCGGCCACGACGGCATCCTCGAACTCCCGGGCCTCCCGGCGGGCCCCCTGACGGTGATGGACTACGGCGGCGTCCCCGCCCGCACGTGGACCGTGGAGGATCGTCCCGACGACGCGGGGCCGACGGAGCTCAGGCCGATGGAGTAGGAAACCCCCCCTCCCCTGCAACGCGGGGGGGGCCCCGCGCTAAGGTTCCCTGCATGACGACCGCGGGGACCCGGCCGGCGCCGACCCCGGAGGCCCTGCTCGGGGCCTTCCGGAGGACCGGGAACCCCCGCGACCTCGCCGCGCTCTTCGACGCCACCGCCCCCGACCTCTTCCGGCTGGCGCTCCACCTCGTCCCCGACGCCGCCACGGCCGAGGACGTCCTCCAGGAGACCTTCCTCGCGGTGATGGAGCACGCCGGGGAGTACGACCCGGGCCGGCCGGCCCTCCCCTGGCTGAACGGGGTCCTCCGCAACCAGGCCGGGATCGCCCGGCGGCGGGAGGCGCGCCGCCCCGACCCCGACCGGGTGCCCGACCGCGCCGCGCCCCCGGACCCCGCCGATCTCGCCGCGGGCGCCGAGGAGCGGGCGCACCTCCACGGCGCGATGCTCCGCCTCCCCGAGCCCTACCGGGGGGTGGCGCTGCTGCGGTGGCGCTACGGGCTCGAGCCCGCGGCCATCGCCGAGGTGCGGGGGGAGCCGCCCGGCACGGTGCGCTCCCTGCTCCACCGCGCGCTGCGGAAACTCAAGGTCGAGATGGTCGCCCTGCCGGCCCTCCTCCTCGCCTTCCGGCAGGAGCGGGGGCTCGACCTGGTGCGGTCGGCGGTGCTCCGCCGCGCGGAGGCCGCGTCGGCCGCCGCGGGGGCGGGGGCCGGGGCCGCCGTCGTCGGGGGGATCCTCATGGGGACGAAGGCGGGGCTCGGGGTGCTCGGGGCGGCGGCGGCCATCGGGATCGGGTGGTGGATGATGCGGGACGGGGAGGTGCGGGGGGCGGGGAGCCCTCCGGATTCTCCCCCGGCGGTGCTGGAGGAGGCGCCGGCGAAGGACTCTCCCCCGCCGCCCCCCGCACCCCCGGAGCCGCCGGTGGACGCCCCCTCCCGCGATGCGGCGCCCCCGACCTCGGGCGTCTACTCCCCGGCCATGGCCACCTCCGTGATCCGGGTGCGGACCCGTCTCGAGGGGACGCCCCCCCGGATGCGGCCCGTGAGGTTCGACGCCGACCCGGAGTGCGGTAAGCAGCAGTCCACCGCGGTGCCCGAGGAGACCATCGTCTCCCGCGACGGGCTTCTCGCCAACGCCGTCGTCTTCGTCTCCCGCGGCGCGGAGCGGTGGACCTTCCGGCCGCCCGAGGAGCCCGTGGTGCTCGACCAGCGGGGCTGCATGTACGTCCCCCACGTCTTCACGGTGATGGCGGGCCAGCCGGTGCACATCCGCAACAGCGACCCGGTGATGCACAACGTCCACGGGATCCCCCGGGTGAACCGGGAGTTCAACCGGTCCCAGCTGAAGGGGGCGAAGGAGATCGAGACCCGGTTCGAGAAGGCGGAACTCGGCATCATCATCAAGTGCGACGTCCACGGCTGGATGAGGTCCTTCGCCGGGGTCTTCGACCACCCCTTCCACGCGGTGACGGACGGGGACGGGTCGGCGGTCCTCCGCCTGCCGCCGGGGGAGTACGAGGTCGCGGTGTGGCACGAGAAACTCCCGGCGCCGGAGGCGCAGAGGGTCCGGGTGGGCGAGGGCGCGACTTCCGACGCGGAATTCCGCTTCGTGGTGAAGTAGGGCGATGCGCGGAATCCGGTTCCCCGTCCTGGCGGCCGCCCTCCTCCTCGCGGGGTGCGAGGCCCCCGTCCCGGAGGGGGGATCGGGACCGGGTGGGGGGACGGCCCCGGCCGCGACCTCCCCGCCGAAGGAGGCCCCGACTCCCGCGATGGCGGAAAAGCCCCCCTACGACCCGACCCTGGCCACGGCCACGCTCCGCTTCCGGACCCGGCTCCACGGGACGCCGCCGAAGATGCGGCCCATCAAGTTCGACGCCGACCCGGAGTGCGGGAAGCAGCACTCCACCGCGGTGCCCGAGGAGACCATCGTCTCCCGCGACGGACTCCTCGCCAACGCGGTCGTATTCGTCTCCCGCGGCGCGGAGCGGTGGGCCTACCCGGTGCCGACGGAGCCGGTGGTGCTCGACCAGCGGGGCTGCATGTTCGTCCCCCACGTGTTCACGGTCATGGCGGGCCAGCCGGTGCACATCCGCAACAGCGACCCTGTGTGCCACCAGGTGCACGGGATCCCGAAGGAGAACCGGGAGTTCGATGAATGCCTGATGAAGGGGGCCAGGCCGTTCGAGACGAGGTTCGAGAAGGCGGAACTCGGCATCCTCATCAAGTGCGACATCCACGGCTGGATGAGGTCCTTCGCCGGGGTCTTCGGCCACCCCTTCCACGCGGTGACGGACGGGGACGGGTCGGCGGTCCTGCGCCTGCCGCCGGGGGAGTACGAGGTCGCGGTGTGGCACGAGTACGGGAAGTTCGAGAAGCCCTCCCCCCGGACCGTCGAGGTCGCCGACGGCGGGACGGCGGAACTGGAGTTCGTCTTCCGCGTGCCCTGACCGCTTCCTTGCAACGCGCCCCCCTCCCCGCGACAAACCCTCCGGAATGACCACCGACGGGGACCCGGCCGCGGGCGACGCCGACGCGCTCTTCGCCCGGTTCCGCGACCACGGGGACGCCGCGGCGCTGGGGGCCCTCTTCGACCTCCTCTCCCCCGTCCTCTTCCGGATGGCCCTCGCGCTGGCCCCCGACCCGGCCTCGGCGGAGGACGCCCTCCAGGAGACCTTCCTCGCCGCCATGGGCTCCGCCGACCGCCACGACCCGGCCCGCCCCGTCACCCCCTGGCTCGTCGGCATCCTCCAGCTCAAGGTCCACGAGGCCCGCCGCCGCGCGCGGAGGGCGCCGGACCCCGCGCGCCTCCCCCCGCCGATCTTCCCGGAGGAGCCCTCCGCCGCCGCCGAGGGCGCGGAGGAGGTGGAGCGGGTGCGGAGGGCCATGGACGCCCTCCCGGAGCCGCTCCGTTCCGTGGCCGTCCTCCGCTGGCGCTACGGCATGGAGCCCGCGGCCATCGCCGACGCCCGGAACGAGAACCCCGCCACCGTCCGCTCCCACCTCCACCGCGCGAAGGAGCGGCTGCGGGAGACGCTGGGCGTCCTGCCCGCGATCCTGCTCCTCCCGGGGGAGGCGGCGCCGCGGGGGCTCGACGCCGTGCGGGCG
>JAKLKS010000196.1 GCA_023150535.1 Planctomycetota bacterium
CGGATCTTGTTCCTCACCCCGGGGGGATCGGGCATGTGGCAGGTGATGCAGTGGAGGCCCTTCTGCTTGTGGGTCGCGTGGGCGAAGTCCTCCAGCCGCTCGGTGTGGCAGCCGCCGCACTGCTGGTCGGGGTCGTCCTTCCGCAGCTCCATGGCGTGCATGGAGTGGCAGGCCATGCACCCGACGTCCTTCTGCCCGTGGGCGCTGACGCGCCACTCGCCGTAGGTGAGCGTGTGGCAGGAGCGGCAGGTCTCGTCGCTCGCCTTGATGCTCATCTTCGCCTTGTCCGGGTGGTCGGGGTTCGCGGGCCCGTGGCAGGACTCGCAGTTCACGCCCTCCGTGGAGTAGGTCCCCGCCGCCCGGTCGTACTTCGTGGTGTGGCAGGGCAGGCACTCCCACTTCTTCCCCTGCTTCTCCCACTCCGCGAGGAACTCCGGCTTCATCGCCCGGGCGTGGGAGGAGACCTTCCACTGGGCGGTCTCGTCCTCGTGGCAGTCGGCGCAGGTCGGCCCGGCGTCCTGCGCGGCGGCCCCCGGGGCGGCGAGGGCGGCCGCGAAGGCCGCCGCGAGGGAAGCGGCGAGGAGGGCGGCGGGGGCGCGTCGCGTCATCGGTGTCCTCCCGAGGTGCGGGGGCCGGAGCGGGACCCACCCGGGGCGATCCCCCCGGGGGAGGCCTGCTGGCGGGGTTGCGGGGCAAGGTCCGTTCCCCCCGGGAGGGGGGTTTGCCGCCCGTCACGGACGGGGGAGCCCGCCGGCCTCGGGGGGGCGCGTCGGAGGTCAAGCGAGGGACCGGTCGGCACGCCGGCGGGGGGTCGGGGTTTCCCCGCCGCCGGGGAAATTGCCCCCCGACCGGGAGCGGTCCGGCCCCTTCCGGGAGGGTGGAACTTGCCCCGGGGGCGGCATGACGGTTGCAATGTCCGGGGGTGCCGCGCCGCCGCACCTCCCCCGGAGGCCCCGTCCATGATCCGCACCCTGACCGTGACCATGGCCCTCCTGGCGGCCCTCCTGGCCGCCCGGCCGGCCGCGGCCCAGGAGGGGGATCCAGACTCCTGCCTCGCCTGCCACGCGAAGGGATCGACGCGGGCCGACGCGCCGAAGGGGAAGCGCATCGAGGACGCGCAGTTCCTGATGACCCCGCACAAGGAGTCCTGCCTCCAGTGCCACCCCGACATGGAGGCGGTGCCCCACGAGGCGAAGGCCGCCCGGGTGGACTGCTCCGTCTGCCACGAGGAGGAGGCGGAGAAGTACGCGAAGTCGGCCCACGGCGCCTACCTGGAGAAGCACCCCGACGCCCGGGACGTCCCGACCTGCGCCTCCTGCCACGGGACCCACAACATCCACTACGCCAAGGAGCCGACGAGCCCGGTCAACAAGAAGAACCTCCCCGACACCTGCGGCGCCTGCCACGGGCGGGAGTCGCTGCGGAAGGAGCACGGGATCGGGGCGACGGTGGAGGACTTCAAGAAGAGCATCCACGGGGTAGAGCTCCTCGAGAAGGGCAACCTGAAGGCGGCCTCCTGCTCCGACTGCCACTCCTCCCACGAGCTGCGCCACCGCCGCGACCCGCAGTCCCAGACCTTCAAGATGAACATCCCCTCGGTCTGCGGGAAGTGCCACACGGAGATCGCCGGGGAGTACCGGGCCGGCATCCACGGGCAGGCGCTGGCGCTCGGCAACATGGACGCGCCGGCCTGCACCGACTGCCACACGGAGCACTCCATCCGCCATCCCTCGGACCCGGAATCCACGGTCTTCTCGCTGGAGGTGGCCAAGACCACCTGCCCCTCCTGCCACAACGCGGAGCGGCTCGTGCGGAAGTACGGCCTCCCGCCGAACCAGGTGACGACCTACCAGGACTCCTACCACGGGCTCGCCGACCGCCAGGGCTACGCGAAGGCGGCCAACTGCGGCTCCTGCCACGGGGTCCACCGGGTGCTTCCCTCCCGGGACCCGGAGTCCACGGTCGCCAAGGGGAACCTCGTCCGGACCTGCGGCCAGTGCCACGAGAACGCCGGGCCCGGCTTCGTCGAGGGGAACGTGCACGTCACCCCGGACCGGGAGGAGGCGAAGGTCGCCTACTGGGCGCGGGTCGCCTACTGGATCCTCATCCCGCTCGTCATCGGGGGGATGCTGCTCCACAACCTCGTGCTCGTGGGGAAGTTCATCCGGGACAAGTACAGGGACCAGAAGAAGCGCAAGCACTTCGTGCGGTTCACCCGGTACGAGGTGGCCGTGCACATGCTGCTCACGATCTCCTTCGTGTCGCTGGCGGTGACGGGCTTCGCGCTCACCTACCCGGAGGCGGCCTGGGTGCGGGTCCTGCGGGCCGTCGGGATGAGCGAGCCGGTGCGGGCCTGGATCCACCGGGCCGGGGCCGTGCTCATGGTGGTGACGGCGGTGATGCACGTCGGGTACCTCATGAGCACGAAGCACGGGCGCTACGGGTTCGTGCAGATGCTGCCGCGCCCGCGGGACCTGCGCGACCTCTGGCACAACCTCACCTACCACGTGGGGACGCGGAAGGAGCCGCCCCGCTTCGACCGCTTCGACTACACGATGAAGGCGGAGTACTGGGCGCTGGTGTGGGGCACGCTGCTCATGATCGCGACCGGGCTGGCGCTCTGGTACAAGGTCGAGGTGACGGAGTACATGCCGCGGTGGATGGTCTACGTCGCGGAGCGGGTGCACTTCTACGAGGCCATCCTCGCGGTGCTGGCCATCATCGTCTGGCACTTCTTCTTCGTGATGTACCACCCCAACGAGTACCCGATGAACATGACCTGGCTCACCGGGCGGATCACCGAGGACGAGATCCGCCACTCCCACCCCGAGGAGTACGAGCGCCTGAAGGGGACGGAGTACGAGGTGGTCTCCGAGGACGGGATCCACTCCCACGCGGCGGCCGACGGGGGGCACGGCGGGGCGGGTGAGGCGAAGCCCCCGGCGGCGCCGGGCGGGGATCCGCCGAAGCCGCCGGCGGCCTGAGGGGGGCGCCGCAGGGGGCCGGATAACCTTGAAAACCTAGTATGACATGCTAGGATTTCAAGGATTATGGATGCCACCCTCCCCCGTCCCACCGACATCGCCGCAGTCCGGGACCTGCTCCGGGACGCCCCCGTCGTCGCCCTCCTCGGTGCCCGGCAGGTGGGGAAGTCCACCCTCGCCCGGGCCCTCCTCCGCGAGGAGGGCTCCTCCCACCTCTTCGACCTCGAGGACCCGCGGGACCTCGCCCGCCTGGAGCAGCCGACCCTCGCCCTCGAGCCCCTCCGCGGGCTCGTGGTGCTCGACGAGATCCAGCGCCGCCCCGACCTGTTCCCCGTCCTGAGGGTGCTGGCGGATCGACCGGGAACCCCGGCCCGTTTCCTCGTCCTCGGGAGCGCCTCGCCGGGACTCCTCCGGCAGTCCTCCGAGTCCCTGGCCGGCCGCATCGCCTTCCACGAACTCGGCGGCCTCCGCCTGGAGGACGTCGGACCGGACCAGGCGGATCGACTCTGGCTCCGCGGCGGCTTCCCCCGCTCCTTCCTCGCCGCCGACGACGCCCGATCGGCCCGGTGGCGGGCGGACTTCCTGAGGACGTTCGTGGAGCGGGACCTCCCCTCGCTCGGGATCGGCGTCCCCCCCGCGACCATGGCCCGCTTCTGGGCGATGCTGGCCCACTACCACGGGCAGACCTGGAACGGCGCGGAACTCGCCCGCTCCTTCGCGGTGGCGGAATCCACGGTGAAGCGCTGGCTCGATCAGCTCGCCGCGACCTTCGCCGTGCGGATCCTGCGGCCCTGGCACGAGAACCTCTCCAAGCGGCAGGTGAAGTCCCCGCGCGTGTTCATCGCCGACCCGGGGCTCCTCCACGCGCTCCTCGACATCCGGACCCGGGAGGACCTGGAGAGGCATCCGAAGCTGGGCGCCTCCTGGGAGGGCTTCGCCGCGGAGTGCGTCGTGCGCCGGCTCGGGGCGCCCCGGGACCGTTGCTTCTCCTGGGCGACCCACGGCGGGGCGGAACTGGACCTGCTGGTG
The DNA here is from genome assembly GCA_023150535.1 of Planctomycetota bacterium. Lineage (GTDB taxonomy): Bacteria > Planctomycetota > JAJSAM01 > JAJSAM01 > JAKLKS01 > JAKLKS01. Next base: position 4,014 of record JAKLKS010000196.1, read on the forward strand.
GTCCGGGGGGACCGGAGGCACGGGTACGAGTTCAAGCGCACCGACGCGCCCCGGACCACGCGGTCGATGCGGGTGGCGATGGAGGACCTGCGGCTGGAGTCGCTCACGGTGATCCACGCGGGGCGGGAGTCGTTCCCGATGGCGGAGGGGATCCGGGCGGTGGCGCTGGGGAGGATGGGGGAGGAGACGCTGCCGGGGTGAGCCGGGGCCGTCCTCCCCCCGCCCGCTACATCCCCTTCGCCGGGAACCGGAACTTGCCCGAACCCGGCTTCGATTCCTGCCAGGTCTCGAGGGACCGTCCGGCGTCGAGGCCGCAGGCGATCCAGCACTCGAGGGCCGCCGCGGGCGCCGCCGCGAAGTCGGCCGAGGCGACCGAGAGCCGGAAGGTCCCCCGGGCCGGGTCGAGGTCGAGCTTCACCTTCGGCTTCGTCCCGGCGGCGCTCTTCCAGGTGAGCCTCCCCGCCTTCGCCCGCCAGGAGTTGCTGGCGGCGGGCACGGTCAGCGTGAAGAACGGGGCCGCCTCCCCGCCGAGGCGGATCGTCATCCCCTCGACGACGGGGGAGAGGGCGCCCGCCCCCTCGAGCGTCCCGTCGATCTTCACCCGGTCCTTCCCCGCCGCCGCCGAGGCCGCCAGCGTCCCCTTCACGACCGCCGGCGTGAAGGTCCCCGCCGTCGTGCCCCAGGTCTCGGCGGAGGCGCCGCTCCCCACCTCGTTCCACGCGTGGACCGTGTAGCCGTAGGTCCGCGCGGGGAGGAGGCCCGCGTCCTCCATGGTCGTGGTCCCCGCGGGGAGGACGGAGAGGAGGAAGGAGGTCCCCCCGGGGACGCGCCGGTGGACCTCGAAGCCGTCCTCGTTCTGGCTCGCCCGGGTCCAGGAGACCTGCAGCGAGCCGGCCTCCCCCGGCGCGGCGGCGACGGAGAGCGGCGGGAACGGCGGGACGTCGGGGGTCGCGGCCTCGACCTCGGCGGACCAGGCCGTCGGGCCCCCGGGCCGGTTCGCGCGGATGCGGTAGAAGTAGGTGGTGAGGGGGGTGAGGATCGGGTCGTCGACGGCCATCCGGTCCGGCGAGGCCGTCAGCACCGTGGCGAAGGACCCGGCGGCCGTGCGGCGCTGGATCTCGAAGCCGGTCTCGTCCACGGTGTTGTCGAACCAGTGGAGGTTCATGCGGGTGCCGGAGAGCGGGGTCGCGGTGAGGTGGGAGGGGGGGCCGGGGACGAAGGTGATGCGCTGGAGGGAGGCGTCCGAGGTGCCGCCGCCGAAGTACTCCTGGACCGCCCCCTTCACGGGGATGTCGGTGGAGGTCGTCTGCATCAGGACCCAGGCGTGGTCCCCGTCCTCCGCGGCGACGTGGACCTCGTCCTCGAAGCCGGATCCGCCGAGGGGGGAGCCGCAGGTGTATCCGGAGAGGTCGGGGGCGATTCGCACGAGGAAGGCGTCCTGCGTCCCGAGGAGGGAGGGCTGGAGGGGGTCCACCAGGGCGGGGAGCGGCCACTCCCGGGTCGTGCCGACGGCGAAGAGGGAGCCGTCCGATCCGGCGGCCACGTCGGTCACGTCGGTCCGGTTCCCGCCGACCCAGGTCGACAGGAGGAGGGCGTCCCCGGCGGCGCTGAACAGCGAGAGGAACGCACCGTCGTAGTTCGTGGTCCTCTCCTGCACCGCGGCCATCACGGGGAAGTCGCTCGAATCCGTGGAGCCTCCCACGAGGACCTCGCCCGACGGAAGCACGGCGACGGAACCCGCGTAGTCGGAGCTCGAACCGCCCCACACCTGGGTGCAGAGGAGGGAGGCCCCCCCGGGCGCGATCTTCGCGAGGAAGGCCTCCGACCCCGTCCCCTGGATCCCCGCGACGTGGCCGACGAGGGGGAAGAGGGTCGCCTGGACCTGCCCGGTGACGAGGATGGCCCCGTCCGGGGCCGCGGCGATGGCCACGGGGTAGTCGTCCCCCGCGCCCCCGAGCCAGGAGGAATGGACCAACTCCCCCTCCGGCGAGAACCCCGCCACGATCCCCTCCCGGCCGGCGGCCCGGACCGGCTGGAAGGGATCGAGGATGTCGAGGTCGGTGCCGTCGGTCTGTCCGACCACCACGGCGACCCCTCCGGGCGCGAGGGCGACCCCCCGGAAGGTGGTGAAGGGCTTCTCGTTGCCGAAGATCTTCTTCGTCCCCCCGAAGTAGGTCGAGAAGACGAGGTCGTCGCCCGCCGGGGTCAGGCGGCAGAGGAAGCCGTCCAGGATCCCCTTGCGGATCCCCTGCCAGGGGAGGGCGACGGGGAGGTCGGTCGAGGTCGTGGTCCCCGCGATCCAGGCGCCCCCCTCGGCGTCCACGGCCAGGCCCTCCGCGGTCTCGTCCTCCGCGCCGCCGAAGTAGGTGGCGTACTGGACCGCGGAGCCGGAGTCGTCGAGGCGGACGAGGAGGGCCTCCTTCCTCGCGGGCGTGGGGTCGAGGGCGTCCTCCTGCACGAAGGGGAAGGCGGCACACTCGCCGAGGACGAAGGCGCTGCCCCCGGGGGCCACCGCGACGTCCCGGGTCGGCTCGGCGCTCTCGCCGCCGAGGAAGGTGGCGTAGGAGACGAGGGGATCGACGACGAGGGGGAGGGCGGGGTCCCGCCGCCCGATGCGGAACCCCGCGCGGCCGGAGCCGCGCGCTTCGAAGGCGGCGGCCACGGGGCGGCGGCCGGCCGGGGTCTCCTGCCAGGCGACGGGGCGGCGGTGGCGGAGGACGCCGTCCGCGGTCGCGACGGCGAGGGAGCCGTCGGGCTCGACGCGGACCTCCCGGGCGCCGTCGAAGCGGAGGACGAGGGCGGCGGGGTCGGCGCCGGGGGCGAGGAGGAGGTCGTAGGCGGGGAGGCTCCCCTCCCAGCGCCATCGGAGATCGACGCCGGGGAGGAGGTCCTCCCGGGTCAGGGTCGCGAAGGAGCGGGCGGCGCGGACCCAGCGGGCGGTCGTGTTCCCGTGGAGGTGGTGGGTGAGGCCGGGGAGGGGATCGCCGGGCTCGAGGGAACCGGCGGCGGCGGCGCCCTCGACGGTCATGCGGAGGGGGTGGAGGCGGCCGCCGGCGGGGAGGGCGAAGAGGGCGCCGCGGGGGGTGAGGGCGGCGGTGAAGCCGCGGGCGCGGGCGAGGAAGGGGACCCAGGGGGGGAACTGGCCGCGGTTCTCCTCGAAGCGGGCCTGCCAGGGGGCGGGGGGCGGGGGGGCGGGGGCGGCGGGGGTGTCGGTGGGACGGGAGCCGGGGAGGGAGGGGAGGAGGGCGAGGAGGAGGGAGGCGGGGAGGGAGGCGCGGAGCATGGCCGTCATTGAACCACGGGGCGGAGGAGGAGGAAAGGCGGTGGGGGGCGGTCTACGGTCCCGGCTTCGGGACGGCCCTCCATCGGATCTCGTAGGGGCCGCGGGTCCACTCGGCCCACTGCTGTCGTGCACCCTTGGCTCCTCCGAGGTTCCTCCCCATCGGAACGGTCAGGACGAGGACGAAGGACCCGTCCTTGTTGAAGAGAGCCTGGTGGCGCGGCTTGAAATCGTAGGGGTGCAGTTCCGGGGGGAGGAAGGGCGGGTCGATCGAGATCCGGATGTCGCAGGGTTCCCTGCCCTCGCGGGGAATCCGCGGGCTCGTCCACTGCATCCCGAAGTCGTCCTCCGGATCGTCGGTCCATCGGGAGGGGTCCATGAGGACGGTTCCCGATTCATCGTCCTCGCAGTAGCCGCACTGGGGACAACGAGGAGTGGAGGCGCAGCCGCTTGGCGCCGACCCGGCGAGGACAGCGGCGAGAAGGAGGAGAACCACGGCGATCGCACTTCGTCGGTTGGTGGTCTGAACTGGGTGCATCGCGGTCGCCCTTCCCGTCAGTGGCCGGAAGGAGCATGTCGCAGCCCCGTCCCGAGAGTCAAGAGTTCCTCCCGGAGATCGAATCCCCCCGCCCGACATTGACCCCGCCCCCCCGCGGGCGCAGAATGAACCTCCGCCGCCGGCCTCCCCGAGGACCCC
>JAKLKS010000197.1 GCA_023150535.1 Planctomycetota bacterium
GGGGGGAGGGGTGCTCAAGGGAGGGTCCGGGGGACGAAGGGGGGGATCCTACGGCGGCGCGGGCCGGGGGCCGGAACGAAAGGCGGGGGCGGGGGGACGGGCTTCGGTTCTCCGGTATCCGCCGGACCTGCCGGTGGGAGTCGGCCCCACCCGGCCCTTCCGGCGAGAACCGAAGAACCCAAGCCCGTCCCCTCCCTCACCGCAGCCGCTCCTCCGCCTCGCGGACCGCCTCGGGGGGGGAGGCGGGATCCTCCAGGACCGCCCGGCGGAGGGAGGCCGCCTCCTCCGGCCGGCCGAGGGCCTCGGCGCAGCGGGCGAGGCCGAGGCGGGCCCCCGGGTCCCCGGGGAAGAGGGAGAGGGTCTCCCGGTGGTGGGCCTCGGCCGCCCGCCAGCCCTCCTCCCGGTCGTCGGCCTCCATGGTGCAGAGGGCCCAGAGGGTCCGCAGGGAGGCGCCCTCCATGGCCGTCCCGAAGGCCTCCCGCCAGGCCATGCGGGCCGCCTCCATGTCGGCGCCCCCGAGGCCCACGTAGGCGATGCGGGCCGCCGCGGCCCCGGCGTCCCGGGGGGCGGCGGCGCAGGCGGCGTCCAGGGCCTTCCGGCGGGCGGCGATCTGGAGGGCGAGGTCCGGCGCCTGCTCGATGGCGGGGTTCCGCTCCGGGTCGGGGAGGGCCTTCGCCGCCGCCTCCAGCGCCCGCAGCGCCGCCCCGTCGAGGCCCCGGGAGAGCCGCCACTTCGCCACCGGCAGGAGCACCGCCGCCGCGTCCACGGGCGGCACCATCCCCTCGGCCTCGGCGCCCGGCACGAACTGGGCCGGCGGCGGCGCGGCGGCCAGCGCCTCCTCCATGCGCCAGCCCGCCCGCTGGAGGCGGCCGAGGCGCTCCAGGGCGATGGCCTCCAGCGCCAGGCTCCGCGGGTCCCCCGGGTCCAGCGCCGTGGAGGCCTCCGCCTCCCGCAACGCCCCCGCCGCGTCGCCGGAGCGGAAGAGGACCCGGGAGAGGTTGCGCCGGATGCGGGCCTCGAAGCGGGCGTCCACGTCGAGCCCCGTGCGCTCGCGCCACTCCTCCCGCACCGCGACCACCTCCCCGAGGAGGACCTCCAGCTCCGCGCGGGCGCCGGCGAGGAGCCGGGCGGCCGCCTCGGGCTTCCCCGCGTCCAGCGCCTCGACGCCGCGGTCGAAGGTCTTCGCCGCCCGGAAGGTCCTCTCCGCGATGAACCAGCCCCGGGCCCTGGGGCTGTAGCCGCCCGCCGGGCCCTCGATCCAGAGGGTCTTCTCGTCGGCCCAGGCCGCGGTGCGGTCGTGGGTGATCCCCCCCAGGCCGAGGACCGCCAGCGCCCCGAGGACGGCCGCCGCCCGCGGATGGACCGACGCGGCCCGGGCGTAGCCCACGGCCGCCGCCGCGGCCGCGCCGGCGAGGGAGAGGTAGAGGAAGCGGTCGGCCCTGGGGATCCCCACGGGGAAGAGGAGGTGGCTCGTGAGGAGCCCGCCGAGGAAGGCCCAGAGCACCCCGGCCCCGGCCAGCGGGGCCCCCGCGCCCCCCCGCAGGACCCCGCGGATCCCCAGCGCGAGGAGCGCCGCGAGGAAGGCGGCCGAGGCGAGCGCGCAGGGCTCCGCCAGGGAGCGGGAGAGCTCCATGTACCAGTCCAGCGAGGGGACGAAGGGGAAGGCGGCGAAGAGCGCCTGGTAGGCCGCCGCCCGCAGCGCGGTGCCGAGGTTCGCCCCGTAGGAGCCCCCCCACCACCCGGGGATGTGGCCGAGGACGCCGCGCCGCCCCGACTCCAGGAGCAGCTTCACGCCGAGCCCGAATCCGGCCGCGAGGAGGAGGGGGGGCACGAGGAGCCGCCACCGCCCGAGGGCCGCCTCCCGCCCGCCCCCGGGGCGGGCGAGATCGGCCAGGACGAAGAACCCCGGGAAGACGACGGCCGCCTCCTTCGAGAGGCAGGCCAGGAGCCCCGCGGCCATGGAGAGGATCCACCACCGGTCCGGGCCCCGGGCCCTCACCCAGCAGAGCACCGCCAGCAGGGTGAAGAAGGCGGCCATGAGGTCGGCGCGGGAGGAGATCCAGGCCACGGCCTCCACGTTGGCGGGGTGGGCCGCGAAGAGGGCGGCCCCGAAGGCGGCGGGCCCGGGGGCGGCGCCGAGGTCGAGCAGGAGGAGCAGGAGGAGGGCCGCGTTGGCCGCGTGCAGGGCGAGGGAGACCGCGTGGTAGCCGGCGGGGGAATCCCCGAAGAGGGCGCGCTCCAGGACGAAGGAGAGGGTGCGGAGCGGGCGGTAGATGTCGCTCGGCTGGCGCGGGTCGGCCGTGGACGGGTCGGTGAAGAAGCGGAGCGGGTTCCCGATCTCGGCCAGGGAGGCGTTGCGGTCCACGAACCGGTGGTCGTCGAAGAGGAACTCCCCGCCGAGCCCGCGCCCGTGGAAGAGGACCGCCGCGAGCAGGACCGCGAGGAGCCCGAGCGTGCGCGCGCGCCCCGGCGTCAACGGCCGCCGTCCCGCCCGCCGAGGAACTGCTCCGCCTCGAAGGAGTCGGGGTGCGCGGGGGCGGCGTCGAGGAACCGCCGCGCCTCCTCCCGCGCCTCCGGGATCCGCCCCAGCGCCCTCAGGGCCCTCCAGAGCCGGTTGCGCGCCTCCGCGTAGCCCGGGTCCCGGGCGAGGGCGTCCCGGTAGCAGCGGACCGCCTCGCCGTAGCCCTCGAGGGTGCCCTGCTCCTCCCAGAAGACGTTGCCCGCCTGGAAGTGCACCGCCGCGGTCCCGGACCGCTGCTCGAGGAGGAGCCGGAAGAGGGGGCGGGCCTTCTCGAACTCCCCCCACCGGCAGAGCCAGGCGGCGTAGAGGAGGATGTTGTCGGGGGCGGTGGTGCCGTCCGGCCCCGGCTCCATGAGCCTCTCGAACTCCGGCCTCTCCGCCTCGAAGCCGCGATCGAGGTCGTCCTTCATCTCCCGGCAGGCGGCGTTCCCGGGGTCGACCTGGAGGGCGGCCGCCAGCAGGCGCCGGGCCCTGCCCGGGCGCCCCGCGGATCGCTCCTCCTTCGCGAGGCGGCGCTCCGCCTCGGAGAAGGCCCGGGCCTGCACCGGGTCGTAGGGGGGGGTGCCGAGGCTCTCCTTGAGGACGGTGAGGGCGTCGCCCCCCCGTCCCGCCGCGAGCAGGGTCTCCGCGTAGGTCCGGGCGAAGGCGGGGTTGGCCGGGTCGAGGCCCGTCGCCCGCTGGGAGGCGCCCAGCGCCTCGGGCAGGCGGGCCGCGGGGAGGAGCGCGCGGGCGAGGGCGTCCCAGGCGCCCGCCGCCCCGGGCTCCCGGGAGACGGAATCCTGGAGGACCTGGATGGCCTCGGTGAAGTCCCCCCTGGCCAGGAGGCGCTCCCCCTTCCCCCGCAGGACGAGGGGGCTGCCGGGGGAGAGTTCCGAGGCCGCCTCCAGGGCGGCCGAGGCCGCCTCCGTCCCCCCGCCCCCGGCGGCGAGGAGCGGGAGGGCGGCGCGCACCGCCCCCTCCGCCCCCCGCCGCAGGCCCGCCTCGGGGAGCCCCGTCCCGGAACCGGCCCGGGCCTCCTCCACGAAGCGGCGGAGCGCCGCCTCCGCACCGGGGCCGTCCCCCGCCCCCTGGCGGGCCCCGGCCAGGGCCCCCAGCACCACCGGGGAGGAGGGGGAACGGGCGGCGGCCCTCTCCCAGAAGGCGACGGGGTCCTCCCAGGAGCGGGCCTGGAGGGCGCCCGCCCCGGCCCCCGCGGCGAGGACGAGGCCGAGGAGCAGGGCGAGAGCCCGGCGGAGCCCCTCCGGACCCCCGGCCTCCCCGATGCGGCGGGCCGTCTCCCCGACGAGGAAGGCCCCCAGGGGGGCGAGGAGGAGGCCCCTCGGGAAGAGGGCCTCCACGCCGAGGGGGGAGGAGAGGAGGAGGACCCCGGGGGCGGGGAGCGCCGCCGCGGCGAGGCGGAGCCGCCCGTCCCCGGGGCGTGCGGCCCCTGCGGGAGAGGACAGGATCAGGAGGAGGAGGGACGCGGCGAACACCGCCGCGAGGAGGGGCAGGGCCCGGGAGGTCGACAGGGCGTCGGGGAGGGAGGGGAAGCAGGCGAGGGAACAGGCGGCGGCCAGGGCGGGGCCGTCCCGGCCCGTGGACCGCCGGAAGGCGAGGAACAGGGAGAGGGCCGCCAGGGAGGTGAGGGCCAGGGCGGGACCGCCTCCGGCCGCCTCCCCCGGACCGGCCGCCGAGGGCCCCCGGGAGAGCGCGGATCCGGCCCAGAGGACGGGGGCGAGGGCCGTCCCCGCGAGCGCCAGGAAGAGGGATCGGGGGCTCATGTTCCAGACAGGAAGGTTAACGGTTCCGGCGGGGCAGGCAACCCCGGAAACCGCCGGGCCACCTCCCGCACGAATCGGCGTGCGATTCCGCACGCAGGTGACACCCCCCCGCCCCCGTCGGCGCCGTCGGGCCCCCTTCCTGGCCTCTCCGCCCCCGGGTTCCGAACCCCTCCGGCCTCCCCTCCCGCCGGGCCAAGGGGATCGGATTGGGAATGCCAGTTGCGCAAGGGCTCCTTGCCTTCGCTCCGGGCGTGGTGCCCGGAGGGAAGTCGCCGGCTCCGGCGTTCCGGGTTTCCCCTTGCGCCCGGGATGGTGGTTGCCGTTAGAATACGGTCAAGGTGCTCCCCTCCGAGGGGGCGCGATATGGGTTGCCCCGTCCTGCGGGAGGGCGGGTAGCCGCGGACGGTTGCCGTCCGCAAGGAGTGGCAGCATGAATGCCTTGAAGTCCTTTGGCTTCGCCTCCCTCGCCCTCGCCGCCCTGGCCGCAGGGTGCGGCGGCGGCGGCGGCGGCGGTTCCGACCCCGATGTCGGAGCCCGCGCCCTCTACGTCGTGGACATCGATCTCGATGGCCGCGACGGCGTGTCGCTGAACGTGCCGATGAGCATCGAGTTCAGCGAGTTCGTGCAGCCGAACTCCATCCGGCACGACACCATCCAGGTCCGGCTCGGGCCCAGGTACGGCATCCAGGCCTTCGGCGAGTTCAAGGTGGCGGGCAACATCGTCACCTTCTTCCCGCAGATCCCGACCGAGGCCGACCTCTCCGACGCGGGCTTCCAGCCCCAGTCGGAGTACCGGGTCACCGTGGTGGGCTACCCGAAGGTCAACCGGGTGAACGCCTACACCGGCCGGCCGCTCACGCGGAGCTACGTCGGCTCCTTCTCCACCGCGGCGAGCACGAGCCCCGACCTCTTCACCACGGACACCTACAAGGACGACCCGCCCCCGGCGGTGCTCTTCACCAACCCGCCGGACCGGCTGCCCGTGTCCCCCTGGACGGCCCCGGGCGGCGCGGTGGACGTCCCCACGGACGCCGAGATCGTGGTGGTCTTCAACCGGGTCCCGCTGCAGCCGAACACCATCACCGAGAACAACGTGAACCTGCGGATGATCGAGCGGCTGGGCGCGCCCCAGAACCGCGCCATCCAGGGCACCCCGGTGGTGGAGCAGTCCTTCGACGGCGTGCGCCTGCGCTTCGTGCCGACCTTCCCGCTGGCCGACCAGGCCCGCTACGTCCTGCGCATCGAGAACCGCGTCACCGACCTCACCGGCAACTGGGACGTCGCCGACAACGCCGCCCGCACCGACCTCCGGGCGCTGGCCGAGTCCGGCACCGATCCCGCGCTCACCGCCTTCGCGGTCGCCAACCCCGAGGAGGTCGACCCCCGCACCTTCCTCATCTTCACCACGCGGGACGAGCCCCAGAAGGACCTGACCACGTACCTCAACTTCGACGGCACCGACCTCGACGAGAACGGCGAGGAGGGCTTCGACTCCAACCTCTCCACGGCCTCCTTCAACGACGCGGTCCCCGGCGCGGTGGCCGCGGTCTTCACGGCCGCGGGCGGCACGGGCACCCTCGGCGACTTCGCCCCGACCTCCAACACGACCCTCAACACCAACTCCGTGACGAACGGCATCTTCAACTTCCGCCAGATCACCATCAACACCAACGTCACCGTCACCATCGCCGGCACCCTGCCGGCCACGATGCTCTCCCTGAAGGACGTCCTCATCAAGGGCCGCATCGCCTCGACCGGCGGCAAGGGCGACAACTCCGAGCAGAACTACCAGACCTCCTCCCTGCCCCTCGCCCGGGGCGGCTCCGGCACCGGCGGCGGCGGCAAGGGCGGCGACTCCTACCAGGGCACCACCTGGTCGGGCGCCGTCGGCGGCAACGGCGAGGACGGCAAGAACGGCGGCGGCGGCGGCGGCAAGGGCGGCGTCGAGCCCGGCTCCACCGTCTACGGCTTCGGCGGCGGCGGCGGCGGCGGCGGCCACCAGTACGCGGGGGCCAACGGCGCCAACGGCAACTACCCCTCCTACGCGTCCTGGAACGGGACGGGCGGGGCGGGCGGCGCGGCCGCGGGCATCCAGCCCTCCTCGGCCAACACCACCGACGGGAAGGACTGGTACTCCTCCGGCGTGGGCGGCGGCGGCGGCGGCGCGGGCGGCAACTCCCACTACTACCCCTCCTCCCCCAACTGGCGCAACGGCGCCTCGGGCGGCGGCGGCGGCGGCGGCGGCATCCTGGTGAAGGGCGCCGGCAATATCACCATCCAGGGCAGCATCCTCGCCAAGGGCGGCGAGGGCGGCAGCAACTCGCCGGGCTACTACTACTACGGCGCGGCGGGCGGCGGCGGCGGCGGCGGCGCCATCGCGCTCTACGCGAACAACGTCCTCAACGTCGCCGGCGCGCTGCTCGACACCTCCGGCGGCGCGGGCGGCCTGCCCTACTCCTCCGGCTGGGCGGGCGGCGGCGGCAAGGGCGGCGGCGGCTACGTGCAGCTCGAGGACAAGGACGGCCAGATCGCCGGCATCTCCGGCACGAGCCCGGCCACCATCCTCCCCGACTACTACACCGACACCTTCGACCCGACGGGGACCGCGGCCGACGCCCCGTCCACCTACGTCAGCACCTGGTTCAACATGGGCGTCTTCGACCCCATCCTGCAGCCCTTCAACCAGCAGGACTTCACGGAGCAGAACTTCCCGGGCTGCACCATCAAGTACGAGATGCAGATGGCCCGCGAGGATCCGACGAACTTCGGCCACGCCGACACCTCGAGCATCAACGTCGGGACCGGCGTGTCGAGCGACCTCTCGAAGGCCAGCCAGTGGAACACCTTCAAGGACCCGGTCCTCGGCCTCCAGGACGTGACCGGAACCCTGAACGGGAACGGCTACCAGTTCTTCCGCCTGCGGGTGACCTTCACCCTCAAGGACGGCCAGAAGCGGGACGACCCGGTCCCCTACCTGGACCGCCTGCGGATCCGCTCGCGGTACTAGACGACGGGACTCCCACGAGGCCCCCGGGCGAAAGCCCGGGGGCCTTTTCGATTCCCGGGGAGGCGGTGGCGAAGCGGCCGGCGGGAACCGGCGGGCGAGGGTGACCATCGGTACCGGAGGGGGGGGGGCCGCGGCGGGAAGGGTGGATCCGGGAGGGGGTCGAGGGCGGACGCCATCCCGTCAGGTCGCCCGCCGGGAGCGTCCCTTCAGGTCCGACCTCCCACCCCCCCTGTCCCGCGACGGCCCCTTCGCCCCGATGCCTCGCCTCTCCCATCGGTCCCGTCACCCCTCGGCCGATCCGTTCCGGTCGAGGGGAGACGGGACCTCGGACGCTGGCCTCGCAAGGACGGTCATGCAGGATCCTCGCTGTTTCGTGTGGGTACTCCCATTCCCTCCGGGCATCGGGTCCGCCCCTGCTCCACGGACTCGCGCCG
>JAKLKS010000198.1 GCA_023150535.1 Planctomycetota bacterium
GCCGCGGCTCCGGCGAGGAGGAGGATCTTCTTCGACATGGGGTCTTCCGTGGTTCCGCTGCCGCGCCCGCTCCGCGGATTGTACCGCGGGCGGCCCTCAGGCCCGCGGCCGGGGGGGGCGCCGCAGCTCCCCGAGGAACCGGGCCATGGTGAGGACGAGGAAGGCGACGTTCACCCACCGCGCGAAGGGGGGCGCCCCCTCGGGCCAGACCTGCCCGAGGAGGACGACGGCGTTGAGGACGACGAGGAGGGCGAGGAAGGCGCGGGCCAAGGGGGTCTCCTTGGAGGGGCGGTCCCGGCCATCGGCCCGTTCCGCCGGACTACGGGCCGGGTAGAGTACGGCAGCATGCGGGGTGGAATCGACGACGCCGCGGGGGACGCCCCCGGACCCGGGGAGCCGGACGGCGGGCCCCCGGCTCCACCCGGGCCCACGGAGCACCTCCGGAGGGTCCTCGTCGCGGCGGAGCACGAGGCCCGGAGGGCGGGCGCCCCCTCCGTCGACAGCGGGCACCTCCTGCTGGCGATGCTGAAGACGGGGTCCGGCGCCGGGGTCCGGGCCATCGAGGACCTCGGGGTGGAGACGGCGGCGCTCCGGGAGGGGCTGACCCGGACCGCCGCGGAGGGCGGTCCGCCGGCCAGGGGCGGCCTCCCCCTCTCCGCGCCGGCGGAGCGGGCCCTCGACCTCGCCCGCGAGGAGGCCCGCGCCCTCGACCACACCTACCTGGGGACGGAGCACCTCCTCCTCGGGATCCTGCGGCAGGGGGAGGGCCCGGGGTACGAGGCCCTCGCGGCCGCCGGCGTGGGGCTGCCGGCGGCGCGGGCGCAGGTCCGGAGGCTCCTCGAGGAGGCGCTCCCCCGTTCCGCCCGGCGCTACCCTGCGCCCGGAGGGGCGCTGGACCGGGAGATCCTCGAGTGCATCGCGGACCTCGCCACCGATCACGCCAAGCGCTGGTTCCCGGAGAAGGTCGTCGAGATCGAGGCGCGCCACGAGGCCGGGCTGCCGGGGACGCCCTACGGGATCATGATCCGGTGGATCGAGGGGAGGCGGGCGCGGCGGGCGCTCGTCCTGTGGGCCCCGGACACCACCTCGCTCCGCAGGTCGATCCCGCGGCTCATCGCGCTCCTCGCGGCGGAGATGGACGGGGAGTAGGGGGGGACGGCGTGAAGGGGGAGGGGCGGCCGCCGGGCGGATCCGGTGGCAGCCCCGACGGGATTCGAACCCGTGTCTGGCCCCTTCCATGCGGCCTGCCCGATCCTGCGGTCGGCCCCGGGCGATGTCCCCTTCGGCGACGCGAAGGAGGGCCGCCTCACCCCGGCTACCTCCTCCGGTACACGTCCCCCCGGTGCCCGATCTTCTGGATCGTCACGAGGCGCGCTGCATCGTCCACCGTGTAGATCACCCGGTAGTCCCCGGACCGCACCCGGTACTCCCGCTCCCCCCCGGCCAACTTCTCCGCCCCGGGGGGGCGTGGATCGGCCTCCAGGCCCTCGATCCTCGCGAAGACCCGTGCCCGGTCCCTCGGGTGGATCGCGTCGAGTTCCCGGTCGGCGGATGCCTTGAGGACGACCCGGTAGGCCACGGGCTACAGCCCGAGCCTCTTCCTCACCTGGGCCAGCGGGATCGTCCGCTCCTTCGCCCGCCGCCGCACGTCCTCCAGGTCGATCCGCTCCTCCATGGCCTCCAGGGCCTCGGCATCCTCCACGGGGACGAGGACCGCCACGGGCTTCCCGTTCCGGGTGACCGTGACCCGCTCCTTCCCGTAGGCCGCTCGGGCGAGGATGTCCGTGAAGGTCCGCCTCGCCTCCTTCGCCGTGACCGTACTCATGTTGCACCTCCTGTAATAGTGTAAACCTTGGTCCCCCTGGGGCAAGGCCGATCCCGCCAGGCTTCAGGGACCGCCGGGAGCCGATGGACCCCGGCAACGGGCCAAGGGGCCATACCCCCCTGCGTGCCCCGATCGGTGGCGCTCGCGTTCCCCGGGGTTCCGCAGGGGGAGGCGCCGGTTCCCCATGGAACCCGCATGGCGCCCGGGTTCCGTGCTCGCGGAGGGTGGTAGCCCCGACGGGATTCGAACCCGTGTCTGCACCTTGAAAGGGTGATGTCCTGGGCCGGGCTAGACGACGGGGCCACCGGCGAGCGGCCATTCTGCCGGAAGGGGGGGGGCGGCGCCACTCCTCCCGCAGGGGTGTGCGGGGCCCTTCCCCGGGGTCATCCCCGCGCCCGCGCCAGCAACGCGATCTGCCCCCCGTGGGAGAGGTCGTGGTGGAGGAGGAACCGGAGCAGGTCCCGCCGCGCCGCGACCCCCCCGTCGTCGAGCGCCCGCGCCGCCGCCGCGAGGCGCGCCGCCGAGGCCGCCTCCCGCGCGCGCAGCGCTTCCCAGCCCTTCCCGTCGAGGGACTCCACCCGCACCCAGCCGTCCCCCTCCGGGTTCACCTTCCCCTTCCCCTCGAGGATCGCCGCCCCCCACTCCCGCCAGGCGGCGAGGTGCGCGAGGATCTCCGCCGCGTTGTGCCCCGCCGCCACCGGCCGCGCCGCCGCCCCCGCCGCGTCCATCCCGGCGAGCACCACGCGCAGCGCGCGCCCGTGGAAGGCCTCCCCCTCCCCGTCCCCGCCCGCGACCCGCTCGAACTCCGCCGCCCAGTCCCCGCCCGCGCCCATGACCGCCTCCCCCGCCGCCCCGGTCACCTCACCTCGATGGCGTAGCGGTCCCTCATGTCCCAGTGCTTCTCCATGGTCCGGAAGGTCCACTCCCCCTCCCACTTCCGCGGCTTCGCATCCTCCCCCGGCGGGGTGACCTCCGCGGAGAACCGGGCCCGGTAGGTCTCCTTCTTCCGCAGGGCCTTCTTCGGGAGGAGGGCCAGCATGCGGGAGAGCCACTCCTTCCGCCTGTCGGGTTCCATGGGGAAGGGATCCTCCGGCGAGGAGAGACGGGCCTCGACCTCCTTCCCCCTGCCGTCCTCGAGCCGCATCCGCGCCTCGCGGATGGCGGTGCCGGGGGGGAAGAAGGCGGTCACGGGCGTTCCGGCGGAGTCCCCCTCCTCGTCGGGCACGACATCCGGCCGGCTGGAGATGTAGAGGGGCGGCACCTCCTTCTGCCCGGGGGCGGGCACGAGGAGGGGCTGCTCCGGCCATGTCCCGACGCGGGCCCAGGTGATGGAGGAATGGGCGATCCCCTGGCGCGTCCCCCTGCGGTGGGCGGCCCCGAAGGCGACGACCAGGCTGCCCGGATCGAACAGGATGGGGCGCCACGTGACGGTGGCGACGAGGAGGTCGACGGCGAGTTCGGGGGAGGCCGTGCCGTCGCGATGCGCGGACCCCGCCACGGCGGCCCCCGCCTCCGTATAACCCGGCCGGCCCGGCACCTCCGGCCCCCCCCTGGACTCGAGCCGGGGGTCGTTGAGGAGGACGTAGGCGGAGTGGAGCGCGCACCCGATGGAGGCCTCCATGTCCACCGCGACTTCCGCGGCGGAGGCGGGGAGCGCCCCCGCCTTCACGGCCTCCGCGAAGACGAGCCTGCGGTGGAAGGAGAGGCGCGCCGCGTAGTCGACGAGGACCTCCGGCGGGCTGACCTCCACCCCCTCGCCCCCGCCCCCGCCCCCCCCGCGGAGGATCCGCGGGAGGAGGAGCAGGGAGGCGGCGCCCGCGCCGAGGCGGAGCGCCTCCCTCCGGGTGGTGCGGCGCGGGTCCTCCATGCCTCCTCCTTCGCCGACGCCCGCCCATGGTGCCACACCCTCCCCCGCTTGGGAAGCCGCCCGCCCGGCGGGGGCTACAATCCCCCCCTTCCATGAAACGCACCAGCGTGGGCGCGGTCTTCCTGACGGTCGTCGTCGACCTGATCGGGTTCGGCATCGTCCTGCCGCTGCTCCCCCTCTACGCCGAGCGCCTCCACGCCACGGGGGAGGAGATCGGGCTGCTGTTCGCCTCCTTCTCCGCCATGCAGTTCCTCTTCGCCCCGGTCTGGGGGCGGATCTCCGACCGGGTCGGGAGGCGGCCGGTCCTCCTCGTCGGCCTCGCGGGGAGCGTCGTCTTCTACACGCTCTTCGGCCTCGCCGATTCCGTGGCCATGCTCTTCGTCGCCCGCATCGGGGCCGGCATCTGCGGCGCCACCATCTCCGTCTCCAACGCCTACATCGCCGACGTGACCCCGCCGGAGCAGCGGGCGCGGGGCATGGCCCTCATCGGGGCCGCCTTCGGCATCGGGTTCACGGTCGGGCCGCCGCTGGGGTTCCTCGCCATGCACGAGGGGGAGGTGCTCTACGCGGCGGGGTTCGCGCCGGCCTCCCTCGCGCGGGGGATGCCCGGCTTCCTCGCGGCCGCCATCTCGCTCGTCTCCTTCCTCTGGACGCTCGCCTCCGTGGGGGAGCCGGAGCGGCACCGGGCGACGGAGCGGAGGCTCCTCGACCTCTCCGCCATCCGGAAGGCCCGGTCCGCGGGCCAGCTGGAGGCCCTGCTCCTCCTCCACCTCCTCTCGGTCTTCGCCTTCTCCAACTTCGAGTCCACCCTCTCCCTCATGCTGGACGACCGCTTCTCCCTCTCCCGGAAGGAGATGGGGCTCGTCTTCCTGTTCGTGGGGGTGATGCTCGCCTTCGCCCAGGGGTTCCTCGTCCGCAGGCTGATGACGCACCTCGACGAGCGGACCATGATCCGCGGCGGCTTCGTGCTCATGTTCGCCGGCCTCGTCGGCCTGTCGCTCTGCACGACGCTGGTCGGCCTCCACGTCGCCCTGGCGGTGTCCGTGGGGGGGTTCGGGGCGGTGACCCCCTCCCTCTCCTCCCTCATCTCGAAGCAGGGGGACGCCGCCTCCCACGGGGCCATGATGGGCCTGGCGGCGAGCGCCTCGGCCCTCGGGAGGATCTTCGGCCCCTTCGTGGGGAACGTGATCTACGCCCCCGAGGGCCAGCGGGCCACCGAGCTCGGCCGGATCGTCGAACCGCTCTTCGGGGAGCTCGCCCACCACCAGAGGCCCTACGTGCTCGGGGCGGCGCTGACGGCGGTGCTGGCGGTGGCCTCGCTGCTGCTCGTGAGGGCGGCGGCGGGAGGGGGGGCGGGCGGGGGCGGAGGCCCCCCCGGGGGCGGGGAGCCGCCGCCGGGGGCGTGACGGGGACGCAGGGGTCCGGGCCCGGCGACGCTCGCGGTCAGGTCCAGAGGTCGACGTGCCCGCAGGCGGTGCAGCGGGCCGCCACGACCGGGCTCTCATGGGGCAGCCCGTACTCACCTCCTCCCAGGATCCGGGACAGCGACAATGGCCTCGCCCCCGGAGAGAGCCAGGATGCAGGGTGGGGGGTGCACCAGTTCGTTCGCGAGTCCCTCAGGGACCCCGCGACGGTCTCCCCGCCACAGACGGTGCAGGGGCGGGCCTTCTCGCCGTCGGCCACTGCCGCCTCCTCTCTCCCGCCGGTCGGGATGGTGCGGGCGGAGGGACTCGAACCCTCAACCAAGGGCTTAAAAGACCCCTGCGCTGCCGGTTGCGCCACGCCCGCACTTTGTATCACATTCTGATACTATCGCGGGCGGCCCCGGAGCCGGCCCCCGCGGGGAGGCCGGACCCGGGCGGGGTCAGACCTCCATGATCTCTTTCGTCTTCCGGCCGAGCGCCTCGTCCACGCCCCCCTCGTGCTTCTTCGTCAGGGCCTGGATCTCGTCCTTCAGCTTCGCGCCCTGGTCCTCGGTGATCGCCCCGTCGGCGAGCGCCCCGTCGGCGGCCTTGTTCCCGTCCCGCCGGACGTTGCGGATGGAGACCCGCGCCGCCTCCGCCATCTCCTTGCAGCGGGCGGCGAGCTTCTTCCGCTGCTCCTCGGACAGCGGCGGGAGGTTCAGCCGCACCAGCTTCCCGTCGCTCGCGGGGGTCACCCCGAGCTCGGACTTCTGGATCGCCTTCTCGATCTCCTTGATGCTCCCCGGATCGAAGGGCTTGATGACGATGAGCCGCGCCTCCGGCACGGAGATGGTCGCGAGCTGCTTGAGCGGGGTCGGGGCCCCGTAGTAGTCCACCCGCACCCCGTCCACGAGCCCGGGCGTCGCCCGGCCCGTGCGGATGTGGTTGAACTCCGAGACCAGGTGCGCCACGGCCTTCTCCATCTTGTCCTCGACGTCGAGGAGGATGTCGTCGTACATGTCGTCCTCCCTGCGGGGGTTCGCGCCGGGCTTCCGGCGGCGGATTCTACCCTATCCGGGTCCCCACCGGCTCCCCCGCGGCCGCCCGGGCGAGGTTCCCCGAGGGGCGGAGCGCGAAGACCACCACGGGGAGCCGGTTCTCCCGGCAGAGCGTGAAGGCGGTCATGTCCATGACGCCCAGCCGACGCTCGATGCACTCCTCGAAGGAGAGCCGCTCGAAGCGGACCGCCGCCGGGTCGCGGCGGGGGTCGCGGTCGTAGACCCCGTCCACGGTCGTCGCCTTGAGGAGGACCTCCGCCCCGACCTCCAGCGCCCGGAGCGCGGCCGCCGTGTCCGTGGTGAAGAAGGGGCGGCCCGTCCCGCCGGCGAGCACGACCGCCTCGCCCTCCCCCATCAGGGCCCGGGCCCGGTCGGCGGTGAAGGACTCCGCCACGTCGGGCATGGGGACCGCGGTGAGGACGCGCGCCGGGCACCCCGCCCGGCGGATCGCCTCGGCCAGCACCAGCGCGTTGGCCGTCGTCGCCAGCATCCCCACGGCGTCGGCGGCGGTGCGGGGGACGAGGTCGGCCGGCAGGTCGCGGCCGCGGACCAGGTTGCCGGCCCCGACGACCACGGCCGCCTCGATCCCCCGGGCGGGCAGGGCGGCGATCTCCGCGCCCATGGCGCGGACCTGGTCGGGGTCGAAGCCGAAGGCCGAGGGGCCGCAGAGCCCCTCCCCGGAGAGCTTGAGCAGGACCCTCCGGGCCACGGCGACCCTACTCGCCGCCGACTTCGAGCCGCGCGAAGCGCCTGAGGACCATGTTCTGGCCGATCTTCTGGATGAGCCCCTTGAAGACCTGCTCCACGGTCTGGGTCGGGTCGTGGATCCACGCCTGCTCGAGGAGGACGCGCTCCCTGTAGAAGGCGTTCACCTTGCCGTCCACGATCTTCTGCTTGATGTCGGCGGGCTTCTTCGCGTTCTTCGGGTCGCCGTCGAGCTGGGCCAGCGCGATCTCCCGCTCCTTCTCGACGAGGTGGGCGGGGATCTGCTCCCGGGTGACGGCCACGGGGGGCGGGGAGGCCGCGGCCACGTGCATGGCCAGCTTCCGGATGAAGTCCTGGAAGAGCTCGTTGCGGGCGGCGAAGTCGTCCTCGCACTGGACCTCGACGAGGACGCCGAGCTTCCCGTTGTGGTGGAGGTAGGAGCCGATGCGCCCCTCCTTCACCTCGCGGCCGGCCTTGGAGGCCGCCACCTTCTCCCCCTGCTTGCGGAGCCACTCCTCGGCCTTCGCCAGGTCCCCGCCCGCCTCGGCGAGGGCCTTCTTGCACTCCATCATGCCGAGCCCGGTGCGCGCCCGCAGCTCCATCACGACCTTCGCGCTCACGTCCGCCATGGGTCCGTCCCCTCCAGGAATCCGACCGTCCGCGACAGGAACGCGGGGCCCCGGGGGGCCTCCGCGGAAAGACCGGCGGGTCCGCCCCCCTCGCTAGGAGTCGTCGGAGGGGGAGGCGCCGGGGCCTCCGGCGCCGGCGCCGGCCCCGCCCCTCTGCCCGCCGTGGGGCCCGCCGTGGGTGCCGCCGCCGTGGGTCCCGCCCTGGGGGCGGCCGCCCGGCCCGCCGCC
>JAKLKS010000199.1 GCA_023150535.1 Planctomycetota bacterium
CGCGGGCACGAGCAGCCAGCGCAGGGCCCCGAAGGAATCGCAGGTGATCCGCCCCGCCCCGATGAGCGCCCCCAGCGCCTCCTCCACGTGGGCCGGCAGGAGCCGCACCGCCCGCGCCAGCTCCTGCGGGAAGAGCGCCCCCCGCGCCCGGAGCACCTCCTCCACCGGCGCCGCCGCGGCGGGGAGCCCGTCGAGGGCGGCCGGGGGCGCGAGGTCCCGCCAGCGGTCGAGGTCCTCCCGCAGCACCAGCGCCACCGGCGTCGAGCGGATGGCCGAGGCCCCCGAACCCCAGAGCCGCCCCCAGGCCACCTCGCCCGTCGTCGTCAGCTGGTCGAGCCACTCCCGGCGGTACCCCTCCACCCGGGCCCGGAGCACGCTCCCCTCCCAGGCCGCGGCGGGGACCTCGAAGCCCGCGAGCTTCCGGACCACCTCGAGGAGCCCGCGGGGCCCCGCCGCGCGGTGCTCCCCGTCGGCGTGCTGCCAGCAGGCGAGGAACCGCAGGAACTCCGCCGCGGTCGCCGGCTCGATCTCCGCCCGCAGGCGGTCCACGGTGTAGCGGTGGATGCGGGCGAGCAGCCTCCGGTCGCACCAGGCCTGCCTCCCCTCCAGGCGCACCCGGAGGACGGCGCCGCTCCGCTCGAGTTCCAGCAGCGCCGGGTCGTCGGCGAAGACCGGGCCGAGCGCCTCCAGGCGCCCGCGCCAGGTCTCCACGGGGTCGCGCCGGGATTCCGCGGCCCACCAGCGCCCGCCGTCGAGCACCACGCGCCCCGCGGCCCGGAGCTCCTCGAGCCAGGCCCGCCAGGTGGCCGCCTCGGCCTCCGTCGCGTAGCCCATCCACAGCAGCGTCTCGTGGACCTCCTCGGCCGACCCCGGCCGCGGCCAGGCCTCGTCCCGGACCCGGTCCACCGCGGCGGCGTCCAGCGCGCCGATCTCGTCGGCGCTCCGGGCGTCCAGCACCCGGCGCTGGATCACGGCCTGCGTGCGGCGCTCCTCCAGCGGCGCGTCGTCGAGGAAGGCGTAGGGCCGCGCCGCGAGGATGCCGCGGGCGAAGGGGGAGGGCTCCGGCAGGTCCACCGCGCGGCGCTCCAGGGAGCCCGCGCGCAGGCGCCCCAGGACCCCCACCAGCCCCTCGCCGTCCATGGCCTCGGTGAGGCAGTCCTCCAGCGTCTGGCGCACCAGCGGGTGGCCGCGGGGGATCTCCCGGTCCATGGTCGGCAGGGTCTCGGGGCAGGCCTGCGCCTGGGGGAAGGAGCGCACCATGAGGTCCTGGGCCATCATGCGGACGAGGGGGGCCGGGGTGCGCTTCCCGTTCCTCATGCGCGGGACCAGCAGGGCGCGGGAGGAGTTCCACCGCCAGCGGGTCTCCCACATCGGCTGGTCGAGGAGGGCCTGCTCGAGGAGGTCGACGGCGGTGTTCGGGTGGAGGTAGTCGAAGACCTCCCCCAGGTCGAAGGAGTGGTGGGGGCCGAGCGAGATGACCACCGCGTCCTCGTTGGCGGCGGCCTGCAGTTCGAAGCCGAAGCCCCGGCAGAACCGCTTGCGGAGCGCGATCCCCCAGGCGCGGGTGATGCGGCCGCCGAAGGGGGCGTGGAGGACCATCTGCATGCCCCCCGACTCGTCGAAGAACCTCTCGAGGATCACGCGATCGCAGGTGGGCGCCGCGCCCAGCGCCCGGCGGCCGGCCTCGAGGTACTCCGCAGCCTGGGCCGCCGCCTCCGGCGGGAAGCCGCACTCCCGCTCGAGCCAGTCCGGCCCGGTGCACCCCTCGCGGACCTCGCCGACGGCGCGGGAGAGTTCCGCGGTCCGCGCCGGGGCCTCGCCGAACCAGAAGGGGATGGTGGGCGGCGCCCCCTTCGCGTCCGCCACCCGCAGGATCCCGGGCTCGATCCGCCGGATGCGCCAGGAGGTGTTGCCGAGCTGGAAGACGTCCCCCGCGCTCGACTCGACGGCGAAGTCCTCGTTCACGGTGCCGACGAGGGTCCCGGTCGGCTCCTCGAGGACGGCGTAGTCCGCGGTGTCGGGGATGGCGCCGCCGGAGGTGACCGCCGTGAGGCGGGCGCGGCGCGTGGCCATGACCCGGCCGCGGATGCCGTCCCTGTGGAGGAGGGCGTGGCGACCCTCCGCGTGGAGGGCGAGCACGGCGTCGAAGTCGGCCCGGGCGAGGTCCCTGTAGGGCCAGGCCCGCCGGAACGCCTCGAAGAGGACCCCCTCGTCCCATGCCTCCGGCACGCAGGCGGCCACCGCCTGCTGGGCGAGGATGTCGAGCGGCGCCCGGGGCACCGGGGTGCGGTCGAGGATCCCGGCCCGGAGCGACCGGAGGAGCGCCGCCGCCTCCACGAGCTCGTCGATGGTGAGGGGGAGGAGGCGCGCCTTCGGCGTCCGCCCCACCCCGTGGCCGGCGCGGCCGGCCCTCTGGAGGAAGGTGGCGATGGTGCGGGTGCCCCCGAGCTGGACGACGAGGTCGATGTCGCCCACGTCGATGCCGAGTTCCAGCGAGGCGGTGGCGACGACGGCCTTCACCCGCCCCTCCTTGAGGCGGCTCTCGGCGTCGAGGCGGCGGGCGCGGGAGAGGCTCCCGTGGTGGGCCGCCACGGCCTCCTCGCCGAGGAGGTGCGTGAGCCGCGCCGCCACGCGCTCGGCGAGGCGGCGGGTGTTCACGAAGACGAGCGTGGTGCGGTGGGCCTTCACGAGGTCGGCGATGCGGGCGTAGACCTCCTCCCAGGTCTCGTGGGAGCAGACGGTCTCGAGCGGCGAGGGGGGGACCTCGACGGCGACGTCCATGGCGCGGCGGTGGCCCTCGTCCACGAGCGCGCACTCCCGCCCGGCCCCGACGAGGAACCGCCCCACCTCGTCGAGCGGCTTCTGGGTGGCCGAGAGGCCGATGCGCTGGAAGGGGCCGGCGAGGGCCTCGAGCCTCTCCAGCGAGAGGGCGAGGTGGCTCCCCCGCTTGTCCCCGGTGAGGGCGTGGATCTCGTCCAGGATGGCCGTGCGGACGGTGCGGAGGATGCGGCGGCCCCCCTCGCTCGTGAGCAGGATGTAGAGCGATTCCGGGGTCGTGACGAGGATGTGGGGCGGGCGGCGGACCATGCCCTGGCGCTCCCCCTGGGGGGTGTCCCCGGTGCGGACGAGGACGCGGACGTCGGGGAGGAAGAGGTCCCGGAGCCGGAGCTCGTCGAGGGGCCCCTCCAGGTTCCTCCGGATGTCGTTGCCCAGGGCCTTGAGCGGGGAGACGTAGAGCACCTGGGTCCCGTCCCGGAGTCCCGGCCCCTGGCGCAGGAGGCGGTCGAGGGCCCACAGGAAGGCGGCCAGCGTCTTCCCCGTGCCCGTGGGGGCGGCGATGAGGGTGTGGGCCCCGGAGGCGATGAGGGGCCAGCCGCGGGCCTGGGGGGCGGTGGGCTCGCCGAGGCGCTCGGCGAACCAGCGGCGGACGACCGGGAGGAAGGCGGAGAGCGGCACGGGGGTCCACCATACACCGCCGGGCCGACGAATCGACGGGGCCGGGAGGTCGCCCCCCCGGCCCCGGTGCTTCCGTCGCCTTCGTCAGCCTACGGGCGGGTCAGTCCGGCCGTGCTGCCGCCGAGGTCCTGCAGCGAGTCGTACAGCAACTGCATCACGTAGTTGCGGTTGTGGAACCAGCCCGCCGTCTCCTTCTTGTAGAACTGGTAGTTGTGGGCGGCCTTCATCAGCGCCTGCGTCCACTTGCCCGTGGAGGACAGGTCGCCCGTGTCGTAGACGTCGTTGTTGTTGACGTCGTGGAACCAGTACGGGTTGGCGTCGGCGTAGTAGACGAGGGTGTAGCCGTTGGCCGTCGAGACGGTCCGGATCTGCGCGTAGAGCCGGTCGGCGTAGGTCTTCACCTCGTTCTCCAGCGACTCCGTCGTGTTCCCGTCGCCGTCGTAGTCCGTCGTCGCGTTCAGGCGGTAGGTCGAGGCGTCGGTGCTGCCGTGGCAGCCGGCGCAGGTCGTGTTCGGACCGGGCAGGAAGCTGTGCCCCTTCTTGCCGCCGGCGTCGGGCTGCATGTGGCAGTAGGTGCAGCGGCTGTTGGCCTCCGTCCCGTGCACCCACTTCCCGGCGTAGGTCTTCCCGGTGTACTCGTAGCCCACCTGGGACTGGTTGCCGTACTGCATGGCGCCCACCGCGGCGTAGTGGACGTTCTGGAAGGACCACTTGGTCGGGTCCGTGTTCCAGGCGAAGTAGTCGTCGTAGGTCTGCTTCGAGTTCCGGCCCTGGTGGCAGGTCATGCAGAGGAAGGACGGGTCCTCGGCGCTCGTGCCCTGGGTGCCGTTGGTGAGCTTCTTCGCGCCCGTCTGCGGCGCGCGGCTGCTCGGGAAGACGACGCCCTTCACGTAGCGGAGCTTGGCGACGCCCGCCTCGTCGAAGATGCCGTCGATGTGGCAGGACTCGCAGGGCATCCCCTCGATGGCCGGGGAGGCCGGGGTCTGGGTGACCTCGGTGACCGAGCCGGTGGAGGAGATGTTGAAGTTGTACATGTAGGTCGTGAAGCCGTCGCCGCTGTGGCACTGCGCGCAGGAGGTGTTCACGAGGCCGTCGGAGTCGCCCTCGTCCTTGTCCCAGTCGCGGTAGGCCATGGAGGTGGCGTCGAAGTGCCCGCCCTCCTCGCCCCGCTGCAGGACCAGGGTGACCGGGGAGGTCAGGGCCGAGTTGATGTCGTTGTAGGAGTCGTGCAGCATCTCCATCACGTACCGGGCGTTGTGGGCGTAGACGCCGGGATCCTTCTGGGAGTACTGGTAGTTGTAGGCGGCCCGCAGGAGGCGCGGCGTCCAGTAGGCGTACCGGGTGCCGTAGTTGTGGGAGGTGCCCGCGTTGAAGAAGTAGGGGTAGACGTGGGCGTCGTACTCGATGCCGTGCCCGATCTGCGTGCCGTAGTTCTGGATCGCCGCGTACAGGGCGGCGGACATCCCCTGGAGCTCCTTCGCGATGCCCTCGGTCACGTTGCCGTCGCCGTCATAGTCGAGGTAGGTGCGGATCATGCGGATGTTCTGGAGGTCGTCGTAGTCCTCGACGCCGGTGTGGCACGCCGCGCACTCGGACAGCTTGAGGGTCGTGGAGTGGGCGTCGTGGCACTCGATGCAGGTGTCGTAGTTCTTCACGTGGGCGAACTTGCCGGTGTAGTGCTCACCCTCGTACTGGTAGCCTCCCGCCGCCTCGCGGCCGTACAGTGTGGCGCCCGCGGGGAGGTAGTGGACGTTGAGGAAGGCGAGGTCGGACTTGGAGTCGCCGTTGGCGTCCGGGATGTCGTCGTCCCCGGTGCCCTCGGGAAGGGCGGCGATGGCCTCGTCCACGTCCTTGGCGGACTCGCGGCCCTGGTGGCACTGCATGCAGCGGGCTTCCATGCCGAGGCCGTCGACCCGCTTGCCGGAGGGGAAGAGGACCGTGGAGAGGTCCGCCGTCCCGGAGTTGTGGCAGGCGTCGCAGTCCACCGTAGAGCCGAGCGCCGCGTCGGCGTCCACGACCTCGAAGGCGGAACCGTCGGCGCCGACCCAGTCCTGGTAGCCGTAGCTGCTGTGGCACTTGGCGCAGTCGGAGGTGACGTCGCCGTCGGCGTCCCAGTGGCGGAAGGCCTCGCTGGTGTAGTCGTTGTGCGGAGAGGTGAGCCACGCGGCCCGGACGGTGGCCGGGGTGCCCAGGACCGGCTCGACGATGCCGAAGCTCCAGGAGCGCTTGAACTTCGGGGCCTTGAGCTTGATCGTGGTCGCGACGTTCCCCGCCCCCGTGACAGCCAGGTCGACCGTGTACTGGGTGCTGATCGTGAGCGGGCCGTCGAACTTGACGGTCGTGCCGGCCGTGATCTCGAGGGCCCCGCCGGGGTACTTGATCGCGTTGATGACGGCCGTGGCCTCGCTGCCCTTGGCGGGCTTGACCGAGACCTGGAGCTTCGTGGAGCCCGCGAGGGCGCCGAAGACCGGGTCCGTCGTCCCCTCGACCGTGGCGGAGGTCGGGAACTTCCCCTTGGTGGTCAGGGAGTAGATCCCCGCGTCCCCCTCGCTCATGACGTGGAGGAGGTAGGTGCCGTCGGCCGGGATGACAATCTTCTTGAAGCCCGCGGCCGTGGCGCCCGTGAGGTCGACCTCGACGCCCTTGTCCGACCAGAGCTCGAAGGCCAGCACAACGCCCGGGTCAGCCTTGGCCTTCACGTCCACCGTGGTCCCCTTCGGCGCGTAGAAGCGGAACTCGTGGTGGCCAGAATCCTCGCTGCCGAACTCGGCGGAGATCTTGTCGCCGAGCCCGATGTCCTGCATACCGTCCCAGCCCGCCATGGCCGGGCCCGGGAGCGCCAGCAGCGCCGCCGCCGCCAGAAGCAGCGGCAACGGCAGGGGCACCGTGAGCCTCGTTCTTCCCTGCATCCACCACCCCCTTCTCCGGCCCCGCTCCGCGGGCACCGGTGGTCGCCACCCCCGCCGGGGAGTGACTCGACCTTCGCCTCTCTTCGGGTCCGCCCCGGGACGGGGGCGGGAGGAGCGTGCCTGTGGGGGGATTTCCACCGCCGTCGGTGGAGATCCCGCGTCAGCCCGCTCTCCGGCCCCCGTGGCCCGGGTGCCTTCCGAGTAGCGGGGCAGGAGAGCAAGGGGTGAGCCCGGGGAGGGAGAGCGGTTGATGCTCGTCATGCCCCCGGGGGGCCCCCCGGGCGTCACCCGTCACAGGAGGCGGAGGATGGGCACCGGGGGATGGCGGCGGCACGGGAGTCCGGCGGGGGATTCCCCGGGATCGGGGATTCCCCCTCCCCCGGGGATCCGGGGTCAGAAGTGCCGGGGGCGCCCGATGCCGACGACCCGGAAGGGCAGGGAGAGGAGCGCCGTGGCCAGGTCGATGGTCCCCCGGGCGAGGAGCCAGGTGGCGCCGAGGACCATGCCGGCCAGCGCGAGGGGGAGGAGCATCAGTCCGGCCAGAACGGCCAGAGGCCAGCAGATCGCCAGCAGGAGGAGCCAGCAGAGGAACACGAGGACGGACAGGAGGAGGAGGGGAATGGGGGGGTGGAACCGCCGGAGTCCGGGGAGGTTCGGGTGGGGAGACCCGGGTTCAGGGATACCGGTTCATGTTCGTCAGCATGATCGTGAAGGGCCCGATCATGATGGTCTCGGGCATGGCACCCGACCCCCCCAACGTCCGGCGGGCGACCGGACCGAACTCGGTGAGGACCGGCTGCCGGTAGGCGGATAGGGAGCGGGGAAGCGGCGGGTCGGAGGGACGGGGCAGGGGCACTCGAATCCTCGATGGTTGTGCGCTCCCCTACCCCGGGGAGACGCTGTCGACGACCATCACGATATCGGCAGGACGGGCGGGTACCCCTGAATCCCCTAGGGGAACCGCATCGTCTGCATCATGGCGTTCTCCATCATGGTGCCCGACCCCCCCAGGGTCCGGCGGGCCACCGGCCCGAACTCGAGGAGGCGGGGCGGCCCGTAGGGTCGCCGGGCCGGAACAGGCCCCCTGGGGGGGACCGGAAGGGGAGGCTTGCGCAAGGGGGGAGGGCTCCGTGAGTGGTTCCTGGCCGAGCGCCGGCCGCTTCGGGCCGACCTACCCCGCGCTCTGCGGCTCCTTCAGCGACGAAGGAACTGTATCACAGTATCGGCATAGAGAGCCGCGGCCTCAAGTAACCAGCGCCCTCCCACCCCCGATCCCCCGGAGCCAGGCCTCGAGGAGGAGGATCTCCTCCAATCCCCCACCCCCCGCAGG
>JAKLKS010000019.1 GCA_023150535.1 Planctomycetota bacterium
CCTCCGCCTCCTCGACGCGAAGTCCGGGAAGCCGGTGCCCGCGGACGCCGAGCCCGCGGTCCTCCTCGTTGCGCGGACGCGGATGGGGCAGGTGCTCCTCGCCCAGCACCTCGTCCCCGACGGGAAGGGGGACTGGCTCCTCGCGTCGCGGGGGGAGGCGCGCGCGCCGGGGAGGAAGGCGGCGGGGAAGGCGGGGGAAGGGGACGGGGAGGCCCGGTACGAGGTCCGGGCCCTGGGCTACGCGACACTCCAGGACCTCGCCCGCGGGGACCTCGAGGGGACGCGGACGATCCACCTCGAGCCGTCCCCTCCCGTGGCGCGCGGCGTCCTGGAGGCCGGGGCGGGGCTCGCCCCCGGGCGGATGCGCTGCGAACTGGAGCCGGTGACCCTCGCGGAGCCGGAACTCCCGCCGGTCGGCGGCCCGGTGCTCGGGGGGCGGAGCCGCCTCCCCCGCTCCTTCGGGCCCTTCGAACTCCAGGGGCTCGCGCCGGGGACCTGGCGGCTCCGCGTCCGGGTGCAGCAGCCCGGCGGCGTGGCCGCCCACGCGGAGCGGGAGTTCGAGGTGGGCGAGGATCCCGCGGACCTCGGGACCATCGTCCTCGAGGCTCCGGGGACGATCCGGGCCCGGGTGCTCGGGGCCGACGGGACGGGGATCCTCGACCCGGGGCTGCGCCTGCGGAGGATCGGCGGCGGGGAGGACGAGGCCGTTCCCGGGGAGGAGCCGGACCCGGAGGGATGGGTGGAGTTCCGCGGCCTCGAGCCGGGGACCGCCTACCGGGTGCTCTGCTCCTTCGAGGGTGTGGAGGAGACGGTGCGCACGCCGGTGTCGGGCGGGGGGACGCTGCGGGTCGAACTCCTCTCGGGGGTCCGCGGGGTGCGGTGCCGGCTGCGGTTCACGGTGATGGGCGGGGAGCCGGTGAAGTGGGGGGCGATCTTCGAGGGGCCGACGCTCGATCCGCAGGCCTGGAAGAAGGACGGGATGCTCGAGCAGGAGATGGCGCCGGGGGAGTACATGCTCGGCATCCTCGCGCAGGCCGCCGGCAGCGAGCGCATGCAGCGCTACGCCGCGAAGTTCACCGTCCCCGACCAGCCTTCCTTCGACGCCACCATCGACCTGAAGGAGTAGGGGACGGGCTTCGGTTATCCGGTTGTTCGGGGGGAGAGGGAGCCTCCGGGCCGCCAAAGCGAAGAAGTGAAAATCCGATGACCGTCCCCTCCCCTAGACTGGTGCGATGACCCGCAAGCGATTCGCCGCCCTGTCCGTGGTCGCCGCGGCGGCGGTGATCGGGTTGCTGCTGTTCCTCCTGCTCGGGGGCGGGGAGGGTGCGCCGGAGGGGAGGAAGCGGGGCCCGCGGGAGCGCGGCCGCCCTGCGGCCGGGGAGGCGGCGGAGGAGGCGGCGCTGCCGCCGACGGGGGGAGGCGGGACAGGCAAGGCCCGGCCGGCGAGCGAAGGGGAGTCCCCGGACAGCGATGGGTCCCAGCGTCCCACAAGTGGCCAGGCGGCGGTTCCCCCCGTCCCGGGGCAGGCGACGCTCGAGGACGGGACGCCGCTGGCGGGGGTGGAGTTCAACGGGGGGAATGGGTTGTTTCGCGAGGCGAGCGACGCCGACGGCGGCTTCGAACTCGTCAACGAACTTGCCTATCGGATCTCCCACCCCTGGGCGATTCCCGTGGCGGCGGCGGGCGGGACGCTCGATGGGACCGTCGTCACCTCGTCTCCCGGCGCCGACCGTCTCCTCCTCACCTTCCGCGATCGTCCCGGCACCGCCCACGTGCGCCTCGTGGACGCCGCCTCCGGCGTCCCCGTCACCGACACCTCCGGCCTCCGCATGGACTGGGAGTTTCCGGGTGGCGTCCTCACGGTCCGCCAGGAGAAGGACCCCGGCCTCGGGGGCTGGATCCCGGTCACCGAGGGGCGCCTGCCGGAGGCGGTGGGCGTGGACCCGGAGATGCTCCGGGTGGATCCCGCGAAGGTGACGCTCGTGCTGTCGATCCCGGGTTGGGAAGAGGGGCGGCTGCCGCTGCCCGAGGTGAAGGGGCGGCGGGAGATCCGGGTGAACGCGGTGGAGCCGGACGCGAGGGGGGAGGTGGAGTGCGGTGGGCTGGGCCCATCCGTGAACGGGGAGTTCTCGGGTCAGGTTTCCGCCTCCCTCCGCTCCCTCGACCCCGACCCCCTCCCCGTGCCCGCGGAACTGATGGGCCTCCCGACGAAGCCCGGTCCCTTCGCCCTCTACGGCCTGCCCGACGGCGCCTGGGAGATCGAGGTGGCGGTGGACGACCGGACGGGCTCCATCCGCCGCGCCCGCAGGTCCTTCGAGCGCCGCGGCGGCACCGCCGAGATCGGGACCATCGAGGTGAAGGAGGGCGGCACCGTCCGCGTCCGCGTGGTGGACGCCGCCGAGAAGCCGATGCCCCAGGCCTTCGTCGTCGCGGTCCGCCCCGAGGAGAACCCCGACCAGGGGCGCCCCCTCTACCCCGACGGCGAGGGGCGCGTGGCCCTCTCCGACCTCGAGCCCGGCGTGGACCACCGGGTGCAGGTCCGCGGCCTCCCGCGCCTCCTCGAGCAGACGGTGCGCGCGGAGACGGGCGGCAAGGCGAAGGAGGTCGAGTTCCGCTGGCCGGAGAAGGCCGTCCCCTGCCGCATCACGCTGGTCGTGGACGGGAAGGTCGTCGCCAACCCCGACGGTTCGCGGACCATCCCCGCCACCATCAAGGACTCCCCGCTCCCCCGCGACCGCGGCTCCTGGCGGACGGACGGGACCTTCGAGGCCGACCTCGTGCCGGGGACCTACCTGTTCAGCGCCTGGGCGACGGCGAAGGAGGGCGGCGGGCTCGTCCTGTTCACCGGCGAGGTGACGGTGCCGGCCGGGGAGTCCTTCGAGACGAGGCTCGAGATGAGGGTTCCATGAGGCCGGCAAGTGTATCAAAGCATGATACAGACTGCCGTGGCTGATCCCCCCGATCCCGCCCTCCTCCTCCGCCCCCTCCGCGACGACCTCGCCGACCGCGCCTTCCTCGCCCGCGGCCTCTCCGACCCCCGCCTCCTCGAGTGGTACCACGGACGCGACGACCCCCTGGACGAGGCCCGCGTGGCGGAGGAGTACGGCCCCCTCGCCCGCGGGGAGTCGCCGACGCGCGGTTTCCTGGCCGAGGAGGGGGGCGCGCCGGTCGGGTACTTCCAGTGCTACCCGCTGGAGGCCTGGCCGGAGACGCGATCCCTCGTCCCCGACGCCGCGGGGGCCTGGGGGATCGACTACTGGCTCCTGCCCGGGCGCTGGCACCGGGGCCTCAGCCCGCGCATGATCGAGTCCATGGTGCGCCACCTCTTCGAGGAGCGCGGGGCGGCGCGGGTGGTGAGCGACCCGCGGGCGGACAACCCGCGATCGGTGCGGGCGCTCGAGAAGGCCGGGTTCCGCAGGGTCCGGGTCCTCCCGGCCCACGAGAGACACGAGGGGGCGATGCGGGACTGCGTCCTCATGGAGCGGGTGCGGCGGTGAGGATCCGGCATCCCTTCCGGGTCCTCGCCGGCCTCCTCGCCGGATCGGTGCTCGCGTTCCTGCTCGGGCTGGTCCTGCTGTCGGGGCCCCGGCAGGCGGGGCCGGCGATCCCGCGCGGGGACCACGCGCCACCTCCGGTGCCGGAGCGACCACGCCCCCATGAAGAGGATGCGGAAGCGGAGCCGGGCCCCCCGGCCTCCGATGGCGCCGCGGCCGCCCATGAGGAGCAGGACGCCGCCGCCCTCCTCGCCGTCACCGCCCTCCTCGAAGACGGCTCCCCCTGGCCCGACCTCCTCTTCCTCGAGATGGCCCCCGCCGAGGGGGGCGGCTTCGAGATCGACCTCGAGGCCGATCCCCCGGTCGCGGCGAGCCCGGAGCCCGGCGCCTACCGCCTCCGCTGGAAGGAGCGTCGGAGCGAGATCGTCCTCCTCGTCCTCGGCGGGGGGGCGGAGTGCGTCGGAGCGGAGGGCGCGGCGATCCTCGCTCCCGAGGAGCGCGGGGACGTGGTGCGCTTCACGCCCGGGACCCCGGCGACCCTCCGCTTCCGGCCGCTTCCCGGCCGCGCCACGGTCCGCTTCCGGGGCCGGCGGCCGGAGGCTCCCGCGGTCGAGACGCACTTCCCCGTCGCCCTGCTCCAGGACGGGGAGGGGAGGCCCCTCGACGCGCCCCGCGACCTCGTCGCGATCTCCCTGGAGGGCTCGGGCGGCGGGGAGGAGGACGGCCTCCTCCCCGTGTTCCTCCACCTCCGCGTCCCCCCCCTCCCCCGCTCGGAGCGCCTCGCCGGCGACCGCCGCGCCGTCGCCATCACCCTCCCCTTCCACGAGCCCCTCGTCGTTCCCGTCGTCGACCTCCACGGGGAGGTGACTCTCGATCCGGTCCCGAAGCGGGCCTCCGTCACCGCGGTCCTCTCCCCCGCCCCCGACCCGGACGCGCCGCACGCGGTTTCCCTCGGCGCCGTCGGCGAGGTCGGGTGGAACCAGGCCCGGGTCCGCGGCGTCGTCACCCGCTCCCTCGAACCCGGCGGCGCCCTCCGCTTCTACGACGTCCCGGCGGGGGAGTGGGTCCTCCGCGTCCTGCGCACGACCCCCGAGGGGATGCGCTGGGGCCGCCGCGCCTTCCGGAAGGAGGAGGACCCCGTGGACCTCGGCACCGTCGAGGCGGACGGCTGGTCGGGGCTCCGCTTCCGCGTCCTCGACCCGGAAGGGAAGCCGGACCTCCGCGCCTCGGTCACCCTGAACCGGGTGGAGGAGCGGGACCTGATCGGGGGAGGGACCTTCAACCTCCGCGATCGGCCGGGCCCCCGCGGGGGGCACCTGACGGTGACGGGGGACGCCCTCTGGATCCAGCCCGGCGCCGGGGAGCGCGACCCGGAGGGGTGGTTCGAGATCCCCGACCTGCCGCCCGCCACGCGGTTCCGGATCATGACCCCCTCGGACCGGGAGTCCTCCGTGGAGGCGGAGACGCCCCCGGGGAACGGGGGCCTCGCCGAGGTCGAACTGCGCCTCCGCGGCGCCGCCGACGCGCGGGGGGAGGACGCGAAGGCGGAGGAGAGGTAGGGCCGCCCGCTACTTCTTCTTCGCGGGCGCGGGGATGGGGGCCGGGACCGGCTTGCGCACCGACTCCGGCATCTCCGCCTCCATCTGCCGGTCGTCGGGATCGTGGGGGAGCGGGAGCACCGCCACCGCCTCGATCTCCACCTTCGCCCCCTCGTCGTAGAGGCCCTTCACCTCGAGGAGCGTGATGGAGGGGTAGTAGCCGCCGAAGAACTCCCGCCAGACCTTGCCGAGGTTCTTCGCCGCCTTCTTGTAGCCCGCCATGTCGGTCACGTAGATGCGCATCTGCACGATGTCGTCCATGCGGCCGCCGCCCGCCTTGCAGGCGATCTGGAGGTTCGCCAGCGCCTGGGAGAACTGGCCGAGGATGTCCTTGGAGACGAACTTCTTCTCCGCCGTCCAGCCCACCTGCCCCGAGAGGAAGAGCATCCGGCCGCAGGGCCAGCAGCGGACCGCGTGGGTGTAGCCGCTCGGCTGCGCCAGGGTCGAGGGGTTGATGAGGGTCTTGATCATGGGCGGTCGCCTCCTGGGACCCCGAAACCATACCGGACCCGGGGCCGGGATGCGGGGGGGATTCGGGGAAGGGGGGAGCCCCCGGGGAGGACGTCCGCCCGTCCCCCGATTCGGCCGGCCCCGGGCGTCGGGTAGAGTGTCGCGATGATCGAATCCGAGGTGCGGTTCCCGGGCAACGGCGGGCAGGAGGTGGGCGGCGTCCTCCGCCTCCCCGAGGGCGCGGGGCCCTGGCCCGGCGTGGTGGTCGTGCACGAGGTGTGGGGGGCGACGGACGCCGTCCACGAGTTCGCCCGCTCGCTGGCGGGGGAGGGCTTCGCCGCGCTCCTGCCCGACCTCTGGTGGCGGGACCGGGCCGCGGGCCGCCTCCCCGCGGAGGAGGCCGACCTCCCGACCTGGAAGGCCTTCGCGGAGACGATCCACCAGGCCCGGCTCGTCGGCGACCTGGCGGCGGCCGCCCGGTGGCTGCTGGATCGCACCGAGGGGGGGCCCCGGGCCCTCGGGACGGTGGGCTTCTCCATGGGCGGCGCCCTCGCCTTCCACCTCGCCTGCGATCGCGCGACGCCCATCCGCGCCTGCGTGGACGTGCAGGGCCCCGTGCGCTACGACCCGCCGACCCCCAACCACCCCCGCGGGCCCCTCGAGCGGGCGGGGGAGCTGAACGGGCACGTCCTCGGGATCTTCGGCGGCCTCGACCCCCTCGTCCCCCTCGCGGACGTGCTCGCCCTCAAGGGGGCGCTGGCCGGCCGCGGCCACGTCATCGCCTACCCGCGGGCCGGCCACTCCTTCATGGACCCGGCCTCCCCGACCTGGCGCGAGGAGGACGCCGAGGACGCCTGGCGGCGGATCGTCCTCTTCCTCCGCGAGAGGCTCGCGCCGGAGACGCTGAACGAGGAGGAGGGTCCCTCGGTGCCGGAGTTCCGTCCGGCGCCCGGCGGCGGCGGCGGCGGGGGCGGCGGCGGCGGGAAGGGGAAGGGCAAGGGCGGCGGCGGCGGGAAGTGGAAGGGGAGGCGCGGCGGCGGGGGCGGGAAGGGCGGCGGCGGCGGGCACCGGCCCGGGAAGGGGCGTCCTGGGCGTCCGTGAGGACCTGCTGGCCGTCGTCCCCGACGCGCCCCTGACGCTGGAGATCCGCGCCCTCCTCCTCGAGCAGGGGACGGTCGTGGAGGGGGCCGCGGGCGGCGCCCTCGTCCTCGGGGAGCGCCACCGCCTCGCGGCGCTCGTCGGGGTCCCGGGCCCCGTGCTGGCGGCGCGGGCGGGGGAGCTCCTCGCGGGGGGCTGGTCGATCCTCGCGCTCGACGCCGCGGCGGCGCCGGCCCTGCCCTGGGAGGCGGCGACGATCCGGACGCCGGCGGATCCAAGCCGGCCGCGGGCCGTCCTCCGGGAAGCGGGGCCGCCGCCCTCCCTCCTCGCCCCCGACGGGATCGCGGACGTCCCGGGGGACCTCCGCGGGGAGATCGCAGCCGCGCTGGACCGCGGTCCCGTGGCCGTCGTCCGCGCGGGCGGGGCGGTCGCCTCCCTCGCCTACGCCCCGCTCCGCACGGAGACCCTCTTCGACGTCTCGGTGGACACCCTCGGGCCCTTCCGCGGGCGGGGGTTCGCGCGGAGGGCGGCGGCCCTCCTCATCGAGGAGGAGTCCCGGGCCGGCCGGTCCCCGGTCTGGGGCGCCCTCGACTCGAACCTCCCCTCCCACGCGGTCGGCACGGCCCTCGGCTTCGCGCCCTGCGGCCGCCTCCTCGTGGCGGAGGGGGAGTGAACCGGGAGGAGGCCGTCCTGGAGGACCCCCGGTCACGGCCGGGGGACGGCGAGTTATCCCCGCCAAGTCGTGCCGGGTTCAGTATCTTTCCCGCATGGCAGAGCGCGAGACGCTGGAGGTCGACGTCCTCTTCGTGGGGGGCGGGCCCGCCTGCCTCGCGGGGGCGTACCACCTCGCGGGGCTCCTCGCGAAGGAGAACGAGCGGCTCGCCGCCGAGGGGAGGCCGGCGCTCCAGCCCTCCATCCTCCTCATCGACAAGGCCGCGGAGATCGGGTTCCACGCCCTCTCCGGCGCGGTCCTCGATCCGCGCGCCCTGAAGGAGCTCTGGCCGGACTTCGCCGCCGCCGGCTGCCCGCTCGAGGGCCCGGTGGTGGAGGACGAGGTCTGGTTCCTCACGAAGGGCGGGAAGTGGAAGGCCCCCTGGATCCCCGCCCCTCTCCGGAACCACGGCAACTTCGTCGCCTCCCTCGGGAAGGTCGTCCGCTGGATGGCCGCGGAGGTCGAGAAGCGCGGCGGCGTGGACGTCTACCCCGGCTTCGGCGCCGCGGAGCCGCTCGTCGAGGACGGGAAGGTCGTCGGTGTTCGCTGCGGGGACAAGGGCGTCGGCCGGGACGGGAAGCGGAAGGACGCCTACGAGCCGGGCATCGACATCCGCGCGAAGATCACCATCCTCGGCGAGGGGCCGCGGGGCACCGTCACCAAGATCCTCAACCGCCGGTTCCGGCTCGACGAGGGCCGCAACCCCCAGATCTACGCCCTCGGCATCAAGGAGATCTGGCAGATGCCCGCCGGGACGGTGAAGCCCGGCCGCGTCTTCCACACCATGGGCTGGCCGCTCGACCGCGAGACCTTCGGCGGCGGCTTCGTCTACACCATGGCGAACGACATGGTGGACCTCGGCCTGGTCGTCGGCCTCGACTACCGGAATCCCCACCTCGATCCCCACGGCCTCTTCCAGGCCCTGAAGACCCATCCCGCCGTCCGGCCCCTGCTCGCCGGCGGGAAGATGGTCCACTACGGCGCCAAGGCGCTCCCCGAGGGGGGCTGGTACTCCATCCCGAGGGCGGCCGTGGCCGGCTGCATGATCGTCGGCGACTCCGCCTCGCTGCTCAACCCCATGCGCCTCAAGGGCATCCACACCGGGATGAAGAGCGGGATGATCGCCGCCGAGGTGGCGCTGGAGGCCCTCCTCCAGGACGAGTACACCGCCGACTTCCTCTCCCGCTACGAGGACCGCGTGCGGGCCTCCTGGATCGGCGAGGAGCTGAAGGGGGCGCGCAACTTCCACCAGGGCTTCGAGAAGGGGTTCTGGCGCGGGCTCCTCAACGCCGGGCTCATGCAGGTGAACGGCGGGAAGGGGTTCGGCGAGCGGACGGGGATCCGCGCCGGCCACGAGCACATGCGGAAGCTCTCCGAGCACTTCGGCGCGAGGGTGCCGGAGTTCGCGCGGGAGAGGCCGGACGGGACGCTCACCTTCGACCGGGTCACCGACGTCTACTCCTCGGGCACCCTCCACGAGGCCGACCAGCCGCCCCACCTGCGGGTGGCCGATCCCAACCTCTGCGCCACGAAGTGCGCGCAGGAGTACGGGAACCCCTGCACCCGGTTCTGCCCGGCGGCGGTCTACGAGATGGTGGACGCGGAGGGGGCCGCGCCGGGGAAGCCGGCGAAGCGGCTCCAGATCAACTTCGAGAACTGCGTCCACTGCAAGACCTGCGACATCATGGACCCCTACCAGGTCATCGACTGGACGACGCCCGAGGGCGGCGACGGGCCGCGCTACGCGAACCTCTAGGTGGAGCCCCCGCCCCTCTCGATCCGCCGCTCCGATCCCCCCGGCGGCGCCTCCCTCGAGGTCCTCTGGCTCCACGGCCTCGGCTCCGACGGGGGAGGGGAGAAGGCGTCCCTCCTGCGGGAGCGGATGCTGGCGCGGGGGGCGGCCTTCGCGACCCTCGACTTCCGCGGCCACGGCGCCTCGGGGGGGCGCCTGCGCGACCTCACCTGCACGGGGCTCCTGGAGGACTGCGGGAGGGCTGTGCGGGCGATCCCGGCGGGGAGGAGGGTCGTCCTCGTCGGCTCCAGCATGGGCGGATGGACCGCGGCCTGGTGGGCGGCGCTCCACCCGGGCCGGGCCGCGGCCCTCGTCCTCGTGGCGCCGGCGCTGCGGTTCCCGGAGGTGATCGTCGAGCGCATCGGGCCGGAGGCGGCCGCGCGCTGGGAGCGGGAGGGGAGCCTCGTCCTCGACACGGGCGCGGGGCCCTCCACCCTCGGCTGGGGTCTCGTCGAGGACGGGCGGCGGTACCCGGCCGAGGACCTCGCCCCCGCCCTCGCGGGGCAGGGGATGCCGACCCTCCTCGTCCACGGGAAGCGCGACGACTCCTGCGACTGGCGGGAGAGCGCCGCCTTCGCCGGGCGGGTCCCCGGGGCGCGCCTCGTCCTCCTCGAGGACGGGGACCACCGGCTCTCGGCCCACCGGGAGAGGCTCTGCGACGAGGTGGAGAGGTTCGTGGCGGACCTCCGGCCGCCCTCCTGACGGAAACGGGTCGGGTTCGGAATCGTCGGTTCGGGTTCGCCGGCGCCGGCCCCGGGCTCCTCACCGGCGGCAATCCGCGGTAGGTTGGGGGTCCCGGTCGTCCAAGATCGGAGGAGCCGGGCCCCGGAGATCCCCACGATGCGGAACGCGCGATTCCTCGCCGGACTCCTCCTCGCCCTCGCCGCGGGAGGGGCGCGGCCCCCGGCGGCCCTCGCCGCCGACCCCCCGGTCATCGAGTCGATCACCCCCTCGACGGGCCTCGTGGACGGGGGCTACACCGTCACCATCACCGGGTCGAACTTCGCCGCCCCCATGACGGCGACCTTCGGCGGCACCGCCTCCCCGACCGTCACGGTCGTCTCCCCGACGCAGGCCACCGTCGAGGTCCCGCCCCGGGCCCGCGGGACCGTGGACGTGGTGCTCACCCGGCCCGGCACGCCGCCGCTGGTCTCCGATCCCCCCGGGACCTTCTCCTACGAGGCGCGCCCGTCGCGGGCCTGGGTGCCGCGGGCCATGGGCACCACGACCGGGGGCAACCCCGGCGGCCTCGACCTCGCCGTGGTGGACGTCGCCAACCGGAGGGTGGACGCCTCCCTGGACCTCAACCCCGCCGACGAGCTCCTCCCCGACGACCAGAACTGGAAGGTCACCCAGGTCCTCTTCTCCTCCGACGGGGCGCACGCCTTCCTCGCCACCGCGGGGGTGCCGGGGACGAGCGATTCCCGGCGGATCTTCGTGGTGAGGAGCGCCCGCCTCCTCGGCACCGAGGCGGGGGCGCCGGTGATCGCCTCCCTCGACACCGGCGGGAACCCCTACCAGCTCGCCCTCTCCGCCGACGGGAAGACCCTCTACGCCGCCGACGGAGGCTCCTGGAAGGCCTCCTCGCTGGCGCTCCCCAACGGGACCTTCCGGGTCTACGACGTCACCGACCCCGCGGCCCCCGCCGCCCTGGGGACGCCGACCACCGTCGGCATCCTCCCCGTGCTCACCTGGGATTCCACCGCCTACCGGCGCTGGGGGACCCACTCCTCCTTCACCGGCGTCCTCCAGTCGAAAGGGGGGCGGACGGCGGTCGTGAACGCCGGCTCCCACACGGTCTCCGTCATCGACCTCCCGACGCGCGCCGTGGCGGGGACGGAGGACGCGGGGGTGGAGGACGGCGGCCTCGTGCAGCTCTCCGTGGCGGTGCCCTCGCCCTACTCCGACGAGTTCCTCCTGGTCCAGACCACGGACTTCGCCATCGACGGCACCGGCCTCGTCGCAGGGGAGACGGAGTACTTCATCCACCGCACCTCCACGGGGGACCTGCTGCCGAAGGGCCCCGTCTCCCAGGCCATCCGCTTCTTCCCCGTCCTCCCCTTCCCCGACCTCCAGAACCGCTCCGCCTGGCCCCACCCGGACGGGGCGAGCCTCGTCGCCCTGCCCGCGGCGGGAGCGAAGGTCGTGACCTGGAGCCCCGCCACGGGCAGCGCCGCCTCCTCGGCCGCGGTGCCGGGGACGGGGGTCCCGAAGGGGCTCGCCTTCAACGACGTCTCGGGGCTCTTCTACGCGCGCCGCGACACCGGGGGCTGGACGGTCCTCTCCGCGGGGACGGCGCGGGGGGCCGCCCCCGTGGTGGTCGCGCAGAGGGAGGACGCGACCGGCGTGAATTCCCTCCGCGTCGTCGGGGACGGGAAGGAGATGGCCGGGACGGCGGCCTCCTCGCTGGCGATCCTGGACGCGGTCGCCGCCTCGGCCACCTCCCACCAGGTGGTGGCCACGGTGCCCCTCCCCCTCGATCCCGACGGCGGACCGCTGTTCCCCCAGCCCGCGGCCCTCGGCGCCCCGGCCCGCACCTTCGTGACGGTGGCCGGTCCCGGCTCGGGGCCCCGGGTGGTCCTCCCCCTGGCGGGGACCCTGTTCTGCGCCGGGGAGGATCCCCCGGTCTTCGAGGTCTCGGAGGAGGCGGAGTCCGGCGCCTCGCTCGAACTGGAGATCGGCTCCGAGCCGGACTTCCTCCTCGTGCCGGGCACGGCCCGGATCCGGGTGAAGGTGCCCGCGGGGGAGGCGACGGCGGCCCCGCCGGCCTCGGGGTGGAGGAGGGTCCTCCGCGCGGCCGCCGGGCCCTACGCCAACCCCTTCTGGGCCCGGGTGAACGTCGTCCTCCCCGGCGGCGGCCGCGTGAACGGGCCGGCGACGGTGCTCGGCGTCTGCCCGCCGGAGGAGCCGGACCCGACGGCCCCGGCGGAGGGCGCGGGCGCGACCGCCGGCGCGCCCCCGGTCTTCTCCTTCGAGCCGGGGGAGGAGGGGGCGTCCCACTGGATCGAGCTGGCCGGCCCCGGCGGCTTCGGGGCGGAGCCGCTCGGG
Source organism: Planctomycetota bacterium (assembly GCA_023150535.1). Taxonomy (GTDB): domain Bacteria; phylum Planctomycetota; class JAJSAM01; order JAJSAM01; family JAKLKS01; genus JAKLKS01. The sequence continues at coordinate 12,193 of JAKLKS010000019.1, forward strand.
CGGTTCCGGGCGAAGGACCCCGCCGCGGCGGCGCCCTCCAGGGCGCTCTGGAGGCGGGCCGTCCGCCGGGCCGCGGGTCCGGACGGGGAGTACCCCGCGACGGTGCTGTGGAGGGTGGTCGCGAGGGACCTCCTGCGGCGCGAGGTGGCCTCCGGGGAGCGGTCGCTCGCCGTCTCCAAGTAGGGCCGGCGCCCCGACCGACCGGTGTCCGCATCCCGTGATACTTTCGGGGCGTGACCTTCGTGGCGCTCGACTTCGAGACCGCCGACCCCATGCGCGACAGCGCCTGCGCGGTCGCCCTCGTGCGGGTCGAGGGGCGCCGCACGACGGCCCGCGAGACCCGCCTCATCCGGCCGCCCCGCCGCGAGTTCTGGTTCACCCACATCCACGGGATCACCTGGGAGAGGGTGCGGCGGGAGCCGGTCTTCGGCGACCTCTGGCCCGGCCTCGAGCCGCTGCTCGAGGGGGCCGACTTCATCGCCGCCCACAACGCCCCCTTCGACCGGTCGGTGCTCCGCGCCTGCTGCGAGAGGGCGGGGCTCGCGGTCCCGGACCTCCCCTTCCTCTGCACCGTGAGCCTCGCCCGCCGGGCCTGGTCCATCTACCCGACCCGGCTGCCCGACGTCTGCGACCGGCTGGACATCCCGCTGCGCCACCACGAGGCGGACTCCGACGCCGAGGCCTGCGCCGCCATCGTGGTGCGGGCCGCCCGCGAGGGTGGGCGGCGCCTCCTGGGGGACCTGCTGGCCGCCTCCTGAGGGGAGTCCCCGGGCGGAGGGGGGAGCCGCGCTACTGGTGCGCGAGGAACTCCTTGGCCACGGCGAGGCAGAGGAACAGGGCGATGTTGGCCAGCGCTCCCCTCTCCCGCCGGAGGATCTTCTCGACGGGGTAGAACGTGGAGGGGTCCTCGACGGGGGCCTCCCGGGGGGGGCGGGGGATCCACATCGGCACCCGGGCCCTGTAGTCGTCGAAGGCCTCCCCGAAGCCGGCGCGGAGGATGGTCTCCTCGTAGCGGGCGACCGCGTGGAAGGCGGCCCCCAGGAGGAGGACCGAGACGACCGCGAACCAGGGCAGCTCGCAGAGGACCACGAAGCCCGCGAAGGCGGTGATGTTGGCGACGTACAGCGGGTTGCGCACCCAGGCGTAGGGGCCGGAGTCCACGAGCCTCTTGGCCTTGTCCTTGTGGGTGCGGGCGGCCCCGCCCATGCGGCGGATGGCGGAGAACCGCAGCGCCGCGCCCGCGGCGAGGAGCGCCACCCCGATGGGCCAGATGATCGCGTCCCGCTCCCACTCCCAGCGGGTCCAGAAGGTCGCGAAGAGGGCGAAGGGGAGGTAGAGCCAGCCGCGGATCCTGAAGAGGCGCCGCCCGAGGGGCACCAGGGCGGACGGGGGCGCGGTGCCCGGGGCCTGCGCGGTGATGGTGGTCATGGTCACAGTATGTACCCTCGCGCCCGCCGCGGGAAGCCGTGCCCGCCCCGCGGCCGATCCCGGGTCACGCCCCCCCGGCCGCCTCCCGCGCGAAGCGCACCTCGGCCGCGATGCCGGCCGCCAGCTCCCCGGGCGTCCCGGGGAACCCCGGCACCGCGCTCCAGGTGTAGGTCTCCACCTCGAGCGCCGGCGGCGATCCCCCCTCCAGCGCCGCGCGCAGGGCCGGCGCGACGAGGTCCCGGGTGGTCCGCACCCCGGCCACCGAGGGGAGGTGCAGGGGCGCGTGGAAGTGGACCCGCCAGGGGCGCCGCGCGGTCCACCGGGGGAGGTCCCCGAGGACCTCCGGGAGGTCCATGGCCCGGTGGAGGACGCCGAGGCGGTCCCGGGCCCCGACCTGGTGGAGCCAGCGGGGCTCGTCGAAGGCGCGGAGCGCCTCCACCTCCCCGGGCGCCGCGGGGTCCGCCTCCAGCGCCGCCGAGACCTGCACACGGACGACGGGGACGCCGGCCCTCCGCAGGCGCCGGAGGGAGGCCGCGGGATCCTCCCCGGCGACCGCGGCGTGGCAGAGGTCGAGGCAGAGCCCGAGGTGGGGGAGGAGGCGGTCGGCGGCGCCGCCGAGGGCGAGGGGGAGGTCCCTCCGCCAGAACGCGATCGCCTCCTCCGTCGTCTCCAGCGTGCACCCCGGCTCGGGCTCGGGGGCCAGCACGAGGCGCACCCCCGTGGCGGCGGCGAGGTCCGCGAGGAAGGACGCCGCCTCCGCGAGGCCGAGGGCGAGGCGCCGCGCGGCGCCGGGGTCCGCGGCCCTCCCCCGCCACCCGCCGGGGACGGTGGAGACGGTGCAGGTCGTCCCGGGATCGAGGAGGCGGACCAGGGCGCGGGCGACGGACCTCGTGTACTCGAGGCGGGCCGGCTCCGACCAGTCGGGGCGGTAGACCGCCTCCTTGACGCGGGCCCCGTGGAAGCCGCCCGAGGGGAAGGCGTTCACCGCGTCGATCCGGAGCCCGCGGTCCCGCAGGCGCGCGCGCAGCCCCGCCGCCGCCTCCCGGGATCCCTCCAGCGCCGCCGCCGCGGCCGCCGGCAGCCAGAGGGCGAGGCCGAGGGGGTCGCCCCCGCCGAGCGCCTCCCGCACCGCCGCCGCGGGGCCGTCCGCCATGGCGAGGATCCCCGCCAGGTCCTCCGCCGGGTGGACGTTCGTGCCGTAGCAGATCGGGGGGGAGGGGTTCACGGGAGCTCGACCGTGATCGGCTCCCAGTGGGCGGTCCTCGAGCCGCCCCACAGGGCGAGGTTGAAGGGGACCACCTCGAGGAACCGCCACGCGGAGGCGCCGCCGCGGGAGAGCTCGAGGAGGAGGACGCCCCGGCCCGGGTCGAGCCCCCGCCCCCGCTCCCCCTCGAAGAAGGGGTCCCGGCCGCGCTCGAGGAGGGAGAGGTGGCCGCCCTCCCGGGTCGTGCCCGTCCGGACCGGGTCCCCCGCGAAGACCTCGATCCCGTCGGGCCCGGGGGCCCGCCTCCAGGCCCGCACCGCCACGCCGTCGAGCCCCCTCCCCGAGGGGTCCTGCACCCGGATCCCGCAGTCGTCGGGGAGGTCCCCCAGGTAGGCGCCGCCCTCCCCGGCGGGGCCGCGGAGGCCCGCGATGCGCTGGAGGCCGAGGGCGGAGTGGGGACCGTAGCCCCCCGCGAGGTCCCCCGCCATCATGCGGCCGCTGGCGGTCCGGTGGAGGAGGCCTCCCGCGGCGGGGAGCAGCGCGCTGCCGGCGAGGGGGAGCCCGGCGGGGCCGGGGAGGGCCACCTCCTCGACGCGGACGGACAGGCGGTCGAGGTCCACGAGGGCCCGCGCCCGGGAGAGGTCGTGGAGCAGCCGGAAGTCGATCCAGAGCGGGTTTCCGTCGTCCCGCGCGCCGGGCCGGGCGAAGAAGCCCTCCCCTGCGAGCGTCTCCGGCAGGCCGAAGGCGAGGTCCACGGTGCGGTCCCGGGCGTCGGGGGAGGAGGCGGGGAGCCCGCCCGCCAGCGGCAGCCCCCCCTCCTCGACGAAGACGACGCGGTCGAGCGCCACGCGGTCGGTGACGCCCCCCGGCGTGAGCGGGAAGCGCGCCTCCGCGAGCATCCGGTTCCAGCGATCGACCTGCCGCTGCGCCCAGTCCTCCACCCCGTTGGCGCCGTCGCCGAAGGAGGCCTGGGTCCCGTGGAAGAGGGTCGGGAGGGGGCGCTCCACCCAGAGGCCGAGGAGCAGCGCGTCGGAGGCGACGGCGCGGGAGTTGTTCCCCTCGCTCGTCTCCGGGACGGCGTCCAGGGGATCGACGGTGCAGCGGATCTCGCGGCGCTTCCCGTCCCAGGGGAGGCGCAGCGACGCGGTGGCCTCGGCGAAGCGGCGCAGCCCGGGCAGCCCCTCCTCGAGGGCGATCTTCCCGTCGACCTCCCACCGCACCGTCGCGCGGGGGGCGTCCACGGTGCCGTAGTTCCGCACGTGGGCGACCCAGAGCACGTGGGAGCCGGGGGCGGGCCAGCCCCCGCCCGGCGCGTCGTGGTCGATGCGCGGCGTCCGCTCGATGAAGGCGAGGCACCAGTCCGGCCGGCCCTCGGGCTCGCACCGGACCTCCCTCCAGGGGGAGCGGAGCCGGAATCCGCCGCGGCCCGGGATCGCGGCCCGCACCGCGGCCGCGCCGGGCTTCTCGAAGCGGAGCATCACGTCGTCGGGGTCCCAGGGCCCCACGGGCTCGACGCGGAGCCCGGCCTCCCCGGAGGTCTCGAAGCGAAGCCCGTGGACCCCCGTGGTGACCTGCCCCCCGTTCCACAGGACGCGGGCGCGGGCCGGCAGCATGCCGCCGGGGGCCGCCACGTCGGAGGGGACGACGACCTCCACGCTCTCGGGGAACTGGCGGGACTCCAGGGCGATCTCGCGGATCTCGACTCCGTCCGCGCCGTCGAGGCGGAGGACGACCACGCGGAGGACCTTCGCGCGGAGGGGGGGGTGGAAGGGGACGACGCGGCTCCAGGCGCCGGGGTCCACCCGGCGCTGCCGGAAGACCACCTCGAGGTGGTCCGCGTCCTCCCCGGCGAGCAGCGACCACTCGTGGGGCGCCCCCTCCCCGAAGAGGGCCTGCGCGGAATCCACCGCGACGGGCTCCCGGAAGGAGACCTCGAGGAAGGCGGGGTTCGCGGAGCGCGTGCGGAGGAAGGTCGCGGGCTTCCCGTCGAAGGCGTCCCCGGCCCGCCCCAGGGCGGAGGCGGAGTGGCGGAAGGAGACGGCGCCCCGCCGCTCGAGGGTCCCGAGGCGCAGGGGGGCGCGGAGGTCGGGGAGGCCGTCCCCCTCCGCGGCCGCGGGGGGGGAGGGAGGGAGGACCGCGGCCCATCCGGCCGCGAGGAGGGCGGCGGCCCGGAGGAGGCGGGACAGGGGAGGGCGGTTCACGGGGCCATTCTACGGGGGAGGGTGCGGGGGAGGCCGCGCGCTCTGTAAGGCACTCCTTACGGCGCCGGTGGATTCTCCGCACATCCTCCCTCCCGCCCTGCGCGCCCGGAGCCTGCGCGGCGGCATGGTGTTTGCGCCGGGAACGCCATCGGGAACGCGCGTGCCCGGTGCGCGCGGACCCGCCGGTCCGCCACTTCGGGGATCCATGATCGAGAGCCGTCGCTTCCGGGGCCTCCGTCCCGGGCTGGCCGCCGCCGTCCTCCTGGTTCTCCTCGGGACGGCCCTCGGCTTCGCCCGTCTCCGGGATTCCCGCTCCTCCCGCCCCGACATCGTCCTCGTGGTCTGGGACACCTGCCGCGGGGACCGGGTCTCCGTCAACGGGTACCCGCACCCGACCACCCCGCGCCTCGCGGAACTGGCCGCCCGCGGGGTCGTCTTCCGCAACGCCTTCTCGCCGAGCCCCTGGACGCCCCCGGCCCACGCCTCCCTCTTCACGGGGCTCCTCCCCCGCCGACACGGGCTCGGGGAGGGGCGGGGGGACCGGGTGGCCCCGGGCATCCCGCTCCTCGCGGAGACCCTCGCGAAGAGCGGCTACGAGACCGCGGCCGTGGTCGCCAACCCCCACCTGTCGGAGGCGACGGGCCTCCTGGCGGGGTTCTCGACCGTGGCGGAGTGCTGGACGGAGGAGGGGGTCCCCCGGTCCGGGGAGGAGGTGCGGGCGGCGGTGGAGCGGTGGGTCCGGTCCCGGTCCCCTCGGGGGCCGCGGAGGCCGTTCCTCCTCTTCGTGAACCTCATGGAGTGCCACCTCCCCTACCGGTTCGAGGACGGCGCCGTCGCGGCGGTGCGCGGGGACGGCGCCGTGAACGGCGCCCGCAGGGCCGCCCGGGAGGTGACGGTGGAGGCCGCCAACCGCCACCTCTACGGGGCGGAGCGGATCGACGCGGGGACGATCCGGGACCTCGGCGCCGCCTACGACGGCGCGGTGCGGCTGGCGGACCGGGCGACGGGGGGGATCCTCGACGCGCTCGGCGGGGCGGGCCTGCTGGAGAAGGCCCTCGTCGTCGTGGCCGGCGACCACGGGGAGAACCTCGGCGAGCACGGGGAGCTCACCCACATGATGTCGGTCTACGACACGGTCCTGCGCGTCCCCCTCGTGGCGGCCTGGCCGGGGCGGCTGGAGGGGGGGAGGATCGAGGAGGCGCAGGTGCGTCTCCAGGATCTCTATCCCACCCTGCTCGAGGCGGCGGGGGTGTCCGTCCCCGTCCCCTGCGGGAGGGACGCGCGGACGCTCCTGGAGGAGCCGCTCCGGTCCCGGGTGCTGGAGGCGGAGTACGGGCCGGCGTCGGATTTCGTCGAGGACGTGCGGCGGCTCGACCCGGACCTCGCGCCGGAGTTCCTGGAGCGGTTCCACCTGCGGTGGCGGGCGGTGCGGGAGCCCGCGGGGACGCCGGGGGCGCGGAAGCGGATCACCGTGGAGCGCGCCGCGGCCGGTGGGGGCTGGACGCTGGTGCGGGAGGAGGTCTACGACCCGGTTGCGGACCCGGGGGAGGAGAGGGACCTGAAGTAGAGGGGTGCGGCGGGGGCGTGCCGCTCCTTCCCGGTGACCAACCGCCCGATTCCCCCGATTTCGTCCGTCCCCCGTGATAGTCTTTTGTTAGGTATGGTCCAGAAGCTCATCGACCGGCCGCCGGACGAAGCGCCCCCCGCGCCGACGGACTCCCGTTCCCCCGTCGCCCGGCTTCCCGCCGACCGGTCCGCCCCCCCGCCTCGCGACGAGAACGTCCGCGGCGAGACCCTCCGCCACGACCGCCTTCCCCCCGCCCCCTTCCCCCCCTCGGCCGGCGGCGGGGCCCTCTCCCGCTGCGACCGGCAGATGCCCTTCGAGTGGACCCTCAATCCCTACCGCGGGTGCGAGTACGCCTGCGGCTACTGCTACGCCCGGGCGACCCACTGGTACCTCGGCTTCGACGACCCCGCCGACTTCGAGCGGCGCATCTTCTTCAAGGAGGACCTCGCCCGCTCCCTCGCCCGCGACCTCGAGCGCCGGGTCTCCCCCGGCCAGCGGATCGCGGTGGGCACGGCGACCGATCCCTACCAGCCCCTGGAGAGGCGCAAGGAGATCACCCGATCCTGCCTGCGCGTCTTCGCCCGGCGCGCGGCCGCGGGGGACCGCGGCCTGCGCCTCTCCATCACCACGAAGTCCGACCTCGTCCTGCGCGACCTCGACCTCCTGCGCGTCATCGCGGCGGCCGGCTCCCTCCACGTGAACCTCTCCCTCTCCACGCTCGACCCGCGCCTCGCCCGGGACCTCGAACCGCTCGCCCCCGCGCCGCAGCGGCGCCTCATGACCCTCCACGCGCTCGCCGCCGAGGGGATCGAGGCGGGGGTCTTCCTCATGCCGGTCCTCCCGGGCCTCACCGACGGGCCGGGGGAAATCGAGGCGGTCGCGGAGAAGGTCGCCGCCAACGGCGGCCGGTACCTCGTCCACCAGTGTCTCTTCCTCCGGGAGCCGGTGCGGGCCTACTGGCTCGAGAGGCTGAGGACCATCCGCCCGGCCCTCGTCGCGCGGCACGAGGAGTGGTACCGCGGGCGCGCCCAGGCCGGCACCGACTACCGCCGGGCGCTGGCCCGCCGGGTGGCCCGGGCGCGGGAGGCGTCGGGCCTGGCGGAGGGGCCGGCGGACCGGGCGCCGGCGGACCCGCAGATGAGCCTGCCGCTGTAGGCGTCCGCCCTTCGACCCTCCCCGCGGTTGCACCGCCCCCGCCGCATCCACCGCGCCCCCTCCGCCGCTCCCGGATAGACTTCCCGGACCATGTCCAACGAGACCGAGTACCTCCCTCCCCCGAGCGTGGTCGAGGCCCTCCGGGCCATCCAGGAGGAGCACGGATGGCTCGAACCGGCCGCCGTGGCGGCCTGGGCGAAGCGCACCGCCACGCCGATGCACCGCATCCACGGCGTGGCCACCTTCTTCCCCCACTTCCGGCGCGAGCCCCCCGCCCGGTGCGAGGTGGAGGTCTGCCGCGACGCCGCCTGCTGGATGCAGGGCGCGGAGGGCCTCGCCGCCCGCGCCCGCGCGGCGGCGGCGGCGGACCCCTCGATCCGCGTCCACGAGGTCTCCTGCCTCGGCCGCTGCGACCGCGCCCCCGCCTTCGCGGTGAACGGCGTCCCCTGCGGGGCGCGGGAGGCGGGGAGGCTTGAGGCGGTCCTCGCGAAGCCCCCCCTGCGCGCCGCCGCGGTCCGCGGGAAGCGGACGTACCGCTGCGACCCCGTCGCCGCCGGCGCCGCCCCCTGGTCGGCGCTGCGCCGCGTCCTCGAGGGTGGGGCCGCCGCCGAGGAGCGGTGCATCGCGGACCTCAAGGACTCCGGCCTCCGCGGCATGGGGGGCGCCGGGTTCCCCACGGGGATGAAGTGGGAGTTCGTGCGGAAGGCGGAGGGGGCGCCGAAGTTCGTCGTCTGCAACGCCGACGAGAGCGAGCCCGGCACCTTCAAGGACCGCGAGGTCCTCGCGCGCCTCCCGCACCTGGTGATCGAGGGGATGCTGCTCGGCGCCCGGGTCGTCGGCGCGCACCGGGCGGTCCTCTACGTCCGCCACGAGTACGGGCCCGAGGAGAGGCGCTTCCGCGACGCGCTCCGCGCGGCGCGCCGCGCGGGGGCGGTGGGGAGGAACGTCCTCGGCTCCGGCTGGGACTGCGAGGTGGAGGTCTTCGTCTCCCCGGGCGGCTACATCTGCGGCGAGGAGACCGCGCTCCTCGAGGCCATGGAGGGGAAGCGCGCCGAGCCGCGCAACAAGCCCCCCTTCCCCGGCACCCACGGGCTCCACGGGAAGCCGACCCTCGTCAACAACGTCGAGACCTTCGCCTTCGCGCCCTGGATCACCCTCAACGGCGGCGCCGCCTGGAGGGGCCTCGGCGTGAACGGCGGAGCGGGGCTCAAGTTCGTCTCCGTCTCGGGCGCCGTCCGCCGGCCGCAGGTCGTCGAGGTGCCCATGGGCACCACGGTCTCGGAGATCGTCGCCCTCTGCGGCGGCATGAAGGGCCGCCGGCGGATGAAGGCCTTCTCCCCCGGGGGCTCCTCCTCGAACTTCCTCCCCGCCTCGAAGGCCGACACCCCCATGGACTTCAGGGCCATGGCCGACGCCGGCTCCATGCTCGGCTCCGGGGCCCTCTTCGTCGTCGCCGACGGGACCGACATGCTCGCGCTCGCCCTCAACGTCGTGCGCTTCTTCCGCAACGAGTCCTGCGGGAAGTGCGTCCCCTGCCGGGTCGGCTCGGAGAAGGCCGTGCGCATCCTCGAGGACGCCGCCGCCGGGAAGGGCCGCGCGGGGACGGCCCTCCTTCCGGAGCTCGCCGACGCCATGGCCATGACCAGCATCTGCGGGCTCGGCCAGGCGGCGCTCAACCCGATCCTCTCGGCCATGCGCCACTTCCCCGGGGAGACCGCTTGACCGGGGAGGCCTTCGACGACGTCCGCATGCGTGGGTTCCACCGGCGGGTGACGCTGGCGGAGGCCCTCGGCCGGATCGTGGAAGGGGTGCCCCCGCTCGCCGCGGTGGACGAGGTGCCGCTGCGGGAGGCCCCCGGCCGGCTGCTGGCCGCGGACTTCACCGCCTCCCTCGACCTCCCCTCCTTCGACCGCTCCGCCATGGACGGCTTCGCCGTCGTCGCCGGGATGACCTTCGCCGCCACGGCCTACGACCCCGCGGTGCTGGAGGTCGCGGGGGAGAGCCTCCCCGGCGCCCCCTGGGAGGGGGTCCTCGCGGGGGCGCGCGCCGTCCGCATCATGACGGGGGCGCCGCTCCCGGAGGGCGCCGACGCCGTCGTGCCCGCCGAGTTCGCCGAGGAGGAGAGGGGCTTCGTCCGCGTCTCGGGCCCGGTCTCCCCCGGCCGCAACGTGGGGCGCGCCGGCGAGGACGTCGCGCGGGGCGCCGTCGCCCTGGAGGGGGGCCGGATCCTCCGGCCCCAGGACGCGGCCCTCCTGGCGGCGCTCGGGGCGGCCCGGGTCCCCGTGGCGCCCCGCCCGCGGATCGGGATCCTCGCCACGGGGAACGAGATCGTCCGGCAGGGGGCCGCCCTCGCCCCCTTCCACGTCCACGACGCGAACACCCCCCTCCTCCAGGGGCTGGCCGAGCGGTGGGGCGCCGTCGCGGCGGCCTCGACGCTCCAGCCCGACGAGGCCCCGCGCATCCGCCGCGCCCTCGGCCGGCTCCTCGCCTCCCCGGGGGTGGACATCGTGCTGGCCACCGGCGGATCCTCCGTGGGGGTGGAGGACCACATGCCCTCGGTCGTCGCGGGGGAGGGCCGCCTCCTCTTCCACGGCGTGGCGCTCCGCCCCGCGGGGCCGGTGGGGCTCGGCATCGTCTCCGGGAAGCCGGTCTTCCTCCTGCCGGGGAACCCGGTCTCCGTCCTCTGCGCCTTCGACCTCCTGGTCGGCCCCTGCCTCCGCCGCCTCCAGGGGCTCCCGGCCGTGGAGCCCTACGCGCGGGTGCCGCTGCCGCTGACGCGGCGGCTCGCGTCCGTGGCGGGACGGACCGACTACGCGCGGGTCGCCCTCGCGGGCCGGGGGGTGGAGCCCCTGGCCGTCTCCGGCGCCTCGATCCTCTCCTCGGCGGTGCGCGCCGGCGGCTTCGTCGTCGTCCCCCCGGAGGTAGAGGGCTGGGACGAGGGCGAGACCGTCGAGGTCCACCTCTACTAGCCGCCATGGCACGCGGATCCCGGGGGAGCGCCGGCACGGGGTTCCTGACCGTCGTCTCCCGCGACGAGGCGCGCCGCCTCTGGAGGGCGGCCTGCCCCTTCGCCCCCCGGGAGGGGGAGGAGGTCCCGCTCGCCGCCGCGCTGGGGCGCGTGCTCGCCCGGGACCTCGAATCCCCCGAGGACGTGCCCTCCTTCCGCCGCGCCGACCGGGACGGCTTCGCGGTCCGCGCCGCCGACACCTGGGGCGCCTCGGAGCACGCCCCGCGCGCCCTCGTCCTCTCCGGGGAGGGGCTCACCCCCGGCCGGGAGGCGACCGGGGAGCTCCCCCCCGGCGGCGCGACGCGGGTCGCCACGGGGGCCGCGGTCCCCCGGGGGGCGGACGCGGTGCTCATGGTGGAGGATTCGCTGGAGGAGGGGGGCGCGGTCCTCGCTCTCCACGCGGTCGTCCCCGGGGAGAACCTCACCCAGGCCGGCACCGACCTCGCCCGGGGGGAGTGCGTGGGCCGGGCCGGCGACCTCCTGACCGCGCGGGAGACGGCCGTGCTCGCGGCCTGCGGCGTCGCCGCGGTCCCGGTGCGGCGGCGCCCGCGCGTCGCCGTCCTCTCGACGGGGGACGAGATCGTCGGCCCCGGCGCGCCGCCGCGGGAGGGCTTCGTCCGCGACGTGAACTCCCGCGCCGTCGCCGACGCGGTGCGGGCGGCCGGCGGGGAGCCGGAGGAGCGCGGGGTCGTGCCCGACCGCGCCGACGCGCTGGAGGCGGCGGTCGCCGCGGCGGCGGCCGCCGCGGACCTCGTCCTCCTCTCCGGGGGCACGAGCAAGGGCGCGGGGGACCTCGCGGCCGGGGTCCTCGGCCGGATGGAGGGGGCGCGGGTCGTGGTCCACGGGGTCGCGCTCAAGCCGGGGAAGCCGCTCCTCCTCGCGGTCGTCCGCGGGACGCCGCTCGCGGTCCTCCCGGGCTTCCCCACGAGCGCGATCTTCACCTTCCACGAGTTCGTCGCGCCGGAGGTGCGGCGCATGGCGGGGCTCCCGGAGCGCGACCCCGGGGAGGCGGTGCGGGCGCGCCTGGCGGTGCGGCTGCGCTCGAAGAAGGGGTTCCTCGACTTCAGCCTCGTGGACCTCGTGGCCGGGCGCGGGGGGCTGCTGGCCTGGCCCGTCGGCAAGGGCTCCGGCTCCATCACGACCTGGGCGCGGTCCGACGGCTTCCTCGCGGTGCCCGAGGACCGGGAGCAGCTCGAGGCGGGGGAGGAGGTGGAGGTGGTCCCCCTCGCGCCGGGGCGGCCTCCCGCGGACCTCTCCGTGGTGGGGAGCCACTGCCGCGGGGCGGAGATCCTGCTCCGGCTCCTCCGGGAGCGGACGGGGCGGACGGCGAAGGTGATCCACGTGGGCTCCACGGCGGGCCTCGAGGCGGCGCGGCGGGGCGCCTGCGACCTCGCGGGGGTGCACCTCCTCGACGGGGCGACGGGGGAGTACAACGCGCCCTTCCTGCCCGCGGACGGGTCGGTCCTGCTGGCGCGGGGCTGGGGGCGGCGCCAGGGGTTCGTCTTCCGTCCCGGGGACGCGCGCTTCGAGGGGCGGACGGCGGAGGAGTGCGCGGCGGCGGCGGCGGCCGACCCGTCCTTCCTGCTGGCGCAGCGCAACCGCGGGTCGGGGACGCGGATCCTCGTGGACAGTATCTTCCGATGCGACACTTCGGGGATGCGGGGCGGGGACGCGGAGCTCAGGACCCACGCGGCGGTCTGCGCGGCGGTGCGGCACGGGAAGGCGGACGGGGGGATCGCCGAGGAGGCGTCGGCGCGGGCGGCGGGGCTCGGGTTCGCGTTCTGGCGGGAGGAGCGCTACGACTTCGCGATCCCGGCCGACCGCGCGGACCGGGCGGCGGTGCGGGAGTTCCTCGAGTTGCTGCGGGACCCGGCGGCGCGGGCGGCGCTGCGGGCGGAGGGGTTCCCGGACTGAGGTCTCACTTCTTCGACGCGAAGAACGCCAGCGCGATCTTGATGATGAGGAGGAGCCCCCCGACGCCCCCGAGGAGGGCGAGCACGCCCGACTCCTCCTCCTTCCGCGGGGCCGGCACCGGCGCCTTCCGCGCGGGCCTGCGCGGCGGGGGGGCGGGTTGCGGTCCCCGGGCCGGGGCGGGCTTCCCCCGGAGGAGGTCCTCCAGCGCTCCCTCGAAGAAGGGCGTCGCGTGGGGGCCGAGGTCCGCGCGGGCGATCTCCCCGAGGGTGGCGGCGTCGGCGCCGGCGGGGGCGATCGCGGCGAGGGATTCCGCGGCCTCGGGGTCGACGCCGGGCTCCTCGTGGGTGAAGGAGAGGCCGCAGCCGGGGCAATGGAGGAGGAGCCGCCCGTCGGAGCGCCGGCGGAGGATGAGGAGCGCCCCCTCCCCCTCGCACCGCGGGCAGGGACCGCCCGAGTGGACGGTGGATCGATCCTCGTCCTGGCCGTCTCCGGGGCCGGGCATGGGGGGATTGTAGGGCGGGTGGAGGCGCGGGGGAACCGCGTCGTCGCGTGCGTATCCTCGTGCCGTGCTCCAGAGGGGTGCGCGCGAGGCCCGTTCCCTCCTCCTGCGGGAGGAGCGGCCCGCACCTCCGGTCATGGGGCTCCTCGTTCCGGGCCTGCCCCTGTGCCCGGGTGGTGCGCTGGTCTCCCTCGCCGCCGGTCCGCTCCTCTTCGAAGTGATGCGGCACGGGTCCGTCGTGGCGGAGTCCCTCCCGGGGCTGCAGGCCTCGGAGTCCACCTGGTTCGCCTGGGCCTGGGCGCGCTTCCTGGTCCGGGCCGTTCCCCTGCTCGTCTACGCGCGGTGGATCGCGCTCGCGGCGGGGGCGGATCCCGGGCAGGAGGAAGGGGGGGCGGCGCCCGCGGGGGAGCCGGTCAGAGGACCTCGATGAGGATCGAGCCGATCAGGCCGACGAAGGCCAGGCCGAGGACGACGCCGATGGCGGCGAGGAGGCGGACCTGCCAGGCGGGGGTCGGGCACCCGCGGGCGGGGAGCCACCAGGGGTGCGGCTTCGGGGGAGGCTCCCTATCCGCGGTCGGCGACCGCGCCCCGAGGAGGACGAGGAGGTCCCCCTCGTACCAGGGCGTGGCCTCCCGGGAGAGGTCCGCCGCGCGGATCTCGTCCGTGGTGGCGGCCTCGACGGAGCCGGGGTCCGGCCGGTTCCGGGAGCGCGCGGTCGCCCGCTTCCATGCCTCCGGGCCATGGGGGAGGGTCAGCCCGCAGGGCGGGCAGTGGAGGAGGAGGAGGCCGTCCTCGCGGCGGCGCAGGACGAGGAGGGCGCCTCCGTCCCGCAGTCCGGGCAGGGGCCCGCGGACCAGACGGTGGAGCGCTCGAGGGGGAGGGGTACCGCGGCGAAGGCCATGGGCGGATTGTAGCCGTCCGGGAACCGGCGCGCATCCCCGGCCGTCGATTCACTCCCGCAGGAAATCGAGGAGCGCTCCGAGGAAGAGGGCGACGGAGAAGGCGAGGGTCCCGATGCCCACGGCCACCAGCAGGGAGACCATGCGCTGCTCCGCCGACTTCTCCTGCCGGGAAGAAGCGGGGGCCTCCTCCTCTCCCACCGGTCTCCGCTTCCCGAGGAGCGCCTGGAGGTCCCCCTCGTACCAGGGCCACGTCCGCTCCTTCAGTCCCGCCTCGCCGATCTCCTCGGGGGTCGCGGCGTCCGCGCCCCCGGGCGCGACCTCCTCGAGGGAGAGGCCCTCCCGGGGAAGGCCGTCCCCGTCCTCCCCCGCCTCCTGGGTGAAGGCGAGCCCGCAGGTGGGGCAGTGGAAGAGGAGGGCGCCGTCGGCCCGGCGCCTCAGGAGGAGGAGGGACCCGTCGTTCCCGCACTCCGGGCAGGGGCCCCCCGTCCAGACCGTGCACCGCTCCGGGCGGAGGAGGGGCTCGACGGACGCCATGAGTCCATTGTAGGGACTCCGCGGATCCCCGGGGCGCGCCGGCTGTGACCGCGGCGGACTCCCCGAGAGCGCCGGCCGCGGAGGGGGTGCGGGAGAGGGAGGCGCCGGTCCCGGGTCGCCCCGGAAGGACGCCCCTACCGCCCCTTCATTTCGTCCATCCGGTCCGACACGCCGACCTCGGCGAGTTTCGCCGCCACCCGCCCGTAGGCCTCCGGCGCCCCCGCGAGGACGCCCTTCGTCTTCGGGAACGACTGGTTGAACCGCAGCGCCCCGCCGAAGCAGTCGGCCACTTGGCCGCCGGCCTCCTCGACGAGCATGGCCCCGCCGCAGACGTCCCACTCGTGCTTCGGCCCCCGGGACACCGTCGCCGCGATCTCCCCCGCGGCCACGAGCGCGAGCTTCCAGGCGATGGACCCCAGCGGCTCCACCGTCCAGTCCGCCGCGAAGGGCTCGAACTCGCCGCGCTTGATCTCCGAGCGCGAGGCCCCGAGCCGCCGCCCCTCGGCCACCCGCACCGGCTTCCCGTCCCGGAAGCAGCCGCCGCCGCGCACCGCCCAGACCGTGGTCCCGTCGGAGGGGTTGTGGACCACGCCGAGGAGCGCCACCCCGTCCTCCACGAGCCCCGCCGACACCGCGTAGTGGGGCACCCCCTCGACGAACTCCTTCGTCCCGTCGAGCGGGTCCACCACCCAGAGCCGCCGCTGCCCGAGCCGCACCGGGTCGTCCACCGTCTCCTCGGAGAGCCAGGCCGCCGGGAGGATGGCGGGGAGCGCCTCGCGCAGCAGCGCGTCGGCCTCGTGGTCGGCGCGGGTGACGGGTCCCTTGTCCCCCTTGGAGAGGACCTCGAACCCCTCGGCGCGGACGCGCTGGATGGCCGCGCCCGCGCGGCGGACGGCGGCGAGGACCTGCTCGAGGGCGGCGGGATCCTACCGGCGGGCTCCCGGGCGTCCGATGGATCCCCCATGCCCCCGCGCCGCCCCCGCTGGCTGAGGAGGATCTCCCGCACGCTCCCCGGGCGGGCGCTCGGGCTCTCGACCCTCGCCTCGGGATGGACCGCCCAGCCCTGGCGGGTCGGGGTGACGGAGGTGGCGCTGCCGGCGCCCGCGGCGGCGCCGGGGCTCGCGGGGAGGTCGGCGGTGCTCGTGACGGACCTCCACCTCCGCCACCCGGCGAAGGGGGTGGGGCCGAAGCTGCGGCGGATCCTCCGCGACCTCGCGCCCGACCTCGTGCTCGTCGGCGGGGACACCCACGACCGGCCCTCCCTCACCTGGGCGGCGGTGGAGCACATCGGGGAGTACCGGGCGCCGCTCGGGGTCTTCGTCGTGCCGGGGAACCACGAGCACCGCTGGGGCGTGGACATGGGGAGGTTCCGGGCCGACCTCGCGGCGCGGGGGGCGACCCTGCTCCTGAACGAGCACCGGATGGTGGGGGAGGGGGGCGCGGGGGGGCCGGGGAAGGGGGCGGGCGGGTTGCGGTTCGCGGTGGCGGGGACGGACGACCCGGTGACGGGGCGCCACGACCTCGACGCGGCGCTGCGGGGGATCGAGGCGGGGACCTACGTCGTGCTGCTGAGCCACGCGGGGGTGGTCTTCGAGGAGGCGGAGGCGCGGGGGGTGCCGCTCCTCCTCTGCGGGCACTCCCACGGGGGGCAGGTGAGGCTCCCCGTCGTCGGTGCGCCGGTGATGCCGCGGCGGGTCGGGCCCTGCGTGCGGGGGGTGCACGGGCGGAACGGGACGACGATGATCGTGTCGGCGGGGGCGGGGACCTCCATCCTGCCCGTGCGCTACGACTGCCCGCCGGAGGTGGTGCGGATCCGGTGGGGGCGGGGCTAGCGCAGGAGTTCCGCGGGGTTCCTGCGGAAGAACTCCTCGAGGGGCATCCCTCCCTCGCCGACGAGGTGCTTCCGGACCTTCCCGTGGGCCCGCGCGAAGGCCTCGAGGCCCGGGGCGCCGCGGCGCCTGCGGCCGCTCTTCACCTCGAGAGCGCTCAGCTTCCCCCCTCCCGAGAGCACGAAGTCCACCTCCCGGTCGCGATCGAGCCAGTAGTGGACCTCGTAGCCCCCCTCCTCCGCCGTCGCGAGGAGGTGGGCGCCCACGGCGGTCTCCACGAGCCGGCCGCGGAACTCCGGGTCGGCGAGGACGTCGGCCGGCGTGCGGCCGGAGGATGCGGTCATGAGGGCGGTGTTGAGGACGAGGAGCTTCGGGCTGCTTCCCCGGACCCGGACCCGGTTCCCGGAGTACTTGCGGATGCCGGCGAGCATCCCCGCGCCCCGGAGGAGGTCGAGGTAGTGGGCGAGGGTCGTCGTGTTGCCGGCGTCCTGCAGCTGGCCCGTCATCTTGTGGAAGGAGAGGATCTGCCCCGAGTGCTCGCAGCCGAGGCCGAGGAGGTGGCGCAGGAGCGCCGGCTTGTCCACGCGGGCCAGCAGGAGGATGTCGCGGGAGAGGGTGGTCTCCACGAGGGAGTCGAGGACGTGGAGGCGCCAGCGGGCGACGGGGTCCTCCCCGTCGCCGCCGCGCGCGAGGTCCGCGGGGACGAGGGGCGCGGGGCCGGGGTAGCCGCCGAAGAAGAGCCAGCGCCCGAGGTCCCAGCCGAAGGCGGTCTCCATCTCGGGGAAGGACCAGTGCCCGGCGCGGATCACCTCGAAGCGCCCGGCGAGGCTCTCGGCGAGCCCCCTCTGGAGGAGGAGGGGTGCGGAGCCGAGGAGGAGGACCTTGAGGGGGGTGCCCGCGGCGGTGTCCTCGTCCCAGAGGCGCTTGACGGCATCGGACCACCGGGGGACCTTCTGGATCTCGTCGAGCACGAGGAGGGCCCCGGACCTGCCCGCCCGCGCCGCCTCGGACCGCCCCCGCTCCCACTGCTGCTCGATCCAGGAGCGGTCCTCGAGGAGGGCGGAGTCGGCGGAGGCGGAGACCGCGGGGCCCCCGAGGGCCTCGACGGCCTGCCGGGCGAGGGTGGTCTTGCCGACCTGGCGGGGGCCGGCCAGCACCTGGAGGAATCGGCGGGGCTCCCGCAGGCGGCGCAGGAGCCTGGCGAGGAGGGGCCGGGGGCGGAGGGCGGCGGGGGACGGTTTGCTCATGACGTTGAGTAATTTTACTCAGGATACTGAGTAGATTGTCAAGGCGAATCGGGGTGAGGAGGGGACCGGGTGGGCGGTCCGGACCCGGTGCCGGGGCCCCGCGTTAGCATTCCCCCGTGCCCTCCCCCCGTCCCGACCGCGCCGCCGTCGTCCTCTGCGGGGGGGAGTCCTCGCGCATGGGCCGCGCGAAGGCGCTGCTCCCCTTCGGGACCGAGACCCTGCTCCAGCGGGTGGTGCGCCTCTGCCGGGAGGCCTGCGGCGAGGTACTCGTCGTCGCCGCCCCGGGCCAGGAGGTCCCCCCGCTCCCCGCGGGGGTCGCCGTCCTCCGCGACGCGCGCACGCGCCAGGGGCCGCTCGAGGGGATCGCCCGGGGACTCGCCGCCGCCGCCGCGCCGGCCGCCTTCGTCACCTCCTGCGACGTCCCCTTCCTCCGCCCCGCCCTGGTCGCCGGCCTCTTCGACGCCCTCGGCGGGGCGGCCGCGGCGCAGGCGGTCGTGGACGGGTTCCCCCAGCCGCTGCTCGCCGTCTACCGCACCCGCCTCGCGCCGAGGGCGGAGGCCCTGCTCGCGGCGGAGCGCCGCCGGGTGATCTTCCTCGTCGAGGGGGAGGAGACCGTCGCCCTGCCCGAGGCCGCGGTGCGGGGGTTCGACCCCGACCTCGCCTCCTTCCGCAACTGCAACACGCCGGAGGAGTACGCCGCGGCGCTGCGGGACGCGGGGTGGTCGCCGTGAGCGCGCTCCGCGTGGAGTTCTACGGCGTCGCCCGCTCCCGCACGGGGCGGGACGCCCTCGTGCTCGAGGTCCCCGAGGGGGCGACCCTCGGCGACGCGCTGGAGCGGCTGGCGGCCGTCGAGCCGCAGCTGCTCGGGGCCGTCATCGCGGCGGGCGGGCGCCGCCTCTCCGCGGGATCCGCCGCCTCCCTGGACGGGAAGCGCTTCGTGAGCGACCCCGCGGAGCCCCTGCCGCCGGGGGTGCCGCTCCTCCTCCTGCCCGCGACGGCGGGGGGGTGATCGTGGCGCCCCCCGGCTACCACGGCCGCTGCCTCCGCGTCGACGCCGGGACCGGCGCCGCGGAGTCCGTCCCCCTCGAGGAGGCCGACCTCCGCGCCTTCCTGGGCGGCGTCGGGCTCGGGGCGCTGCTCCTCTGGCGGGAGGCGCCGCCCGGCGTCGACCCCCTCGCGCCGGAGGCGCCCATCGTCTTCGCCGCCTCCCCCCTCGTCGGGACCCCGCTCACCACGAGCGCCAAGTTCGCCGTCGTCGCCAAGAGCCCCCTCACCGGCCGCATCTCCGACGCCCTCTCCTCGAGCGCCTTCGCCATCGAGCTGAAGCGCGCGGGCGTGGACGCCCTCGTCGTGACGGGGAGGGCGGCGCGGCTCTCGACGCTCTTCCTGCGCGACGGGGTGGTCGAGGTGCGGG
This sequence comes from Planctomycetota bacterium, assembly GCA_023150535.1. GTDB lineage: Bacteria > Planctomycetota > JAJSAM01 > JAJSAM01 > JAKLKS01 > JAKLKS01. The sequence continues at coordinate 31,094 of JAKLKS010000019.1, forward strand.
AGGCGCCGGGCCTCGCCGGCCTCTCCGCCGCCGCCGCGGAGGCGCGCCTCCGGGAGGAGGCGGGGGATCCCGGCCTCCGCGCCGTCGCCTGCGGCCCCGCGGGGGAGAACCTGCTGCCCTTCGCCA
>JAKLKS010000001.1 GCA_023150535.1 Planctomycetota bacterium
CCGCGCCCCCGATCACCGCCGAGGGGTTGGCGAAGCCGCCGAAGTCGTCCTCTGTAATCAGCTTCTTCCATGCCACCTGGCACCTCCCGGTCGCTCCGAAGGTAGGGGCGTGGGAGGCTCGTTCAACCCGCGGCTGGCCACTCCAGGTTGAACTCTGGAGCTAGGCGCCGCGGTTCTCTTGTTCGATCGCGCACTGGGCAGCCACGAAGGCTGCAATCTGCGGGCGCCTTCGATGCGTGATGACGAACTCCAAGGACCGTCGCATGCAGAGGCGGTTGATCTCTTCCAACTGGCCTGCACCGAGGAACATCGTGAGGGGGACCGGCTTTCGAGTCACCAGCAGGGCCTTGTCCGGGTCCAAAGGGAACCAGATCTCTGCGCCATCCTGTCCTATCCCAACTTCATGAGTCCGCCACCAGTGCGGCGGCTCGTTCATGGTTGGGAGGAGAACGGGAGAGTCCGACGTGACGAACTGCTGTAGGGGAGGAGCCAGGGTGACGCAGAAGTGCATCGCGAGGAAGTGCCCAGCGATCTTCTCGCACGATGCTGGCAGGCGCATGAGCCTGTACTTCCTCTCCGTGGCAACTCGCGTGGCCACAGCGGTCATGAACTGGAGGAGCCCCGCATCAGATGTGTCCTCCGGTCCCCCGCCGAACCGCTCAATCAATCGGCGGACGGAATCAAGTCCTCCGAGTTCCTCAATCTGGTCTGCCACGAGCTCATCGACCCACTCCAGAGCACGACGAGCCTCGGCGAGTTGTTCTTTGTGAGTTCGGAGGAACATGGCGGCAACGAAGTGCGCTATGGCCTCTCGGTGCTCTACGTGTTGCAGGTGCCGGTGACGGTCGATGAACCCGAATGCCGACCTTGCTCTTCCTTCAAGGCGTGAGAAGAGCTTCTCAAGGGCTTCGGGATCTCCGTCGGCGACCCAATTGGGGTTCAACGCATAGAGGCCGGGGACATACCCGATGTTCTGTGGAGCCTTGCGCTTCGGATCTGTCTGCCCACGGTAGTAGGCGTAGACGAACGGCTCCATGGGTGGGTCAACAGAAGTGGTCCACCGCCGGAGGTACATCTGTGGCAGGAAGTGGTGGTTGTTCGCCATGGCGTCTGCTCAGACCAAGGAGGGTATCTCCTCGATCCCCCAGAGGGCCGGGGGGCTGAGCCTGCCGGTGCCTTGGTGACGAGGTGACGGGACCCGAGATGACTGAGGAGGAGTCTCGGCTCCGATTAGGTTCCCATCGCCTGCCAGTGAATGGTCGGAGCAAAGGTCGCAGTGCTCTCCACGAATACCGCCGCGCCCGGCCGGAGGGTCACCTGGGTAGGGGTGATCGAGACGATCTCTACGGACCCCGGGTAGCCGATGAGGTGGGCGGTGACGCGCGGAGCGTTCTGGAACGGGACGGGGAAGGGGATGACCACGTCGGCATCGGGGCCCACGACGACATCCCCCTCCTGCTTGCGGTTGAACTTCCTCCGGCGAAGGACGAGGCGCGGGAGTCGCGCGAGCCGGATCCCGTCGCCGCGGAGGGTCACCCGAAGCCGCACGCGCTGGAACGAGTAGGTTCCCGGGACGAACAGTCTCCAGCCGTCCCAGGGTCCCGCGGGAGTGGGCGAGGTGTCCACCTCGACAGCACCCCCAACGGAGTCGATGGGGTCCCCCGACCAGGTGTCCTTGGACGTGTGGCCTCGCGTACCGAGGGGGAGGAGGGCGCCGTCCTCGTCCCGCACGGGCCCGAGGGCGGGCCAGTCCCACTCCGACCACGGAACCTCGGGCATCGACTGCGCGGCGCGGAGGTCCACCTCGATGCGGTGGGACTCGACGGCCCCGAGGTCGATGGCCGGCGTCTCGTAGGTCCCCTCGGGGTAGTTCCGGGCCAGGGCCGGGAACTTGGCGTCGGACCAGGGGCCGTCCCAGGGAGGGTCCTGCCATCCCCCCTGGAGGGACGCGAGTTGGAGGCCCCCCGCGCCATCGGGTTCGAGGTTCGTCGAGGCGCCGGGCCACCCGGCTCCGCCCTGGTCCTCGGCGCCGGCATCGTTGTGGTCGTCGAGGGAGGCGATGGTCAGCGCGATGGAAGCCCCCTCAGTGGAGTACCGCCCAAGCTTGTCCGTCGCCTTCAAGTGGAACGCCCTCGCCCCCGACGCCGACCAGGGCCACGAGTACGGGGGGCCCTCGATTCCGTCGGCGACGAGAACTCCGTCCTCCCAGGAGTCCCCCACTCGGACCTCGAAGGACTCGGTAACGCCGTCGGACGCCGCGTCCCACCGGAAGTTCAGGTTTGCGCCGTCCTGCGCCGCCGCGAACCCCGTGGGCGTTCCCGGAAGGGCCGGGGTGCCGGCGTCTGCCAGGGGAGAGACCTGGACCGTCTCCCAGTCCGCTTCGGGAGCGAGCCCGCCATCCTCGAGGACCGGCGCGGCGGCGAAGGTGTGGGACCTATCGGGATGCAGGCCCCGGACCGTGTACTCGGTCTCCTCCACGCGGGCGAGCTCGTCCCAGTTGCCGCCGTCCTCCTTCCGGAGGACCGCGGTCTTCCCGGGGACCTCGCGGGACCAGGAGAGAACGACGTCCACGAACTGGGCGGTGTCGGAGGGCACTCCTCAAGGATGAGGGCGCGGGAGCCTCGTTCCAGCCCTACGAGAAGTGACCGTTGTACGCCTCGTGGCTGGTCGCCGTCGTGCGTGCCATCTCTGATGGCGAGTGGTTCGTCATCACAACGTGGAGGTCCGGACTTCCGCGCGGCGGTAGCAAGGCCAAGCGTCGTCGCGGGCATCGGTGCCGGGAGCGGGACGACCGCTACGATGCGGACATCTCGTAGTCCTGCCCCGTCCGGTAGGCTCCCGTTTCCGCGTCGAAGTCCCAGCCCTCGGCGAGGAGGAAGACGCTCTGGATCTCGAGCCCCCCCGCGGCGCCGGAGTGGCCGAGGAGGGCGGCGCGGACGGCGAGGCCGAGGGCGGTCGCCGCCTTTCGCCTGGCGGCCCACACTGTCGTACGGAACGGACGGCATCAACCGACGCGCGCCCGGAGGTTCGTGACGAGGCGCTTCCCCGACGCCGTCAGGCCCGTCCCGGAGGCCACGGGCAGCCCGAAGATCCCGCTGCCGGTCTGTGCGGTCGTCTGCGCCGGTGTCGCGTTCGCCGGGACGGTGACGGGCTGGAGGTTGTAGGGGGCGCCGCTCATGACGCGGCCGGCGTAGCGGACTGCCAGGCGGCCCTCCTCGTCACGGGAGACGAGGCAGGCGAGCACGCGAACCTTGAGCTCGAGGGCCTTCGAGCCCGTGGAGTAGGGGATGCGGGTCTTCACGGTGACGATGTCGCCGGCCTCGACGAACTGGCTCCCCGGGTGCGCCTCCCAGGAGCAGGGGAACGGATGGCGCTTCGCCTGCTCCGCGAGGTGGCGGAGCGCACGCGCGGCCTCGGACTCCCGGGTGCAGCCGGCGAGGTTGACCTCGCGGATGTTGAGGGGGCGGCCCTCGGGGAGGTCCTCGACGGGGAAGAGGAGCTCGTCCCGCTCGTAGTCCAGGAACTCCGACCAGAACGACCCCTGGACGTGGGTCGGGGTCTTGGACCACCCCTCGAGGTTGAGGACGAACTTCCCCATGTTCTGGTTCGGCGGGTCCACGTCGTCCACGAAGGTGAAGACGGGGTCGCCGTCCTGGTCGAGGGGGAAGCGCCACTTCACCCCCTGGAGCGTGGCGAAGCAGTAGCCGAGGAAGGCGAGGTCGGAGACCGCCTCCATGAGGGACTGCGGGGTGTCGAGGACGAGGTTGAGGCGGCAGCGGCGCTCGCCGTTCGTCGTGGAGTAGGGCGGGGCCGAGGCGTAGGTCGCCGAGTAGGGTGGCTTCGTCGGGTCGTCTCCCGGGCGGTGAACCCACTCGTCGCAGAAGTCGGAGAAGGCGAGGAAGGAGTCCCGCGAGGCGGCGGGGCTCTCGTTGGGCGGCGTGCCGGTGAAGCCGTCCGTCCCGACGAAGAGGTCCGCCCCCGTGAAGAAGAACCCGCCCCCGTACCGCTCCCTCGCCTTCCCCTCGGCCGAGGTGACGAGGTCCCGGAGCGCCAGGGCGGCGTTCTGGCTGGAGCCGAGGTCCCGGCGGCCGTAGTGGGCGTCGGTGCGAGGGTCGTAGAGCTTTCCCCGCGTCGCGACGCAGGAGACGCGGAGGCTCCCGCCCGAGAGGAACTCCGACGGCATGGCTTCGAGAGCGAGGAGGCAGGTCCCCGGGTAGGTGAACCCCTCCCGGAGGACCTCAACCACGGTCTGGAAGTGGAGCTCATCGGCCACGAGCGAATCGGTGCTCGGCTTGTCGAGGCGGGTGACCCGCACCTCGTAGGCCGCGCGGTCGAAGGCTTCGAGCTTGTCGCCGGCGTCGTTGTCGCCGGAGTCGAAGAGCCGCTGCCACTCCGAGCGGAGGCCCACCTGCCAGCGGACCGTGGAGGAGCGCTCGGCCACGAGCTTGAACTCCGTCCCGGACTCGTTTCGAAGCGTGATCCAGGAGGCGGCGCCCACCTTTCGGTACTCGATCCGGACCTTCGCGGAGACGGGGTTCGTCCCTCCGTCGTCCTTGTACTGGATGAAGCCGCGGGGCGCGGCGAAGGTCACCCGGAGGTCGTCCACCTCGCGGGCGCCGGTCGAGTACTCGAGAGCCCCGTTCTGCTCCATGAGGGTAGCCCGCGGCGTGTAGCCCTGCTCGAGGTCCGTGAATCCCTCGATGACGGACTGGTCGAGGGTGCCCGTGCGCCAGCGGATCTTGAGACCCGGGAAGGGCGTGGTCCGGTAGGTCGCGGTCACCTTCTTCCCGTTCGCGGGGGCGGTGCCGAAGACGGCCTTCGTGTTCCCCTTCCCGTCCTGGGTGAGCGCGAGGCCCTCGGAGCCGAGGTAGTCGTAAGTGACCTTGACCGTGAACCCCGTGGGCGGCCGCGTCTGGAACTTCAGGCGCACCTTCCAGGCGGCGAGTTTCACGACGCCCCACTTGTAGGCGCCCACCCTGCGGGCCTGCTCGGCCTCGGGGTGGCCAGTGCCCCGGATGTAGACGCGGAGGGACCCTTCCAGGATGCGCTCGCGGCGGTCGTCGCGCTTGAGGTCGAAGGTGAGCTTCGGGATGGGGAGCGGGAGCCCGGTAAGGGAGTCGTACTTCTGGGTCGGCGGCGTCGGGACCGTGAACTCTGCCGTGGCGCTCTTCGTGCTGTAGGACTTCCGGACCCCGTCCACGAAGACGTCCACCGCCGGGGTCTCGTCCCCGCCGAGGTAGACCCACCGGGCGGGGAAGTCGAAGGTCTTCTTCGTCCCGTTCCCCTTGCCGAGTTCCTTCGCCTCGATGAGGTCGGAGAGGGCCTTGCGGTCGTTGATCTCGATGTCGCGGATGTCCGCGACCTCGCCCTCGCAGACCGCGCCCAGCCACTTCACGCCCTGCTTCTTCTGTGCATCCACGCCCGGGGCGTTGTTCTCGGCGACCGAGGAGACGGACTCCGCGATGACCACGGGCTTCACCCGGTGGGTGCCGAAGAGGATGGCGACGAAAGCGTCGGGCCCGCGGGGGTTGTCGAACTGATCGATCCCGTAGGTGGGGGAGTCGCGGAGGTTCTTCGCGCGAGGCGGCGAGGGAGTGAGGGCCGTGCCTGCGACGGTGGCCGCGCCCGAGATCATGAGCGGGACGCCGATCGAGGCGCCGATCCCGGTGATGGTCAAGATGGCGCCGACGGCGATCTGGAGGCCGCCCAGGATGTAGCCGAAGGACTTGGACCCCATGGCCTAGACCCTTAGCGCCCGGGCGTCGGCGCTCGTTGGAAACCCCCCGAACCGCAGCGGCTCGTCGGGGAAGTGGACCTTGCACCCGTTCTTCCCGAAGAGGGTCTTGTCGCAGGTGGCGAGGTCGCCGACGTACCCGCAGTGCTCGCCCTTGTAGACCCAGCGGCAGCGGAGCCCCTGGAGCGTTCGGTCGGGGACGCGGATGGCCTCGGCGGGGAAGACGCCGATCTCGAACACCACGGCCTCGGGCCCGATCCAGGAGTAGGACTCCACGAAGAAGGTCCACTCGATGACGAGGTCGTTGGGAGTAGTCCCCGACAGGAGGTCCCGGGATGCCTGACGGACGGTGACTCGGTGCCCTCGGATGTCCTCGCCGCCCGCGTCGGGGTGGACCTTCTGGCCGAGGACTCCGTCGGCGTTCTGGAGGACAAGCCGCAGCGCCGGGATGCGGCGCTCCGCGGACTCCTCGATCTCGGTGAAGGCCCCGGCCGTAGGCTCGAAAGTGAGACCGTTCCAGGTGCGCGGGTGGGTGTCGATCGCGTACCGGAGGGGGCCCGCGGCGGTGTCGATCTCGATGAGCGGGACAAGGTCGAACTGGTCCCCCTGGAGGAGGGCGACCAGCGCGGGGGCCTTCTGTCTCACAGCGCGGTCGGGGCCGAGGCGTAGGAGTAGCCTGGGCCCGTCTCCCTCATGCGGACAGCGACCGTGCGGTCCGCGGCGACCGCCGACCCGCCCCCGCCCGTCGCGAGGTCCTGCTCGTCGGGGAGGTCGTCCCCCTCGAAGCGGACGGGGTAGAGGAACTCGTAGTCGAAGTCGAGGTTGACCCCGAGCCCGGGGGCCGAGAGGAAGTGCACCACGCACTTGGTCGAGGTCCCGAGGGCGTAGGCGCCCCCGGACTCGTTGCGGAGGGTGTAGTGGGTCCCGGGGATCTGCGTGGCGCCGTTCTTCTTCACGACGAGCGTGGCCGTGTCCACGAACCGCCGCACGAGGGTGAAGTCCGTCTGGCTGCCCGAGTCGATCTCGGGGTCCTCGTGCTGCGCGGCGGCGCCGGGGTTCTGGGCCCTGTAGAGGAACGAGTCGAACCCCCCGAACCGCGCCGCCCAGAAGGCCTCGAAGTCCCGCCAGGTGCCGCCGGGGTTGGGAAACAGGATCCGGCCCTGCACCACGAGTTCCCCCGCCGCGTGGATCTTCTGCAGCGTCCGGCGGCCCCCGCCCTGCTCGTGGACCTCGTTTCGGAACGCGAGGTACTCGCGCGAGGAGCGTCTCAGGAGGGCGAACGGGAAGATGGCCGCGCTCACTCGGGTGCCCTTGCCCCGCGCCGGGAGCCCCGATGGAGGGCGGTGCCCACGATCTCGGCCTTGGCCTCGCGGCTGGTCTTGCGCGCCATGTCGTCGGCGAGGATGTGGTTCCGCACCACGACCGAAGCGTAGAGGTCCCCGCCGCCGCCGGCGGAGGCGTTGGCGCCCTGGCTGACCCTGACGAGTTCGCCCGGGGAGACTCGCAGCGCCACAAGCTTGCTGTCGAGCCCCCCGTACCCCGCGACGCGATAGGTGCCACCGTGGGCCGACGCGGGGACCGCCGGGGCGGCCCCACCCGCGCCGGCCGCGGGGGCCGCGAGGCCCGGGAAGATCGAGAGCACGGCCCGCATGAGGAGCGCCTGTTCGATCACCCGGGCGAGGTCGAAGAGGAGCTCCCGCGCCCAGTCTCGGAACGCCTCCTTGGCGGACTTGCTTCCCCGGACCACCTCCTCGATCGCACCTGCGACCCCGTCGGAGAAGCCGCGGACCAGGGTCTCAGCGGTTGCGGCCCCCACACGCCCGAGGCCGCCGAGTTCCGTCCGCATCTGGGACATCCGAGCCTGGAACCCCTCCCCGAAGTCCCCGCCCGCGACGGTGGCCCGCAACTGGCCCTCGCGGCGGATCCTGGCCTCGGCCTCCCGGGAGGCGTTCGCGACCTCCTCCGCCCGCGTCATCTCTCCCCGGCGGCGGAGCTCCTCCACGAGCCGGCGGGTCTCCTCTTGGAGGGTGGCAACCCTCTGCTCGGTCCCGAGGCGAGCCAGGGTGGCCTCGTCCGTCTGGCCCTCCATCTCCAGGGAGAGAAGGCGCTGGCGGTACCCGGCCTCCCACGCGAGCTCCCGGTCCCGGCCCTCGCGCTGGATGGCGAGCCGGAGATCGATGTGGGCCGCGGTGGCGGCGGCCCGTCGCTGCCCGGCCACCTCCTCTGTGAGAAGGCCCTTCACCTGCGCCTCGTTGATGGAACGGAGGAGGGCGTCGTGGCGGGCGTCCTCGGCGTCGAGCTCGAGGCGGGTGCGGCTTCGGTCGTCAGCGAGGGTGGCCGCGGCGGCCTGCCGGCGGACCTCGGTCACGCGGTCGAGGAGTTCCATCCGGGACTGGAGCGCCGCCTCGTCTGCCTGGCGGTTCACCTCGGCCTCCTTTCGCCGGAACTCCCGCACGAGGTCGAGGTATTCCTTCGACCCCTCCTTGAGGCCCTCCAGCGCCTCGCGGCGCTCGTCAGCGAGGCGGGCGAGCTCCTTCTGCCGGTCGGTCCCGGGTCCGGCGGCGATGGCGGCGAGGTCGTTCTCCTGGCGGAGAGAGGCGGCCGCCTCGGCGGCCTTCCGGGCCCGCGCCTGGTCCTCCAGGACTGCGGCGATGGCGCGCTCGAGGTCGAGCACCTGTTGCGCGTTGGCGAGCCGGAGCCCGAGGCGCACCCGCTCGATCCCCTGGGCGGTCCTCCGCTTGTCCTCGTACTCGGCAATCTCGCGCTGGAGCTTCGCCTCCTTGGACTGGGGGTCGATGCCCTGGTGGAGGAGACGGAGGCTCTCGCGGGCTGCCGCGAGGCGCTCCTTGAAGGGCCTCGCGTCCTCGAGGCGGGCCTGGCGGCGGAGGTGCTCCGACTGCTCCCCAAGAACCCGGGCGAGGGCCTCCTCGAGGTCCTTCCGGAGGCGCACCTGCTCCGCGATGACCCCCGCGTCGGCCCCCTTCTGCTGGAGGGCCTTCGCTGCGGTCTCCTCGGTGAGTCCGATCCCCTGGAGATCCCCCCGGAGGGTCTTCCCGAGGGCGAGGATGGCCATCTCGGCCCGGCGGGCGTTCTCGGAGAGGCCGGCGAACGCCGTCTCCGTCTCCCGGGACTCGGTGATCTCCCGGAGCGACTCGCGGAACTTCCGCGCCGCGACCTCCTGGGAGAGGGCGGCCTTGTTGTAGGCCGCCGTCCTCTCGAACATTGCCTGCTCGACGGCCTCGTTAGCACGGAAGAGCGCGATGTGCTCCTCGGAGGTGAAGATCACCGCGTCCTTGAGCGCCTGCTGCGCGCGAGCGCGGGCCCGGAGCGCCTGGTCGAGGTTGGCGTCCGCCGCCGTGAGGGAGGCGAGGTTCGACCCCTGGAGGGTGTCGAACCTCTCCGCGCCGGCAACGCGGGCGGCCTTCAGCCTCTCGGCCGCCCCCTTGGTGGCCTCCTCCTGGGCCTTCTTCACCGACTCCCAGGCCTCGGTGATGCGCGAGATGGCGATGGTGACGGCGGTCGCGGCAGCGACGGTGGCGGCCCCGAACCCCGCGAGGTTCCCCGCCGCGAGGTCCCCGATGAGGGAGCCGACCTTGGAGACGTGCCCCCCGAGCCACCCGAACTCCCGGGTGAGAAGGACCGTGGCCTGACGGGCCCTGCCGAGTTCGCGCGTGGAGGCGGACCCGATGTCCACGAGGACGGTCTTGGCGTCCTTCCCGGCCCGGCCGAATAACGCGAAGTCGGCCTGCGCATCCTTCACCGCGCGCCGGGCCTTCCCGAGATCCTGGGTGATCTGAGCCGAGTCCGCGGACATCAGGACCTTGAGAACCCCGACGGTCGCGCTGCCTGCCACGGCCTACTCCTTCACCGGGAGGTGCGCGAACGCCGCCGCGATCCCCCTCGCGGCGGCCAGCTGCTCCTCGAGGCTCTGTTCGGGGGGCTCCTCGCCGGAGGCCCGGGCGACCACGGTGGCGAGGTCGGGGAGCTTGCCGACGAGGGCGGCCCCGGCTAGGGCCGCCGTCCACCATGCCGCGCGGGTCTCCCGGACGGACTGGGCGGTCAGGGTCAGGTGGAGCTCCCGCGGCGTCATGCGCCAGAACGCCTCGGGGGGAACGCCCGCGGCGGCGGCCTCGCGGAGGTAGTCCTCTACGCACCGCCGGCGGGCTTCGAAGGGTCCGGAGGCTGGCCCCCGACGGATTCGAGCTCCGGGAAGAAGTAGCGGAGCGCCACGCCCATGACCCGCTGGGCCTCGCGCCGGCCCATCCGGTCGATGAGGCGGCCCGCCTCCTTCAGCGTGACCTCGGGGTGGTGCTCCTGCAGGCCCGCCCAGAGCATGGCCCGCAGCGACTTCGCCGAGAGCTTCTCGCGGGCGACGTCGAGCAGCGCGTCGGAGAGAGGACGCCCCGCGACCTCCTCGAACTCCGCGGCGACGTTCCAGGTGTAGTGGAGGCGGTAGGTCCGACCGTCGGCCTCGAAGGAGGCTTCGCCTCGAAGGGGGTTTGCCACGTTGCACCTCCAGTGTTCCCATGCGATCCGCAGGAGCGCCGCGAGGAGCTCCTCCGCAACCATCGCCACGAGCGGTGTCTGGTCCCCCTCGCTCCGAATCCGTTCACGGGGCGCCGCGGCGCGGCCCCGGGCACGGCGTCCGCGGACCCTGGAACCCGCCACCGGACTACGCCATCCCCTGGGGCGTGGGCTTCCCCACCACCTGGACCTTCACGGCCACCGTAAGGAGGTCCTTCGTCGCCGAGGTCGGCTCCCACCCCGAGATCCAGCCGGGGAACGTGAGGGACGGGCTGTTCGGGAACTGGGGCCACATGACCCGCCACGTCCGGGTCGTCCCGTCCTCGAAGTCCTTGAGGAGCCCCGCGGACGAGCCCTGCGAGGTGTGGTCGGGCCGGAAGTTGAGGACGAGGGAGACCTCGCCGCCCTTCTTCAGGCCCGGGATCGGCTCCTCGTAGTCGTCGGGAGAGTCGAAGTTCGTCGCGTCCACGGCGTCCCGGGACATGGAGGGGCCGCCCAGGGACTTCACCTCCGCGACCGGCACGTAGGTGCCCGAGCCGACGGGGTCCTCCTTCTCAAAGGTGGTCTTCTTCCCGATCTTCGCGCCCGTGGCGGCCATGGGGTCTCCTTCTGCTACGCGAGCCGGAATGCCCCGACCGTGAGGTCGGCCTCGGTGTCGTAGGTGGCGACCGCCCGCCCGTTGGAGTCGTTGAACGACGCGGGGTCGAGTGGCCCGATCCACCGCTCCTCGAGGGCGGGAATCTGGACCGCGAGGTTGGTCTTGGCGGCTCCCTGGGGAATGGCGCCCGCGGGGAGCTGCGAGGCCACGGTGACGGTGCGGGCGACCGTGGCGTGGGTGTTCTTCACGACCAGGAACTCGCGGCCGGTGTTCGGGAACGCGTCCCCGCCCGCGGCCGCGGCCTGGAACGCGGGCACCAGTCCCGTCCGCGCGATGGCCTGCACTGCCAGGACCGCCATGTCGAGTCCTCCGGATGAACCGACACCCGGAGTGTGGAGGAGCGGGAGGCTCGATCAACTCGGCGGGACCGTGAGACCGCCGCGCCCGGTCAGGACGCGGCGGCGGCGGCGCCGTGCGAAGTCAGGCCAGCGCCACGGGGTGCGAGGGGTCGTGCCGGTCGAAGGCGACGACCGCCTCGTAGAGGTGGCCGGCAGCGAGACAGCGTGCGCAGAGCGGCACGTCCACGACCTTGCCTTCGAGTTCCAGCCGGAGCCAGAACCCGCCCCCCACGAAGTCCTCCCGGCACCGCGCGCAACGGTGGCGGTTCCCGTAGGGGTTGAGGCCGAACTTCACCCGGAGGGCCACCGGGCTACTCCTCGGACCCCGGGTGGACCACGACGGGGCAGCCCCCGTCGTCGAGCTTCACCACCCCGCCCTCCCGGGCCGCGCGTAGGGCCGCGTCGTAGGCCCGGCGCGCGAAGATCCGGGCCTCGGCGTCCGCCCGGGCCGCGACCGGGTCGGTGTAGATCAGCGCGTTCGTGTGGCGCCCCTCGGGGTCGAACCCGCCCCGGACCTGGGCCGCGAGGGTGCGGAGGTCCGTCTCGAAGCACACGTCCTCGATGACGCTGTTGGGCCCCGGGTCGTGGCAGACCCAGAACCTCTCGTGCCCGCCCCTCCTGTTCTGCGGCATCACTCCTCCTCTCCGTCCTCGCGGACCTCGAACCCGTGGAAGATGGCCCGGGCGTAGAGGTCCCGGTGCCGCTGGATCCAGCGGGCCGACTCCTCGTAGCCCATCTCACCCGCGAGCCGGGCGACCGTGGGACGGTCCAGCATGTTCGTGAGCCCGGACTGCCGGACCGCCTCGATCCCCTCGAAGACCTCGCGGGTCACCCGGACCCGTCCCGACTTCGTCGCATCCATGTCGTCCTCCTCTCCGCAGTCGTCGTCTACCACCGGCCCGGCTACCGCAGCACGGCCCGCAGGCGGTTCGACAGCGACCCGCCCTTGTTGCCGACCTTCTCCCGGGGGCCGACGTGCTTCTCGCAGAACGCGTAGGCGGCCTTGTTGATGGACTCCTTGAGGGCGGCGAGCGGGATCACCTCGGAGGTGCCGGGCTTGCCCTTCACCGCGACCCGGACGCCCTTTTCGACCCGCTCGACCTCGAAGGAGACCTTCTCCGACACGTTGGCCCCGCGCCCCCCCTCGAACTCGCAGGGGACCTCGGCCTTCCGGCACGCCTCGCGGTAGGGCGCCACGGCCTTGCGGTAGGCGTCCTTGGCCCCGGCGACCATCGCCCGGGCCTTCTCGGTCATCTCGTTCGCCTCGGCCTCCGCCACCGCCAGCGCGGTCCTGGCCTCGTCCACCGGCTTCCGGAGCGCCTCGAGATCCACCGGGGGCGGGGCCTTCGTCTCGGCGGCCTTCGGCGCCTTCACCCGCTTCCCCTTCTTCCCCGTCGCGGCCGGCGCGGCCACCGTGGTCGTCGCGCCCTCGGCCGGCGCCGCGTCCTTCCTCGTCGCCTTTTTCTTCGCCTTCGCCATGATCGTCTCTCCTCTCCGGGCCTTCGCCCGGAACGTCGGAACCAGCGTCCTCACGCCTTCACCGCCTCGATGCCCCGGACCTCGGCGAGGTCCCCGTAGAGGGCACGGGCTTGGAGGAGCGCGTCCTTTCCGTCCGTGGCGTGGAGGTCGGGGACCCTCATCGCGAGGGTCTCGCCGTCCACGGCGACGCGGACGTACACCTCGAACCGTTCGAGCTGCGGGCGGGCCACGGTCAGGCCTCCGTCACGCAGAGGTGGCCCGGCCCGTTTCCCTCCGCGTCCTGCCAGGCCTGGAGCACTACGCGCTGTCCCGCGCGCGTGCGGACCTCGACCTCCGCCACCACCCGCCCGTCGAACATCCGGGCCGGGCGGACCTCGACGAGGGTGGCGCCCGCCAGCCCGGCGTACTCCTGGCGGATGGCGTCCTCCTCGCGCTTCTCCCACTCCGTGGGTCGCGGCATCTCTTCCTCCTCTCCGGTCCGTGCGGGCCCCGACCGCCGGGACCTCGTGGACCGCTGGACATGAGGGCGAGGGCCGCCAGACACATCCACTTCCTTCCGCCGACTGGTCGGGGACCGCCGCTAGGGAGTTGCTAGGGGGCCTCCTCCCCCGAGGTCCAGACCTCGAAGTCCTGGGTCGTGCGATACAGGTCCACCTCGGCGTCGTAGGCCCACCGCTCCGAGACGAGGAAGGCGGCCTGGACCTCGAGGCCCCCCGCCGCCCCGGAGTGCCCCGCGAGGACCCGCCGCACCGCGAGCCCGAGCGCCGTCGCGTCGGCACGCTTCCTCGCCCAGGAGTCCACGACGACGCTGACCCGCCGAACCCCCGTGGGGCCGGAGAGGGAGATGTCCTCGTCGGCGGAGACGACATCGAACACCACCGCGGGCGGCGTCGGTGCCTGCGGGAGGACCTCGCTGTAGACGCGGTCCGCGGCCAGCGCCGCGACACCCGGGTCCTGGGTGAGGACCATCCGGAGGTACGCGCCGAGGGTCAATCGAGGAGGCTCTCCTTCGCCTTCTTCGAGAGGGTGCCCTTGTTGGCTTTCCGCGCGAGGTCCTCGGCCTTCTTCGCCAGCGCCCGCCAGAGTTCCTCACCGATGGCCACGGCGGTCCTCTCGGAGTGCATCGCGAACGCCGGCCCCAGGAACTCGAAGGCGCGCGTGGCGGAGTGCCGTCGCTTGTTCCTCCGAAACTTCCCCCGGTCGTCCCGGTAGACGCGGCCGCGGCGCTTCGTACCCTTCTCCACGAACAGCCCGTAGAAGTGGTCCGCGTCGGGGCCGAGCTTGACCGCGATCTCGTTCGGGAACTCGGAGTTCGCCTTCACAGCGGAGACGGTGATGGAGTCTGCCAGCGGCTTCAGCTCTCCCGCGGGGACGCCCCCTCGTACGCGGGGGTTCGCCTGGCGACGCACCCGCGCCTTCGCCTCCCGGACCATGGGCTCGGCGGCCTTCTTCAGGGCCCCGAGGACGAGCTCCCTCCTCAGGGACTTCGGCAGTTGGGCGAGGGCCTCGTCGAGTTCCTTGAAGCCCACCACCGCCACCCTCATGGCCGCCTCTCCGTTCGCCCGCGGGCGACGATGAGGAGCGCCTCCTGCCGACCTTCTTCGGCGACGGAGACGACGTCGTAGGGGACGTCGGCGTAGGTGACCCGGTGGAGGGGGGTGATGTCGTCCCGCCACCGAACGGTGAACCGGAGGTCCCCCGTCGCAACGAACTGCTGCGCGCCGAAGTTCTCCCGGCCCCCGAGGGGCTCCACCCGGGCCCACACCGTGGCGAGCGGCACCCAGGAGACGACGGTCTGTCCCGATGGGTCGACGACCTCGACCCGGCGCTCGAGGGTCACCCGGCGGTCGAGCAGCCCCGCGCGGACTACCACCGGAGCACTCGGTAGGGACCGAGGAGCCACTCGGCCGAGTGTGGAATGGGTTGCATGGCCACGGGGGCGACCGTCTCGCGGTTCGCGTAGAGGGTGCCGACGATGAGGAGGACGGCCGCCCGGATGGCCTCGGGCACGTCCTCGGGGTCGCCGTAGCCGCAGGTGTACTCGACCCGGACGGCGTCCTCGGTCGCGAGCTGGAAGGGCCACGCCTTCCCGTAGGCGGGAACGACCTCGCCCGGGACCTCGGCGGCGCGGACCTGGTAGTCCTCCGCGGGGACAGTCTGGAGGATGCCGTCCAGGTCGAGGTACCGGACCGCCTCCACGGACTGGAGAGGCGGGTACTGGAGGACGATGGCGCCGCCGGGGAAAGCGTCGAGGGTCAGCCGCCAGCGCTGCGTCAGGAACCGCCGCCGGCAGAAGGCCTCCGCCTGCCCGGTCGCGGCGAGGGCCAGGGACTGGACGAGGGCGGCCTCCTCGGGGTTCTCGGCGCGGAGGTGGACCTGGGCGTCCTCGAGGGACACCAGCGGCGCCGCCGGCGCCTCCAGGAGGAGGAGGCCCACGCGCTACTCCTGGGGAGGAGGCGGGGCCTCCTGGCGCGGCGCACGGGGCTTCCGGGGGGCAGGGGGCTGCGAGGCCGGCGGGGCGTCGGGGACCTCCGCGAGGCACCGGGCCCGGACGAGCCGCCTCACGTCCTCGGCCGGGAGCAGGGGGCAGTCCTGCCCCGGGTCGACGTAGCGCCCGGTCGCCCGGTGGAAGAACCGCGAGATGACCTGGAGGGCCACGGGCGCCCCCTACGGTCCGTACCGGCGGTTCCCGCGGGCGAGGTAGGCCGCCCCGAGCTTCGCCGCCTCGTCGATGGAGAGGGTCACCCCGACGTGGGTGAACCCGTTCTTCCCGTCGAGGTCCTCGGGCACGAACTCCACCTCCACGTCGGGCGGGGACGCGCCCCCCACCCCGGCCGCGGTCGCTGCCACGCCGAGTTCCTTGGCCCCCGTCCCGGCCGCGTCCTTGGCCTGCCTGGCCTGCACGGTGAGGACCTTCCCCGCGGTGACCGCCCCGGCCTTCGCGAGGAGCACGATCCGCCCCGCGTGGGTGCAGTCCAAGTACCCGCTCGTCACGGGCGCCGTCCCCACGTCCTGGGGGGGCACGAGCGCGTCGAACGCCACCGCCTCGGTGAGCTTCCTGGTCATGGGTCTCTCCTCCCTCTCCCCCGACTACGCGGGCACGTCGAGCCCCACGAAGGGGCTGTAGGTCTGCCCGTCCTCCTGGGCGATGGGCCCGTCGAGCCACGGGGCCCCGTCCACGCTCTTGAAGGCCTTCACGACGGTCTTGTTCTGCTTGAAGAGCACGTGCTCGCTGGCGGCCACCGTGGTCTGGACCCCGTCCTTGATGAGGTAGTAGCTCGGCACGAGGAGTAGGACGTCGCCGAGCGACCCGAGCGCCGGGCTCCGGTAGTTCCGGACCACCTGGCGCCCGAGGAGAGTGGGCGGCGCCCCCGACCGCGCGTCCTCCTGCCAGATGAGGTGCCCCGCCGTGTCCTCCATCTGGCGGAGCTTCGGGATGACGCGGGGGTTCACGATCCAGACGGCCTCGCCGTCCTCGTGGAGCTCCGCCTCCATGTTCACGAGGTCGCCGTAGCCGACGTCGTTCGCGGCGGCGCGGTTGACCTTCTTCAGCGCCGGGGACGCCAGCGCCCCGAGCGGCCGCCCCACCCCGTTCCCCCGGAGGAACGCCACATCCTCCGCGGCGAGGATCCCCGCCCGGAGCATCCGCTCGATGAAGGTCGTCGCGGAGCGCCAGTTCCGGAGCAGCTTGTCCGTGACGACAATGTGGGCCGCGACCTCCTTCGGGCTCCAGCGGGACTCGCGGAGCTTGAGGCTCGTCTCGGGCTTCTCCGCCCCCTCCCGCACCCAGTCCACCTGGACCCCGCCGTAGATACTGGCGCCGGAGCCCTGGTTGAGGCTCGGGAGCACCAGGTCGGCGTCCGGGGAGTCCCCCGCGGGGACGACCACCGCGCGGGGCCGCATGATGGCATCCTGCGGGGCGACCTCGCGGATCGTGGGGTCGATGTCGTCGGGGATGGGGAGACCGCCGGACTCCCCGGTCCCCATCTCGAGGAGGGCCTGGACGCGGGGGTCCTCGGGCCGGAAGCGGGCGCAGTAGACGAGCTCCCCCACGCACTCGAAGCCGGGATTGGCGATGACGGGCTTCTTGCCCTTGGCGCTGGGGGCAGCCGGAGGGGGCGGGTCCCCCTCGGGGCGCGGCTTCACCGGCATGGGGTCGAGGCGGGCGAGCGCCGTGCGCTCTCCCTCCACGAACTCCGCCCGCTCGATCTGGCGGGCCAGCCCCTCGAGCTGGGCCCGCATCTCGGCGAAGGCCTTCTGCTCGGCCTCGTCGAGGGGCTCCTTCTCGGCGAGGGGGGCGAGCTTCTCGACGAGTTCCTTCCGGGCGCGCTTGAGCTCCAGCACCTTGGGCATGGGGTCGGTCTCCGTGGCCTCCTGCGTCAGGACGAGTCTCGGGGCGCGGGAGGGCCGATCAAGTCAGGCGGAACACGTCCAGGATCCGCCGGCGGGCGTCCCGGGAGAGCCCGGGGGCATGGGGCGGGGTCTCCTCGTCGGGAAGGGGCCGCTCCACCCGCGGCGCGGCGATCTCGGCGGTCCGAGGGAGGGCGGGGAGCGGGCCCTGCCCGCCGGGGGGCTCCTCCGCGGTGGCCCCGCCGACCCGCGCCGCGAGGCGCTCCGGCACCCGCTTGAACCGCTCGAGGCCGAACACCGCCGCGGCCTTCTCCGGCTTCTCCGTGCCGTCCGCGAACCCCTCCGCCACCGCCTCTTCGGCGGTCATCCACCACTCCCCACCCGCGTCCGCCACGCGCTGGGCCAGCGTGGCGGCCCGCCGCCCCGTCCGCCGGGCGTAGGTCGCGAGCATCGCCGACCACGCCTTGTCCAGCGTCTCGGCCTGCCGGCGGAACTCCTCCGCGTCGCCGAGTACCGCGGTCCAGGGCCGGTGGACCATCAGCATCGCGTTCTCCGCCACGATGGTCTCGTCCCCGGCCAGGGCCACGAGGGACGCGATGGAGGCAGCCAGTCCGTCCACGTGGACCGTCACCTTCCCCGGGAACCGGGTGAGCGCGTTGTAGATGGCGATGCCCTCGAAGACGTCGCCGCCGTTGGAGGAGAGCCGGACGTCGAGGGCGGGCACGTCCGCCAGCGCGCGGAGGTCCTCCACAACCCGGCGGGCCGGGATGCCCCCGAGGAAGTCCTCCCCGAGGATGTCGTAGAGGTAGAGCGTGGCCGTGACGGGCCCGGGCTCGACGACCTGGGCTCCGTCCTGCTCCCCGGCGGGGATGGCGGCCCACACCTTCTCCACGGCGTAGCCCTTCCCGTCCTTCAGCGCGGTGGTCATGCGGGGGTCTCCTTCTGCGGCAGGGTGGTGGCCTGGTCCGTCGGCGCGGCCGGTGCGACCGGCGCGGAGGTGCCCACGGGAACGAGGTTTCCGGGCCTGACGCGGTGCTTGCCGAGCCCGTCCGGCAGAGCGTTGAGCTCTTCCAGCTCGCGGACCTCGTCGAGGTCGTAGACCCCCCTGTCCAGCATCTGCCCGTAGAACTGCGCCCGGGCCGTGAGGTCCCCGCGTAGGAGTGCGTTCAGGTTGTGCCGGGCGTAGTAGCGGCCCCTCTCCGAGGGGAGGAGGAGGTCGCGGGTGATGGTCGCCTCGAACCGCACGAGCCAGGGCCGAAGCGTGTTCTGCACGAACTCCAGCGCCGCCTGCTCCATGTTCGCGCGCGGCTGCGCGGTCGTGTCCCCCAGCATGTGGAGGGGGACGCGGAAGATGCGGGCGATCTCGGCCACCTGGAACTTCCGCTGGTCGATGAACTGGGCGTCGTCGAGGTTCATCCCCACCTTCTCGAACTTCGCCCCCGCCTCGAGGATGACCGTCTTCCCGGCGTTGACGGCGCCGGCGTAGGCCGCATCCCAGGAGGCCTTGAAGCGCTGGTATTCGGGGTCCTCCATCACGGCCGGGTGGGTGACGACCCCGGCCACGCGGGCGCCGTTCTTCATGAAGGACGCCTGCGCCTGCTCGAGGACCAGGGAGATGCCCATCGACTCCCGACAGAGGCCGATGGGGCTGAGGCCCGTCACACCGTTCCACGAGAGGCCAGGGATGCGCCACACCTCCCTGGGCCGGAGGGTCCGCGGCTTCACCCCGGGCTCGTTCACCTCGACCAGGAGGGGGCCGCCTGGGGTCTCGCGGTAGTCCCGCGTGTGAGCCGGGAGGAGGGGCCAGAGTTCCCGCACGTCCCCGCCGCCGTCCCGGACCACCTGCGCCCGGGCGTTGCCGCGGAGGAGGACGTGGGCGCAGAGGGTCTCCCGGAGGGACTGAGCGGTGATCTCCTCGTTGGCCTCGACGTGGAGGACCTGGTCGAGGGGGTGCTCGTCAGCGAGGCGCCGATCCCCGTTCGCCTGCTTCTCGTAGACCCGAAGCGGCAGCGTGCTGATGGTCTCGGCGATCACCTTCACACTGGAGAGGACGGCCGTGATGCGAAGCGCTGAGTCGTCGGTGACGGAGACGCCCGAGGCCGTCGGGGCGGAGACTCCGGGGTACTTCCAGAAGGTCTCCGGGGGCTCGTCCGAGATCACCCACCCGAGGAGTCGGCGGGCCAGGCGGCGGATGGGACCGGGGGGCACGTCCTACAGCGTGGGGGCGCGGGAGGATCGATCCATCCACGGTCGTCAGCCAGCCCTGGCGGCACTCCCACTCCACTACGGCCTGCGGTGTGCGAGCGCCAGACGGCGGCCAGGTGTTCCGCGACTCGGGGATCCGGGCACCCACCTCAGGGCTACCTCAGGACCCGACTACTTCCTCCTCCGCCTAGCCTGCTTGGTCACGTCCTCGTGGAGGTGGGTCGGGGAGAGCCTGAGTTCATCGAGCAGGAGCGCGACGTCCTTTCGGCTCCAACCTCCTGGCTCCCGCGCCGCGAGTCTGCCAACCAGCTGGGTGGCACGGTCCTTGAGCTCAGCGAGCCCCTCGTGCTCGATGGTCCGCAGGTGGTCGATCGGATCGAGGTCGGCCAACGCCGTGTCGATGACCATCACGGGCGTCACCGGTGCGCCAGGGTAGTTCCTCTCGAACCAGGAATGGCTCAACGTAATCTGCCCCATGTCGCGCTTGCAGATTGCATCCGTCTCAGACCGGCTCTTGCACTCGATCACCCAGCTCATGTCTCGCCAACGCCACAAGTTGTCGGGGCCGTCACCTTCATCCCGCTCCGGTCGCTCGCTCTGCGCGCCCAAGACGGCCCCTAAGAATTCCGTGGCGTCCTCGAAGGCCACATGTCCGACGCCAAAGTACAGGTCCATGAGTCGGCTGGCCGCCTCCGCCACGGCTCCCTGGCCATCGGCGAATTGCCCGTACCATTTCAGGACGTTGTCGGCCGCAGAGGCCAGAGCGGCATCTCTCGGCCTCAGGGCTGTGACCTCTGTAGGCCGGAGCAGTCGATGTGAGATCGCGTACGCCTTTCGCTGGATACGCATGGCCTCATCTGGGTCCGATCCGACCGTCATCCTGCCGAGGACCTGGAGGTATCGAGCGTAGGAGGGGCCCGAGTCCAGCTTCGCCTTGTTGAGCGCCTTGCTCAATGTGTCGACTGCCGCCGGCGCATCTCCATCGATCGCCTGAACGAGCGACCTGCGTTCAGCATCGGCAAGATTCACCGCCACCGGATCGCCACCCTTCGGAGGGTTGGGGACCCGGTTCCGCACTCTCTGGATGTAGATGTCCTTCCACACGCCCGCTCGGCGAAGGCAGTTGTCGACGAGCTCGTCGAAGGCCTCTTCGCCCGACGCACTCTCCGCTCCGCGGGCCAGATCTATGAGCTCCTTCCCGAGAGTAAGTTGCGCCTGGACCTCGTCACTCATCTGCGATCGAACGTCGGTCTTCGAGACGAAGCTCGCCAGCGCTTCTCCACCAAGGACGACGACCGCATAGTCGGCACTCGATCGCACCGCGCGTCCCATTCCCTGCTCGATGCGATAAACAACGCGGTTCCGGACCCCACCGTCCCTTGGACTGCTGCTACTGTCCATCTCATCTGTAAGGCCCTGCCCCCGGGGGATTCCATCGAGGACCAGGATCCGGCAAGCGTCGTCAGGCAGATCGATGCCGTCGAACCTCTGCGCAAAGGCGGCGAATCGTAGATCCCCCTTACGAAGGTCTCTTACGGCAGCAGCCACGTCGGCGTGGCCAGCTGGCGCGGCAGCACCATGGGCCTCCCACTCCTTGGCTTCAGCCGCACTTGAGCAGAGGACGACCACGGCATCCTTCTCCGAGCGAGATGCGGCCCACATCATGAGCCACTCGCGGTTCATTTCTCGGTCGATCAGAGTAGGCGCCAGGATCATCCGCTCGCCAATGCCCGACTCCTTGGAGGGGGTAATGGGCCCCAGAGCCGCTGCGACTTCGCACCCGAGTTCGCGGACCAGCACGGAGTCATCCGAGAGGGTCCCCGACATGAACAGCCGATGAGCCGCTTCATGGTATGGGCGGATCTCGCGGACAAGCGGGACCTCTGTAGATAGCTCGACTACTCCGCGCCCGATCACGACCCGCAAGAATGGCAGAGATGCCCTGATCAGTGGCCAACGGAGATCTCGATCCGCTCCTGTTGCGTACTTGCGAACGAGGGCTTCGACCCGGTCACCCAGCTGGGGAAGGTGCCAGTAGGGGACCTCGATAAGAACCCTGGGGTCGCCCTCGCGAATGTCCCGCCACGCACTGCGAAGGTGCTTCACCATCACTCCATCGATCTCGCCGATGAAGTGCGTCACTCCCTCCGGGTCGGAGATCCGAAGAGTGAAAGCGTCTCGCACCTCCTCGACCCCCGCATGGGCATCGTCGAGAACCAGTGCCGTGGGAACGATCCCGACGTCTTGGCGGCTGAACGTCGTACGGGCATTGAACAACTTGTCGTAGGTGCAAACGATCACGGCTTGGCCAGAGAGACAATCGGCGTGGGGGTGAGGTTCTCCCGACGCGTAGGGGTGGGCGTCTAGGCCGAGGCGTCGAGCCTCCACCAGGACCTGGTCAGCGAGTTGGAGATTGGGGCATAGGTAAACGCCGACCCCCTGGGTTGCAGCCATGTGGGCCTTGAGGTACAGAAGCCCGACGGTCGACTTCCCAGACCCCGTGGGCATCTTCAGCACTAGGTCGCGCTCGTCCCGCCGCTTGTGAAGCTCCTTCAGCGCCGCGACTTGGAACGGCCGAAGGTTGACGTGCGAGGTCTTCCGGTCGAGGCCCTCGAACAGCTGGAGTGGATCCGTCGGTTGGCCGCCGCCACGCTTCGAGAGGAGCTTCCGCAGGTCAACCATGGGGATCCTCCGCGCACCAGTGAGAACTGGAGTGTACTGGCCTGACCTGCGCCGAGGAAGCATGGTCCTTCGCCCCTGGGTGACTATCAGACGGTGCGCACTCCTCGAGTGGCGTATGGAGACGCGGGGCCACTGGGCAGAACCATGAGTCGCGAGAGCGCCGTCACCGTAGCGACGACCCCGTCGATGCGCCTCTTCGGATTCGCTTTCACGGGCCGGATGTTCTCGTTCTCGTCCTCCTTCACGGCGGCGTTCGAAACGCACCAGGACATCGCGCGGTTCCCGTCGTGGTGGACCCGGCGCGCGCGGGTGAGGGCGTGGAGGACCTTGCACGAGGTGGAGAGCGTCTTCGGACCCTGCCGGACCTCTACTGGCTGGAGGCCCGCCTTCTCCAACTGCAGCGCGAACTGGAGCGCGTTCCAGGGGTCGTAGCCGATCTCCTTCACGCGGTACCGCGGGGCCAGCTCGTCCACGATGGTCCGGAAGATGAAGTCGTAGTCCACGACGCTCCCGGGAGTGGTGCGGAGATGGCCCTCCCGGACCCATACCCCGTAGTCCACGCCGTCCTCCTTGGACCGCTCGTGAAGGCGCTCCTCGGGCATCCAGAGGAAGGGGAGCACGGCCAGGTCGTAGTTGATGGACAGCACCTTCTTCACCGGGGCACCCGCGGCGTCGAACTCGACCGCCTGGACCGTGGGGACCTTCTCCCCCTCGAGACGGCTCTCGGGGAGGCGGAACACCAGGACGAACGCCGTGAGGTCCGTCGTCGAGGAGAGGTCGAGCCCGCCGGCGACGGGACGCTTGACAAGGGACTCGGGCCCGGGCAGCGACGGGCAGTCCTTCCACCACTCGATGGGGATCCAGACCTCGTTCGTCCGGGTCCAGATGTTGAGGTGGAGGCGCTTGAAGGCCCCCTGCTTGCGAGGCTCCGCCTGGGCCGCCCGGCACTCCGCCTCGAGGTAGTCCCGCTTCACTGTCACCCCGAGGGAGGGGTTTGCCTTCGCCCAGATCCGCGGGTCCCGCCAGTCGTCCCCCTCCTTCGCCTCGAAGATGACGGGGAGGTAGGTCTCGTCCTCGATGAGCCCCGACATGACGCGCTTGGCGTACTCGTACTCCTCGTAGCAGACCGAGTCCTGATCGTCGCCGGCCGTGGTGATGAGGACCACGATGGGCTGGCGCCGCGCGGCGATGCCCTTGGACAGTGTGTCGTAGAGGTCGCGGTTCGGCTGGGT
The DNA here is from genome assembly GCA_023150535.1 of Planctomycetota bacterium. Taxonomy (GTDB): domain Bacteria; phylum Planctomycetota; class JAJSAM01; order JAJSAM01; family JAKLKS01; genus JAKLKS01. The sequence continues at coordinate 23,203 of JAKLKS010000001.1, forward strand.
ATGGAACTCGTCGAAGAGGAGCGCGTGGATGTTCGGCCCGTGGCGGCCCTTCACCTCCGAGGAGACCACCTTGAAGGAGGAGCGGGTCTCCGGCACCACGATGGCGCGGCGGTAGGTCTCGGACCTCGCTGCCAGGCGCCGGCTCGCAGCGTTCATGTCGCGGGCCTCGTTGAACACGATCCCCGCCTGCTCGCGGTCGGCCGCCGCGGCCACGATCTCCGCTCCGGGCTCGCGGTCGCAGTGGAGGAGGTAGAGGCCGAGGCCGGATATGCAGGCCGACTTCCCGTTCTTCTTCCCGATGACGATGAACACCTTCCGGAACCGCCGGAGGCCGTCCGAGGCCCGCTTCCACCCGAAGAGCGGCCTGACGAGGAGCTCCCGCTGCCAGTCGAGGAGGTCGAAAGGCTGCCCCGCGAACTCCCCCGTCAGGTGCCGGAGGAAGGTCGGGAAGAAGTCCACCGCCCGGGCGGCCTCCTCCTCGTCGAAGAAGTAGCGTCCCCCGTGGTCGTGGACGGGGATGGTGACCGCGGGCCAGCGCTCGAGGGCCAGGGCGTTCCACGGGGACACGGGGGCGGTCTGATTCACACCGACCAAGATCGGGGCGAGCGAGACTCGTGCCACTCCGGTAAGGTCATCCTCCTGCGGCGCCGGAGCCATCCGACCCGAGGAATGCCCTTCAGTGGTACTCTCGGAGTTGTTGACGTGCTGGCGGAGGGCCGGAGATTGGAGCACATTCCATACCTCGCGTTCCTTCCCTACCTACCGCTGGAGAGGCCGGTCGTGTTCTCGAACTGGTGGCTGGGCCCGGCGGCGAGGTTCAGGAGACCCTGGGCGAGCCCCGAGTTCCACACGGCATCACGGCGGTTCCTCACCAGGTTCCGGACTGCAGACGGGCGGCGAGTGACTAGCCCTGCGATCCTTGCCCATCGTGAGCGGGGGGCCGATGGCCGCCTCCCAAGTGCACATGAAGTTGAGATCCTCGAAGCCACGATCCTATTCGCCGTCCTTGACGCCAACCCGGAATGGTCTGAGGAAGTGGATGCGAGGAGGGTCGCCACCTCGGACAACGCAGATCTGTTCCTCTGGCCCATCGATGTCGGCGGCGGCGTCACGATGGGGCCTCACGGACTGATCGTCCAGCACATCACCGGAGGACTCCGATTCACGCGACGAGGATTTCGAGTGCCGGGCCCTCTGGCCCTCTCGCTGCCACGCAAGCTGACGCTCGACGCGGACCTCATGGGAGCGCTAGTCGGCGCGATGTCGATGGCAGGGCCACGGCAGCCAGAGTCCGATGCTGCGCGGATGCTCCGGGCGATCCGCTGGTACGGCAAGGCGTGGAGGAACGACCTGAAGCTCGACTGGGGCGAGCGGGTCGTGATGCTCAAGACCGCGTTCGAGACGCTCCTCAACGAGGACGACACCCGGATGGCCGCACGCAAGATCGAGAGGCTCTTCTGCCGTGTCCTCGGAACCCGCGACACGGACCTCCTGTGGAAGCCGAAGGAGCGTAGGCGGGTCGTGACGTACACCAAGCTGAGCGGCAATACTGCTCATGAGGCGCGCACGGACCTGATGGACTGGTGCATCACGTTCGGTGAGGCGCGCAACACCGTCGTCCACAAGGGGCTCTCACCCGAGATGATGTACGCCTGCCCTGGAGGATCTGCGTACGACGGTCACCTGTTCCACACTGGTTCCCGGCTCTTCCGCGAGGCGGTGAAGGTGCGGCTGGAGGACGTGGGATTCCCAATGATGTGGGCGAGCGCGCGCGTGCGACACGGCGTCCGCCTCTTCACGCGAATCCGGCAGAGACTCGCCCGTTCGCGCCGAGGGGGTTGTAGCACCCGAACTTCAGAGGCAGTGACGGTGCGGACGCCGAGACCCTGAGTTCGCTACCCCGCCCCGAAGAACCGCTCGTCGAGGTCGGACTCGCCGGGCGCCACGCCCCGCGCCCCGCCCGCGGCGTGGACCCGGGATCGGCTCGACGGCGTCATCCCGAACTCCACGAGGAACGCCCGCATCTGCTCCAGGGCCTTGTTCGCGATGGCGAGGTAGGGCGAGTGGGCGAGGTAGCCCGAGGGGGCCTTCACGACTGCCCCGTACTGGCGGACCTTCTCCTCGGCGTCCAGGAGCCGGGCGTAGGCGAGGCAGTAGCCCATCAGTGCCGGCCCGTCGATCTCGGTCAGGAGCCCGGCCTTGAAGAGGATCCTCCCCATCCGGTGCCACTCGCGTCGGGACGCTCCGTCGAGCACCTTGGGGCAGGCCGGCATCCGCCGGCGGGGCTCGGGCTCGGTCTGGTTGAGCGGCCGGTGCCCGGGATTCCCCGCGAGGACCTTGAGGAGCGTGGGCTTGGGCTTCCGGCCGCCGCCGGGCGCGCGGGACCTACCCACACGCCACCTCCGCAAGGGCGCGGGCGCCGTTCGAGGACGGGCCGCGCGGACTCCGGGGGACGAGGGCGCCGTCGCCGGGCCCCCTCGGCCCTCGCTTCCCGCAGAAGATGCACCACACCCCGGGGTCGTACCGGTCGCCGCGCTTCCAGGATGGCGGCGCGAGGAGGTACTGCCAGTAGTGGATCCCCATCCAGCAGAGGAGGCGGCGGATCACGCGGCCCCCTTCGCTGGGACGCGTTCCGCCTTCTTCCCGGTGAACTGCTCCCACCGCGCGACGATGACGTCGGTGTAGAGCGGGTCGATCTCGATGAGCCGCGCATTCCGCCCCATCTGCTCAGCGCCGATGAGCGTGCTGCCCGAGCCCCCGAAGAGGTCGAGCACCGTCTCGCCCGGGCGCGAGCAGTACTTCATGGCGAGCGTCGCTAGCTCGACGGGCTTCTCGGTAAGGTGGACCATCTTCTGCGGCGAGACCTTTTTCACGCTCCAGACGTCGGTCGCGTTGTTGATGTCGGGGGCGAAGTAGTGGGCGGCGCCTTCGCGCCATCCGTAGAACGCCCACTCATGGTTCCCCATGAAGTCCTTCCGCGTGAGGACGGGGTGCTCCTTCACCCAGATGATGGCCTGGGAGAAGTAGAGCCCAGCCTCGACGAGCGCGGGCGGGTAGTTGGCGATATTGCTGTACCCGCCCCAGATGAAGAACCCCCGCCCCGGGAGGAGGACGCGGGCGGCGTTCCCGAACCACGCGCGGAGCTTCTCCCGGAACGCCTCGTCGGACATGAAGTCGTTCTCGAGGGGGCGGTCCTTCGCCCGCATCCGCTTGTGGGTGGGCTTCGACTTCTCCGGGTGGCGGTCGAGGTCGGCCGCCTGGTGGTGCATCGTGCCCTGGAAGGAGGAGAGGCCGGCGGCGATGGCGTTGTTCGAGCGCGGCTCGACGCGGACGTTGTAGGGCGGATCGGTGTTCAGAAGGTGGACCGGCCCGCCGTCCAGGAGCCGGTCGAGATCCTCCGGGCTCCCCGAGTCGCCGCACAGGAGCCGGTGTTCGCCGAGGATCCAGAGGTCGCCGCGGCGCGTCGTCGGCGTCTCGGGCGGCTCGGGGATGTCGTCGGGGTCGGTCTCCCCCTCCTTCGCCTCCGCGCCGATGCCGGACTTCTGCGCGAGGTCATCGAGCATCGCGCGCAGCGCGGCGTCGTTGACGGTTGCCTGCGCGAGGAGGGCCTCCAGCTTGGCCGGGTCGGCCGTCGCCATCCCGGCGAGGGGGTCGAGCGACGCGAGGACGAGCGCCTCCTCGGCCTCGTCGAGGTCCACGTAGACGACGGGGATCGCGGTCTCGCCGCGCGCCCGAGCGAGTTCCACGCGGAGGTGCCCGTCCACGAGGTGGCCCGTGCGGCGATTGACGACGACGTCCTGGACCCATCCGACCTGGTCGAGGAGGCCCGCGAGCGCCGCTTGCTGCGCTGGCGGATGCCCGCGCCAGTTCCTCGGGTTGGCGACGAGCGCCGCCGGGGAGGCCTCGCCGCGGTCCACGATGCGGGAGCGCCAAGGACCGGGCGAGGGCGCCGCCGGAGCGGCCTTCCGCTTGCGGCCCTTCCGGGTGGCGGCCTGGCTCACGACCAGGCCTCCCACGAGGAGCCGCAGGCGAGGCTAAGGACGCGGCCCGCCGCGTAGGGGTCCGGGCCGCGGGCGTCCTCGGGGTGGAGACAGGCGCCCTCGGCGCCTGGGCCGGGGGGCCCCCCCCCTCCCTTATTTCGCGGGCGCACGCGCGAGATTGCGCGCCCGGTACAGGAGGCGAGACCTGTCACAAACCGCTCCCCCTCCCCGGTGCCGGTTTCGCCGTCTGCCAGGCTGGCACCGTCGGTGGCGAAGCCGACTCCCGCGCCGTCGGGCGCCCCGTTGCCACCCGTGGCGGCCGGCGCGGCCATGGCCACCGGGGCGACGCCGTTGTGGATCGCGCCACCCGTCGCGCCACGGGCGCCCTCGGGCGCGGTCACGGGCGGGCCTCCCCAACCGTAGGGCTCGGCGTCTCTGCCACGCCGAGGTCCCGGAGGAATCCCCCCAGGACCTCGGGGAGCTCCGTGAGGGCCTGGCGCACGCCGGCGTCCGCGGAGGCGAAGCGCTTGCGGTCCGCGTCGTCCCGAGGGTTCGAGAGGTAGGACACCAGGGAGTCACGGAGGCGGCGGGCGGAGCGCAGGATCTCGGAGAACTCGTCGCGCTCGGGTGGCTCAGCCAGTTCGCGGAGGTCGTCGAGAGACTCGACGCCCTTGTCGAGCGCCTCCTCGATCTGGCTGCGCGAGAGCCGGATCTCGCGATTGAGGACGGCGCGGCGGGCGTGAGGAACTGCGCGGTCGAGGGCGTCGAGGGCCTCGGCGAGGGCGGCGGCGCGGCGGACGGTCTTCTCCCCGACACCCGTCTCGGAGGCGATCTTCGCGCTCGTCTCGTTTGCCCGTCCGTTCCGGTCACTTTGACCGGAACGCACCTTGAAGCCCGTCTGCTTCGTCGCGTTGTACTGCCGCCCCAGGTAGTACATCGCCCAGGCGGGCGTGAGGGAGCGCCGCGCCCGCTGCGCCGTGAGGAACCACGCCAGCGCCGCCGCGCGGTCCGGGAACGACCGCTTCTCCACGCGGAACGCGATGCCGAGCTCGCGGCAGAGCTCGAGGCGGTGGTGGCCATCGAGGAGGACGTCCTGCTCCTGCCAGACGACGAGCGCCTCGCGGCACCCCTCGGCGCGGAGCGACTCCCGGAGCGCCGCCTCGGTGGCCTCGTCCATGGGGGCGGAGAGCTCGGCGATCTCCCGGTCGATGCGGGGCGAGGAGCGGTCGGCCTTCTCCTTCGGGGCGTAGGGCACCTGGTCGGAGCCGGTGACGCGGGTCCAGGCCTTTTCGCCCTTCATCTGCGCGTAGACCCGGGCGCGCTGTGGAGGAGTCGTCGGGAGATCGAAATCGAGGAGCCCCCGGGCGAGGGACTCGACGACGTCCTTCGTGCCCGCGAGCACGCTCGCCGGGACGCCGGGCTCCGCGGTGACGGTCTCGGGGTCGTCCTCCTCGGCGTCGAGCGCGGCCTCGAGGAGCGCCGATCCCGCGGAGGTCCTCCACGCGAGGTCGAGGTCCGTCAGGGCCACGGCGTAGCGGACCTTCACGCGGGCCTCCGGACGCGACGCCCGAAGCGCCCGTCCTCGCGGGCGGTCTTGCGGGAGTGGCAGGAGGCACATGCGGCCTGGAGGTTCCGGGGGTCGTGGGTGCCGCCCCGGGCCAGGGGGAGACGGTGGTCCACCTGGGTCGCGGGGACGGAGAGGCCGCGGGCGGCGCACTCCATCTCGCAGAGCGGGTGCCGACGGAGGAAGGCGTCGCGGATTCGCTTCCACGCCGCGTCGTAGCCCCGGCGGGAGGGCGAGCCCCGGGTGGAGTCGATCTCCGCCTGGAGCGCGCGGTCGTGCTCGGGGCAACGGGCGCCCCGGCGGACGAGGGCCCCGCAGCCCTGGACGACGCAGCCGTGCGGAGGTCGATGACCCATGGCCTGCAGCGTCGAGGACCGGGAGGCTCGATCAACTCGCGTCATCCGAGGCTTGCCCGGAAGACGCGGGGTGGCGACGGGGATGCGATGTCGTTCCCGTCCATCTCCTCCCGGCGGACGAACTCCCGCCAGCAGGCGAAGGAGCAGTAGGTGCGCCGGCGCGGAGGCAGGGGGCGTCCGCATGTGCGGCACTCGTGGTTGCCCCCGACGACGCGGTCGGAGCGGTCGAGGCGGGGAAGAGGCGGGATCGCCTGGAGGGGCGGCGGAGGGGGGAACCCGCAGACGGGGCAGCGGTCGAGCCCCTGGGACCTGGGATCGCGGCCTCCCGCCCGGCGGCAGAGGGCGCAGTTCCCGTCCGGGCAGCACCGGACGCCGAGGAGGAGCCCGGCGATGCAGTGCCGGCCTTCGGCGTCGAACGGGATGCAGGGGGCGGGTCGCACCGGGGTCACCGGGGGGAGTCCCCATCGGAAGCGGGGACGCACGAGGGGCAATCGCAGGAGGAGGAGTGCCCGGGCGTGGCGGGGGCGTCGGGGTCGGCGGCGGTGCCGTTGTGGGGGAAGTGGGGGAACTGGGGGACGGAGTAGGCCCCAGGGTTTACGGAGTAGGAAGGAGAAGGCCTCCTCCCTCCTCCTCTTCTCTGTTCGTCCTGATCCCTCCTGATGTACCCCCTCTCCTCTAGGTCCTGCAGCGGGGGATCCAGGTCCTCAGCCTTCTGGAACCTCCCTCCCTTGGTCTCCTGCCAGACCTCCCTTTTGGTGAACCTGTCCCTAGGCCTCCTGAGGATCCAACGGAGGAGATAGAGAGAGTCCTCCTTCTCTCTGTTCGTTCCCATGAGCCCAAAGGCTGCCAGGGCATGGGGGATGAGGTACCGCCCCAGGAGGATGGCCCGCTCGACCGCCTCCCTTGAAACCGTACTGGGTCCCCCAATTCCCCCACATCCCCCGGAACTCCCGGGATCCGCGCCGTCGGCCAGGGTGAGGAGCCCGGCGATGCGGGCGACGGCCCCCGGGAGCTTGGCCGCCCAGTCCCGGACGGCCTCCAGGTCTCCACCCTCGGCGAGGCGGGGCTCGATCTCGCCGGAGAACCGAAGGAGCACCTCGACCGCCTCCGGGGAGAAGTGGAGGGCCCGAGAGACGATCTCCCCGTCCTGCCCCCGGTCGGCCGGGAGGTCGAGGAGGGTCCACACCGTGGCGGCGTAGGCGGCGGTGACGCCGGCGGGGACCGGGGGCGGGTCCACCCGGCGGCGGCCGACGAGCGACTTCGGCACGCTGTAGAGGAAGCGGGCCAGAAGGCCCCGCCCCCGGAACCCCGGCTTGTCGGCCAGGCCTTCGATGACGGCGGGCTGGACCGCCAGCCCCACCGTGAGGGCGGGCTCGCGCAGGTGCTCGGCGGGCCTCCCGATGCGGTCCACGCGGAGCTGGTCCCCGGAGTGGGCCTTGAGGAAGGCGTCGAGGTTCGGGAGGCCGTCGGAGTACCGCCCCGCGAGGAGGTCGAAGATCCCGCCCTCGGGCGAGAGGATGCCGAGGCGGCCACCCTGCTCGGTCAGGAGCCCGAAGAGCCGCTCCGGGGTCACGTCGTCGGCGAGGACGCGAGGGGCGACCGCTCGGGGGAGCGCGGCCACGTCCTCGTTCAGGCAGCGGAGGTCCTCCTCGGCCACGAGGCGATCGGCACCCCGGGCCTTGATGGCGCGCGTCTTGGCGTCCTTGAGCCGCCCCTCGGCGATCTCCAGGGAGAGGGCGGCCCCCCGGAGCCGGGGGCCCTCCCGCTGAATGGCATCGCGCTCCCAGTCGAGGAGGGGCGCCGTGGCGTCTCGGAAGACGGCGGACTTCCGCTCGCCCGGGGGGAGGGTGACCTCGGTGTAGACGTTGAGGGGCTCTACCCACTCGGGTCGGATGGTGGCGCGGTACTTCTTGGCGGCCGCGGTCGCGAGGACGGAAAGCGCGATCATCCCCGGGAGGTCCTCGGGGGTCTGGGTGGAGACGGCCTCCGCGCGGATCCAGTCGGCCACGGATACGGGGAAGGCGTCGGTCGGGAACGCCGGGAGGTCCGAGGCCGCATCGAACGGGATCGGGGATTGCCAGGGGTCCGGTGCGGCGGACGCTGGGGACCTCCGGGCAGGGAGCGCCGCAGGGCCCGCCGGCTCGTAGAACTCCGTCCGCCCCTCGAGTGCCTTGGCCAGGGTCCGCTCGCGGTAGTCCTGGCGGTCCCACTTCTCCCGGTAGAGCCGGGAGCGCCGGAAGAGGCGGTCCACCTGGACCACGTCGCCCCGGCACCAGAAGGCGAGGTGGGAGCAGAGAGCCAGGTCGGCGGAGGAGTCGTCCCCTGCGTGTCCCGAGGTGTCCCCGTTCCACAGGCGGAGGAAGGAGGCGCCGTTGCGGGCACCGATGGCTCGGCGGAGGACCTCGTCGTCGCCGAGGTGCCCCGGCTGGCGGGGAGAGCCCTGGGCGGGCGCCGTTGGCTCCTTCGTGTCCAGGGAGGCGTAGAGGCGGTCCACGGCCGCCTGGCGGTCCTCGATGCCCGCGGGGTACTCGGGCAGGCGGCTCCCGGTGACCGTGAAGTAGCGCCCCCGGTCGTAGATCTCGACGGCGGCCTCGGGGTGGGCTCCATCCTCGCGGACGGGCCGCTTGCGGCCGGATCCGGAGAGGGCGCCCCGAACGAGGACGTGGACGCCCGTCCCCGAGGGGCTCACCTCGGTGTAGGAGGCGAGTGCGGCGAGGATGGCCGTGGCCCAGGGTGCCAGGGCCCCCGTCTCGGCGTCCCGGCAGTGGTCCAGATCCACGCCCACGAGGCCGTCGCCGGCGAACACGAAGCCGACGCCGCCCTGCTCCCGTCGCCGCTGGGCGGCAAGTGCCTCCTCCAGGGAGCACCATGTGGTGGGCGCAGTGCTCCTCGCATGGGTGCCGCGCGTGGTGTAGGGGACCTTGGTCGGCTTGCGCTTCCCCTTGACCGTCTCCAGCCGCCAGAGGACCCACTGCCGGCGGTCCTGGAGTTCGGCCGGGACGTTCGCCCGCACCAGCGCGGGGTCAAAGGGGAAGGTCATCGGAGGAGCCTCTCCACGTCGTCGAGGGACCGGACGACAGCGGCGAGGCCACCTGCCTGGACGACGGCGAGGAGGAACGCGCGCTGGGCGGGCGCGAGGTGGCCCGAGGAGGTCTTCACCTCCAGCGCGACAAACTGCGCGACGCCCGAGGGGAGCGTTCGCCATCCGACGAGGTCCGCGGAGCCCGGGCAGAGCCCGTAGGGGATAGCCCCGCCCCCGGGGAGGCGGACCATCCCCACCGAGTTCCTGAAGAGCCGAAGCCCGGGCCTCGCGCCGAAGGTGCGCAGGATCGCCCGGAGGAGGCGGGTCTCGTCGTGGCGGCGGGATCTCATGCCTCGCCCCCCGGCGTCGGCGGCGGGCCAGCTCTCCGGATCGCCTCCGGGGTCTGGCGGACGTAGCGGACGAAGGCCCCGCAGGCCGCGCACTCGGCCCGGATGTGCGTGGTCCCGTCGCGGAAGACCTGCCACCGCAGGAGGAGCCCGGCGCACCCGGGGCGGGCACGGGGGCACCCGTTCGGCGCCGAGGAGGAGGTCATGCGGACACCTCGTCCGCGGCCGCCTCGGGCACGGAGGGACCGAGGCGCCGGCTACGGTGCCGGGCGCGCCAGACGTTCCTGGCCCAGGCGCGCGGGTTCCCGTAGCCGCGCCGGATGCCGAGGTCGACGAGCTCCTCAAAGGTGCGGCAGCGCCCCTGCTCGATGTGCGCCTGACGCATTCGCTCCCGCACCGGAGTCCAGAGGTCCCGGGGGGCGCGACTCACCCTCTCGAGCTGGGCGTCCGGGTCGACGCGCAGTCCCTCCCGCCCCTCGCCCCCGTAAACGTGCCCGCAGACGGGGCACATCCGCGCCGGGGGATGGCAGGCGAAGCACTCAGGACACCGGCACACGGGCGCTTCCCCCGCGGAGCGGCGCATGGCGCCGTCGAGGTCCCAGGAGCGGTCCGCGTCGGGAAGGCCGTGGCGCTTGACGTTCCCGACGTGGTCGAGGACGGTGGCCGAGGCCTTCCCGGGGGCGGGGCGAAGGACCCGCCCGACCTGCTGCAGGTAGAGAGTGAGGGACTGCGTCGGCCGAAGGAGGATGGCCACCTCGACCGCGGGGAGGTCGAACCCTTCGGACACGATCTCGCAGGAGGTGAGGACCTGGATCTCCCCTCGGGCGAGGTCCTCGAGGACGCCGTCCCGCTCCACGTCGCTCATGCCGCCGTCGATGGAGGCGGCGGGGACGTCCGCGTCGGTGAAGGCCTCGGCGACGTGCTCCGCGTGTTCGACGGACGTGCAGAAGGCGATGGCGGGCCGCCCGGGCGTGAGGCGGAGGTAGTGGTCGACCGCGTCCCCGGAGATGACGGGCTTGTCCATTCGGAGCCGCATCTCGCGGCGGTCGAAGTCCCCGAGGCGCGTGCCGACCCCGGACAGGTCCGCCTTCATAGGCGGGGCGTAGACATCCGCGGGGGCGAGGAAGCCGGCTTCGGTGAGAGCTCGGACCGAAGGGCCGAGGACCAGGTGGTCGAACGGGCCGTCCACGTGGACGCCGAGGCCCTTCCCGTCGAGGCGTGCCGGGGTGGCCGTGACTCCGAGGACGCGGGCACGGGGCCACTGCTCGAGGACGCGCCGCCACGACCCCGCCACCGCGTGATGGGCCTCGTCGATGACGACGAGGTCGGGGGGCGACACGTGGTCCAGCCGGCGGACGAGGGTCTGGACCGAAGCGATTCGCACCTGCGCGTCGGAGGGCGGAAGGGTCGGCGCGATGAGGCCGTGGTCGAGCCCCACCTCCCGGAGCGCCCGGCTTCCCTGGAGGAGGAGCTCGCGGCGATGGACCAAGATGAGGACCCGGGTCCCCCGCTTGGCCCCCTCGCGGGCGATGTGGGCGAAGACCACGGTCTTCCCACCGCCCGTGGGGAGCTGGTACACGGGCGCCCGCTTCCCTGCGGCGAAGGCCGCACGGAGCGCCCGCACCGCCTCGACCTGGTAGGGCCGGAGGGCGAGGCCGTCGTTCTCCCGGACAGGGGCCTCAACCACCGCGGCGCCCCCGGGACCACACGACGAGCCGTTCGAGGTACCGCACGGCGCGCTGGTAGTCGCGGCGCCCGGGAGCGGCCTTCTGCTCGGCGACGGCGAGGAGGTTCCCGTCCTGGGCCCGGAGGAGGGCTTCCAGGCCGCGGACGACCCGGCACCCGAGGCGGGGTCGGGGAGGCCGGTCGCTCCTGGCTGGCCCGGGGGCTGCCAGGTGCTCGCGGCTCTTCACAGGAGCCTCCGATCGACGGGGCCGCGGCGGTTCAGGCGGTCCGTGGTCGTCTCCGCCCGGAGGGCCTCCAGGAAGCGGTCGGGCATCCGCTTCCGCCTGCGCTGCTTCGGCGGGTAGTAGCCGCCGGCCATGGGGGACTTCGGCGAGGGCGGCGCGACGCAGAACCGCCTGCAGGGCTTCTCCCGTGTGGCCCACCCGTCTCCGGATGTGTGCTCATGCGGGAAACGGCCGTGGGCGCCCCGATGTGCGCCGCACACGCAGCGATCCCAGTAGCCCGACTCGCTCCGGCCGGGAGGGTTCTCGGTCAGGGCAGCCTTCGTGAGGCGATCTTCTGCGGTCTCGGCGGGCATCGATTCGCTCCTCGGTGGCAGGGGGCCGGACTCGAACCGGTCGGCGAGCGGGGTGATCACGTCCCGCCCACCCGCGGCTCCCACCGCGCTCCCCCTGCCTGGCTCTTCGCTTCGGCTAGAACGGCACGTCGTCGAGGTCGAGGTCGGGCGGCGGCTCGTCCCCGGGCGGGGGCGACGTGGCCGGGGGAGCGCCAGGCTTCCCGGGGGCCGAACCGCGGGCGGGGGCGGGCGCCTTGGGGGCGGTTCCCGCGGTCCTCCGCGCGGCCGGCGCTCCCGCGGGGGCGGCGGTCCCCGCGGGAGGCCGGGCCCCCGCCTTCGGCGGAGCCACCCGCATCAGGCGCTTCCGGAGGTCGGCGGCGAAGGCCTTCGCCTCCTCCGGCGCGAGGCGCTCGACACCCGCGCCGCCGGCGGCGTTCACGAACCGGACCTTCGTGTGGAACTGCCCCGACCCCTCGGGGTACTCCTCCTCCTCGAGGACGAGCACCACGGCACGGCCCTTGAGGACGTCGGTGTCGTCCAGCGAGAGGACGTCCCAGTTGTTCGCCTCGGGGTCCCACCCCATCGCTCGCAGGGCCTCGACCGTCCACGGGAGCGCCGCGTCGGTGAAGAAGTGGAAGGAGGTGACGAGCCGCCGCCTCCCCTCCTCGTCCTGGTACTCGAACGTCACCGCGAGCTGCTGCTTCCCGGTCCCGGCCACGCCGAGGACCGACTTCACGACCGTCGCGTCCACCTTCCACTGCCCGTCGCGGAGCGCCATGGCTACTTCACCTCCGTGGTGGCGGCCTTGGCGCGGAGGCGATCCACGACCTTGGCCAGGTAGGCGGCGTTGTCCCGGTGCTTCACGAGGAGCGGCCTCGCCGCGGCGGCCGTCTCGGGGTCCACGCTCTTGAGGAGGCCCTCGGCCTCGGCGAGGAGGAGTGCGGGATCGGCGGGCCGGCGCGCCTCGCGCGCCTTCACGTACTCCTCCCACGAGAGCGCCAGCGTCTCGGGAAGCGAGTAGCGGTTCTTCGCGTCCCAGGCGGCGTTCCAGGAGGTGTGGAGGATGCGATTCCCGGTGGACCAGCCCTTCCCCCTCTTCAGGGATTCGGGCTCCTTCCCGCGGGCCTCGACCGACACGCCGGCCTCGTAGGTCGCGAAGAGCACCGCGTGGGCCCAGGCCTTCCAGAGCGCGGGCGCGAGGTCGCCCATGAGGTTGGGCTCCCAGCGCAGGTAGTCGGCGCCGGCGGGGTTGCGGAAGTTCTTGGTCCTGGCGTGCGCGATGACGACGGCCGCCATCCCGCGCTCGTCCTCGAGGCGGCGGAGCGCGTTGATGACCTTCCGCCACTCGTCGGGGGTGACCTTGAGCCCGCGGCCGTAGTCCCCGAAGTCCTCGACCGACCACCCGTTCCGCCGGCAGATCTCGTCCCGCAGGAGGCCGTCGAGCCAGTCCAGCGTGTCGATGACGACCGTGCGGTAGGGGTGGTCCTCGGCCCGGAGCATCTCGAGGGCGTCGAGCACATCCACCCACGCGCGGATCTCCGGCACGCAGTCCGGGACCGGCGAGAGGTTGCGGACGCCGTCTTCGGCGGCGAGGAAGACCGGTGCCGCGGCGTCGGCGGCCATCGAGGACTTGCCAACTCCCTCGATTCCGTAGAGCAGGACCCGGTCGGGGCCGGGGGCAAGTCCCTTGCGGATGTTGGCGATGGTGAAGCGCTTCGTCCCCGCGGGACCACCGCTCGCCGCGGTCGGGGCGGCCGGGGCCGTCGCCGGCCGCGTCGTCGTGCGCGCCATGGCTACACCTCCTGTGCCTGGAGTTCGGGGTTGACGTCCTGGATCTGTCCGTAGAGGGACGGGAGCGCCGCCGGCGACGACCCGGTCGAGCAGGCCTCCCAGTACGCGCACTGCCCGAAGCGGTGACATGCGTCGGGGTTCCGGGGCGCGTGGCCCATGCGCTCGGAGAGCCGCATCGCCGCGGCCTGCTGCCAGGCGTCCGACAGGAAGTCACGGATCTGGCTTTCGGTCCGCGGGATCAGCCGGCGCTGGAAGTAGCGGGCCGGGCTCTCCTCGATGGAAGACCGGACCCGCGTGCGGTACTCGTCCGGCGTCTCGTCAGCCTCGCGCTGCCCCGCGTAGAGGCCGCCGTCCTTGCGGTACTTCCGGTTCTCGGGAGGCGTGGCGAAGAGGGGGCGCAGGCCCGGGCGAAGCGCCACGTCGTAGAGCGTGTCCGTGACCTCGTGCCCGAGGGACTCCGCGCCGATGACGTAGGCCGAGATCTGGGCGTCCATCTGGAGCCTCGCCCAGTAGGCCGCGGCCGGATCATCCATCGCTTCGGAGGTCGTCTTGTGCTCGCAGACCAGCACCCGGCCGTCGAGCCGGCGCCGGAGGAGGAGGTCCACCTTCCCGGCGAGGCGCCACGTCGCCGACGACCTCCAGGTCTCCGGGTTGAGGAGGGGGGCCTCGAAGGGGACCTCGACGCCGAGGACCTCGTACTGGACTGCGTCCACGGCCCAGGCGGTGTCGTAGCCTCGGAGGACCTCCTCGACCTTCGCCTGCTCGTAGGCGTCCCCGGCGCGGCCAGCTACGGCGGCGAGCGCATCGCCAAGGGCCAGGGCGGGCTCTCCGCGGCGCCACGCGCGCCACCAGGCTTCCAGTCCCCGGTGGACGAGCGTGCCGAACCGCAGCGCCTCCGACTCCCTGACCGCCCGCCAGCGCTCGATGTACTTCAGGTGGTGGAGCCGGGGACACTCCCGGTAGGCGCGAAGCCGGGACTGCGTGAGCAGGACTCGCCCCCCATCCGGCTGGCGCATGGTTACCTCTCCCCCTTCCGTTCGCCACCGTCCTGGAGTCGGAGGTCGATGCCCTGGAGGTCGACCCCGGGTTCGAAGGTCCGCGTGCGATCCCGGCTGCGGTCGAGTCCCCGCTTGAGGCCGCGGTGGGTCCGCTGGCGGAGCGCGGCGCAGACCTCACACCGTCTCGGCGTCCCACGGGTGGTCCGCCCCGTGTCCTGGCCGCAGGTGGGGCAGTAGTAGGGCGTCGTCACGAGGCGTAGGCGCTCCGCCTTCCGGCGCGAGACCTCCTCGGCGCGGCCGAGCGCGGAAGCGACGGCCTCCTCGATCGATGCCCCGCGACCAACGGTGCGCCAGCGGCGAGGGGCGACCTGCGCGTTGACGCAGACCGAGGGGCGCTCCCCGCTCCACCGCGCCACCTGGAGGATGCCCCAGTACTTCCGCAGCGGCTGGAGGGCCTCGATGTCCCCCGGGCGGAAGGTCCGATCCGGAACGCAGTGGGGGGTCACAGGGCGCCCCCGAGAAGGGCGAGGAGCGCCAGCGCGAAGATGGCCACGGCGGCGACCCGGGCGGAGGTCTCGAGCTCGGCGGAGCTTCGACCCTGGCCGCCGACGACGAGGGGCCGGGACTCGCGAGGGTCGGTCACGAGCGTGCCCCCTTCGCAGCCCCCGTCTCGGCGTCTCGGCGAAGGCGCGCCAGGAACTCCTCCACGGCCGGGTGCGGCACCGCCCCCCGGGGCTCCAGGGGGCGGGAGGGGCGCTCCGGCGCCCCGATGGCGGCCAGGATCCGGCGCCGGAGGGCGTCGAGGTTTCGCATCAGCCGCCATACGAACTCGTCGTCCACCGGGTGGGCGGCCACCAGGCCCCCGATGAGGAGCGCCTCCTCCTCGAAGACCTCACGGATGAGCGCCTGGACTTCCTCGCGATCCATGGCCTGCGGACCTCCCGAAGGCGGCTTCCCTCGCAACCGGCCGGGTTCCCGGCACCTGAAGGAAGAATGTGGTGGTCCAAGTGGCCGCGGGACACGGGGCCGCGGAATCACGGCTCCACCTGGGGGCCGAGGAGGCGCCGAAGGACCGCCTCCGCCCGCTGGCGGCGCTTCTTGGCCATCTCGTAGGCGACTCCGCGCAACTCTGCGAGCGCCTTGAGGTTCTGGCCGTAGAGGCGGGTGGCCACGATGAGGTGCCGGTCGAGGTCGGAGATGAGCCCTTCCGCGACGGCCCGCTCGCAGGCCCGGGCGAGCGCCTGGGCGAAGGCCCCCCTGCGGGCCGCGGTCTCCGCCTCCTCCGCGAGTGCGGCCGGGTCCAGAGAGGAGGAGGAGACGGCGACCTCCCCCGTCCGCTCGGCTGCCCGAAGGAGCCCCGCCACGGCCTGCTGCTCCTTCGCCCTGTCCGCCTCGACATCCCCCAGGCGATGGAGCGTGTCGAGCTTGAGGTTCTGGGCGACGCGGGAGGTCCGCCGCGCCACGGGGAAGCGCCAGGCCGTCTCCAGGAAGGCCCAGTAGACCTCGGCCCAGAGCTCCTCCGGCTCCCGGGCCGGCCCCCGCTTCGAACGCGCAATGGCCGCAAGCCCAGGCCAGAGGGCGAGGAGAAGGAGCGCCCCGACACCGGGGCGCTGCGGGCCACCGGCCTGGAAGGTCCGCAGGAGTGCGCAGAGGGCGGCGTCCTTCCTCGCGTACTCCTCCGAGGGTGCGTGGAGGAACTCGAGGAGCGCCGCCGACGTCGGGAACGGCGCGAGACCCTCGTCGCACCGGAGCGACTGCTCGAAGAACGACTGGAACGCCTCCCCGGAGACCTCGCGCTGGAGGTCCCCCGGGATCCCGTGGGAGAGAGGCACGGACGCCTGGCCTTTCCGGCCGGGCGTCGGGCGCCTCTACTGGCCGCTCAGGGCGTCAAGCGCCTCTCGGTGGTTGGTAGTGCAGCTACGGCGTCAAGGAACCGGCGGCGACGGACCGCTCGCGGCGGCCGGCGCCGTGCGCGTGGGGGGATGGTCGTTCGCGAGGCCGCACTTGCGGCAGATGGCGATGGCCTCGCCGAGGACCACGTACTGTGCTTTCTTGTGGCGGAGGTAGAGGCGCCCTCGGCGTTCCACGCCGAGAAGCGCATCACAGCCGGTGCAGCGCCACTCGCGCGGGTCTAGGTTGGCGCGAGGACCTCGCGCCAAGTCCGGAGCGCCGCAACCTTCACGAGGGCGTTGTCCCCGAACTTCCCCGCGGTCGTGGTGAGCGCGGTCAGACACGAGTCCACACCCCGGTCGAGGAGAGCCTTCGCCTCCGCCTGGCGGGCGTAGAGGAAGTGACTCTCGCAGTGCCCGTCCTCGCCCATCGCTGCGAATCGATCGATGTTGGAGCCGTAGACATCCCGGCACGCCTTGCAGGGGCACCGCAGGGACCCGTGCTCACGCAGCAGCCGCTCCGCGTTCGCGAGCTCCATCGAGCGGTGGAGCGCTGGGACGTAGAACTTCGGCTTCGGTGCTCCGCCTCCAGGTCCAAACGCATAGGCGTTCTTCCAGGCTCCTTGCCCAAGTCCGCACGTGAATCCGGTCAATCCTTGGGCGAAGAGGAGCATCGAGAAGTAACCGCCGTAGAGCTTGAACACCTGGCGGCCACCTGAGGAGAGGCCGCGCACGAGCCGGACGAGCCCCCGCAGATGCTCGGCCGGCGCTGCGTCCTCGGGGAGGTCGTTCACCCACAGGAGGCAGGCGTCGAATGCCCGGGCACGGTAGTCCGCCACGATCCGATCCACGACAGCCTCGTCCTCGAGCGCAACGGCATCGAGGTGGATCACCGGGGCGATCCGTTCTCCCTTCTCGCGAACCGAGAGCGCCCGCTCAGCGAGGCGGAGATCGAGGTCGTACCAGGGGTCTTCCACGTTGCGGAATGGGAAGTAGGGCGGCACGAGAAAGGCCGGTCCCGCCGGAGGTGGGGAGGACGATGCGGGAGCGGAGTCCCCGTAGAGGGCGTACTTCGCGTAGTAGGGCTCGAGCGGGAGGTTCATCTGGCCCAGGAACTTTGCCTTCTGGTGGGTGAGTACCCTCCGCACGGCGTCGTCGGTGGCGTTCCCCTTCTCCGGGAAGTCGGCAGGGACGAGGGCGCGGCGTCCCAGTGCAACCTCGAACGGTGCGCCGAAGCCTTTCGCAAGCCGCAAGAGCCACGGACGGACGGCCTTCTTGTCCGCATCGCACAGCCGCTCCGGCCGTAGCACGAAGAAGTACGTGGTGGGATCCGCAATGAAAGGCTTGTCCGTCTCGAGGACGAAGTTCGCCACGTGGTCGACGACCGTTACAGGGACGTGGAGGCCGTGGTAGAAGCCGTCCGCGGCACGGAGGAGGCGCTTGTGTCCTCCTTGCGGTCGAAGGAGCATCAGCGGCCCCAGCGGCTTCATCGACGCCTCCCTGCACCACGGATGCCTACGAGATCACTCGAACGCTCCGCGAAGCTGATGCGCGTGCCGCCGGTTGAGGAACGACTGCCTCCTCGGAGCCGCGACGACCCGCGCCTCGCGTCGCCCCCTCGGGCCCTCGGCCACTTCTATGACGCCAAGGCCGTGGCTCTGGATGACGGCGACCCGTTCGGCATCGAGGTGGCGGTGCCAGAGCGCCACATAGACCCGGTGCGCGCCGAGCTGGTACACGGCCGCCTGGAGGAGGGCCTTCCGCCACTTGCTCACTTTGAGCTCGACGGCCACGAGGCGGCGGGTCTCCCGGTCGAGGAACAGCATGTCGATGCTCTTTCCGTGGAAGGAGACCTCTGTACGGAGCGCGAACCGCCGCGCCGGGAACAGCTTCCGTAGCGGCGCGCGGAGCGAGCGCTCCGCAACGACTGCCCGGGCGGGGTCCCCTCGGCGCTTCACTCGTCCTCGCCGAGGACTCGGCGGCGGATCTTCGACTTGGTCGTGAGGGCGGGGTAGCGCTCGTAGACGAGACGGACCAGGTCCTTGAGAGGAAGCGAGCCGTACTTCGAGCTCACGTCGCGCACCCCGGCCAAGATGGCGGGATCCCGAGCTTCAGCGCTCCTGGCCAGCGACTCGGCAACCCTCTTCCCCTTGGCCGTCAGCCGGAAGGTGTACTCGACCTCCTTCGAACCGCGGACGAGGTCCACATCGTCGTCCTGCTGTCGGCCCCGGCGTGGGGGCCGGACGGCCTCGAGAACGCCCGCCCGCCGGAGCCCCGCGATGTCGTCGTAGACCGCCTTGTCGAAGGGACCGTAGTCGTAGGCGACGTGCTGGTAGTAGTCCGGGACGAACCGCTTGGCCATCCCCTCCTCGCCGACGAGGAGGAGCATCTTGACGGCCTGCGTGAAGCCGCGGATCTCGTTCATCACGTAGAGGAGGAGGACGAGGAAGTCCGTGCGCTGGCTCACCGGGATCGGGGGAAGGGCGGGCGAGCCCTCGGCCACACCTTCCGGCACCGTGTCCTGCCCTGGTCCCGCGAGGAACCTCGCCCGCACCGCGGCGAAGCCGGAGCGCGCCCCCTCGCTCACGATGAGATCCCGCGTCTCGTCCCTCACCTGAACCGCCGCCTCGAGGAGCGGGCGAAGCTCCGAGGCCAGGGCGGGGTAGTTCCGGAGGAAAGCTCCCACCGAAGGACCCTTCCCGGAGTTCAGTCGGTCAACGAAGTCCGAGATGGCGTCCGCGAGAGCCCCCTCTTTCCGATCGTCACTCCCCATCATGGCCAGCTGCCCCCTTCCTGGTCAGGAGGTCCGCGAAGTAGGAGCCGGGCGCACCTCCTCTCTCGGCGAGGCCGCGGAGAGTGCGCGCATGGAGCATCTTCACGGCCCCTTCCGACTTCCCCATGAGCACGGCGGTCTCCGCGACGCTCAGGCCGTTCAGGTTGCGGTGCACCACAACCTCCCTCTGAGCCTCCGGGAGTTTGGCGAGAAGATCGACCAGGTGGTAACGGCGTTCCTCGGCCAGAAGCCCTGCGGCGGGGCCAGTTCGGGGGGAGTCATGGGGATCCGCAACGCCTTCCAGGACCTCCGGATCGTTCACCGCCCCATTGGGGGGACTCCGACTGGCCTCCCGGCGCCGGTGATCGACGGCAGCATGCCGTGCGAGCGTGATGAGCCAGGTCCGGAGGCGGCAGTCTCCCCGGAAGGTCCCGATGGACCTGAATGCCCGCAGGAACGCGTCCTGGGTGATGTCCTCGGCGTCGTGGAAGGCTCTCCCCTTCAGAATGGCGATGGCCACGAACCCGAACACGGCCTCGTAGTGGGAATCCCAGAGGCGCCGCTGCGCCTCCGGGCAGCCAGTCTTGAGCCCTTGGATCAGGTCGATCTCGTCGCCGTCCGACACCCGTTACCTCTCGGACCCACCGTCTTCCTTCGGCTTCGGCAACGCCTACAGGTTCGGCGCAGGGCCGGCCCCCGAGGTAACGGAGGAATCCCGGGAGGTGTCGCGCCGCGCCTCACCCCGCCTCTCTCCCGGAGGCGACCGCCACAACAGGGGATTGTAGCAGAGGTTGCATCGAAGGAGACCCACGAGCCGGCTCCCTGACCTGTCCCGCGTGGCTCCCGCCCGGCACATTCTTCATGCGGACGGTTATCCGACGGAGGGACTGCCGTGCGGCCCAGCGACGCGCTCCCGGCGGAGGCTTCTGAGCCTCGTCGCCACCTCCTCCCCGGCGACCTCCTGTCCGTGGCCCAGGCGCTCGAGCTCCTCCCCGTGGGCCGGGCGACGCTTTACCGGCTCCTCGCGGAGCAGGCGATCCCCTCCATCCGGGTGGCCACCCTGGGGTCGCGGAGGGGGCGGGTGCTCATCGTGCGGGGCGGCCTTGAGCGCTTCGTGGCCTCGCTCCTCGGGCCCCCCGAGGAGCGCCGCGTGAGTCCCCGTCCCCTCGACGTGAACGCGCTCCGCGACCGCATCGTCGGGGCGGGCGCTGTCCGTGCCCGCTTGGAGGCTCGCTGATGGGCGATGGCTGGCCCAGGAACACCCTTGATGTGCCCCCCGGGACGAGCCCTCATGCGGACATGCCCAGGAACCAGACCCCGGAGCCGCTCGATCCCGAGGCCCGAGACCGGCGCTCCGCATCATCCTCCCACGAGGAGGGGGGCCGGCGGCGCCGACGGGTATTCGGACGGATCTACCGCAAGCCCACCTCGCAGTCGACGTGGTACGTCCGGTTCCCGGACCCCGAGCGGCGCCGGGCCCCGAACGGGCGGGTCCGGGAGATCGTCCGGTCGGTCCCGTCCCGCCGGGCGGCCGAGGCCCTGCTCGCGGAAGTCCGGAAGGCCCTCTACGCGGGCACCTACGCCCCGCCGCCCCCGGCCCTGGCGGGACCCGCGGCCCTCACGATGCAGAGCGCCGCCCCGGGGACCGCCGCCGAGACTCCCGCCCGCCCCTTCACCGTCCTCGACGCCATCGACGAGTACATCGCCTCCCGCGAGGCCGCGGGCCGGATGCGGAACACGCTCGACTCCTACCGCGGGCACCGCAACGCGATCGCGCAGAGCCCGCTGGGAACCGTCCCTGCCGACGCGGTGACCCCGGCGGACATCGAGGCCTTCCGGGCCTGGCGGCGGGAGCGATCCTGGAAGACGGTCCGCCGGCCCGGGGAGGTGAAGGATCCCGACGTGACGGAGGTCGCCCGGGCTGCGTCGAACGCAACGGTGAACCGGGCGCTGATGGTCCTTGGGGCCTCACTCAACCGACTCGTGAAGCTGGGGCGCCTCCGGGAGAACCCAGTCCTCCGGGTCGTGAAGGCGCGGGAGGCACGCCAGCCGCGGGTCTCCCTCACCAAAGACGAGGCCCGCCGCCTCATCGAGGCTTCCGACCCGGCCCTCCGGCCGCTCGTGGCCGCGGGGCTCTACACCGGGGCGCGTCTCGGAGAGCTCCTCCGTCTCACGTGGGCGGACGTCACCTTCGGGTCCGGGAGTGGGACGGGGACCATCTCCCTCTTCCGGCCCAAGGTCGGGAACGCCTCCCGGATCCCGTTCCACCCACGGCTCGCCGAGGAACTCCTGCGGGTCCGGGAGTCGCGGGCACGCAAGCGCGGCCGGCCCGTCCCCGATGACGAGCCCATCTTCCTCTCGTCCTACGGCCGGGCGTGGGTGACCATCGGGGGGGCGTTCAAGAAGGCGCTCCGGACCGCGGGCCTCGAGGGGCGGGGCATCGTCTACCACAGCCTCCGCCATACGTTCGCCGTCCACTTCCTCGAGGGCGGCGCGGCGGTGACCGACCTCCAGGGGATCCTCGGCCACGCGGACCTCACCACGACCCAGATCTACGCCCACATGGTGGACAGCCGGACTCGAGCGAGTCTGGTCGCCCTCGACTACGGGGCGCCGGCGGCCACGGGAGACGGCGCAGATCCCGGCCCAGCCCGATAGAATACCCCCCTGTTGCAACGGGCCGCATCTGGGTCCCCGTAGCTCAGTAGGATAGAGCGGCTGGTTCCTAACCAGCAGGTCGCAGGTTCGACTCCTGCCGGGGATACCAGAACTCCCTCATCGTTGATCTTCGCCGCGGTCGAGGCCGCTCCTTGGGTGTAATGGGTGGTGCGGAATTTGACAGGCATCATCCTGTCGGCTACGGTTCCGGCCCATGTACGCTTTCTCCCGCTGGTTGCTTGTCCTCCCGATGGTCGCCATGGCCCTCTTGCCATTCGGTTCCGGCGGCATCGTTCTCTGCGTGGACAACGGACCCAACGCGCACGTCGCCATCGAGTGGGGCCCGTGCGACGTCTCTCGATGCGTCCCTGCTATTCCTACGGCACCTCAGGGCCCGTCCGCGGGGAGTGAAACGCAGTGCACCGCCTGCGAGGACCTGCCGCTCCCCCGGTGGGATGCGCGCGGGATCGTCCGGTTGCAGATCCCGGACGTTGCCGTCGCTCCCCCTTCCGCCGGAGGTTTCGTCCTCGCGCCGCGCCATGTGGGGAGCCCCGCGCTCCATGCGGCCGTTCCGCGGCCCCGGGTCGCTCCCTCCCTCCCCCTCGCGCTCCGCATCTAGCCGGCTTCCTCGTCGGGTCTTCGTTCCCGTTCCCCGTCCCGAGGAAGCCCCATGCGATCCGCCGTTCTCGCTGCCGTACTCTGCGCTCTCGTCACACCCTCCTGCGCCAGCACCGGCAGGCCTGCGTTGCCGCCGCCCCGGCCGCTGGGAGCGGAGGTGCGTCCGCCAGCCGAGAGTGGGCCGCTACCGGAGGAACCGGACGGCCCGCTGACGCTTCGCGAGGCGCTGGCGCTGTCCCTCCTCCGCAGCCCCTCCCTTCCTGCGGCAGCACTGGAGGTCCGGGCGGCCGAGGCCCGCCAGATCCAGGCAGGGCTCCTCCCCAATCCCGAGGCCTCCTACTCCCACGAGAACGTCGGAGGGACGCTCAAGGACAGCGCCGAGAGGACGGTGCTGCTCTCCCAGCTCGTGGAGCTCGGCGGGAAGCGTTCCGCCCGGATGGCCGTGGCGGAGGGGGAGGCGGAGCTCGCCGGCTGGGACTACGAGGCCCTCCGGCTCGACGTCCTCACCGCGACGGCCCGGGACTTCGTCGGGGTGCTCGGGGCCCAGGCGCGGCTTCGTGTCGCCGAGGACTCCCTGCGCATCGCGGAGGAGACCCTGCGGGCGACGAGGGCCCGCGCCGAGGGCGGGGCCGTGGGACCCGTGGAGGTGCGGCGGATCGAGATCGACGCGGCCGCGGTGTCCATCGAGCGGGACAAGGCCGCGGCCGACCTCGAAGGAGAGCGCGCCCGCCTGGTGTCGAACTGGGGGTCGAAGAGACCCCGTTTCACCGAGGCGGTCGGCGACCTCCCGCCCGTCCCGGCGCCACCCGGCGCAGAGGACCTGGTGCCGCTCCTCGACCGCAATCCGGACCTTGCCCGCTTCGAGGCCGAGGAACGGGTGCTCCGGGCGGAGCTCGACGCGGCGAAGGCGGGGCGCATCCCGGACGTGACCCTGGGCGCGGGACGCCGGGGCTTCGAGGAGACGGGCGACCGCGGCTACCTGTTCGAGGTCTCGATGCCGCTCCCCGTCTTCGACAGGAGGCAGGGGGAGATCGCAGCCGCGGAGGCGCGGCTCTCCGCTGTGCGCATGCGCCGGAACGCCGCGCAGCAGAGGCTGCGGGCCGACCTCGTGGCCGCGAGGGCGGCTCTGGATGCCTCCGTGCGGGAGGCCGAGTCCTTCCGGATCCGCATCGTCCCCTGGTCCCGAGAGGTCCTCGAGGCCACGACGGAGCGCTACCGTGCCGGCAAGGTCGGCTACCTGGAGCTCCTCGACGCGCGGCGGACCTACGCGGAGTCCGCGGCGAGGGAGGCGGAGTCCCTGGCGGGGCTCCACCGCAGGCGCATCGAGATCGAGCGGCTCATCGCCGGACCGCTGGAGGCCGCACCCGCGCCCGGCCCGGAACGGAAGGAGTGACTCCATGAAGACCAGGATCCCGTTGGGCATGGCCGCGGTGATGGGGCTCGCTCTCCTGCTGGTCGGATGCGGCAAGGGAGAGCACGTGGAGAACGCGCCCCGCGGCGGGCACAAGGAGCAGGCCGGGGAGGCGGGCCACGAAGGCCATGCCGGCGAGGCCGGGCACGAAGGGGAGGAGGAAGGTGGCGACCATGTCGCCCTCTCCCCCGAGGCGGCCGCCGAGGCCAAGTTGGAGATCGGATCGCCAGGCCCCGGGAAGATCGAGATCTCGCTGGAACTCCCCGGCGAGGTGATCGCTGACCCGGACCAGGTGGCCCACATCACGCCGAAGGCCGCCGGCACGGCACGGGAGGTGAAGGCTGTCCTCGGCTCGCGGGTGAAGGCGGGCGAGGTGCTGGCGGTCATCGAGAGCCCCGAGCTCGGCGAGGCGAAGATCGGATACCTGGAGGCGCTCCGGGCGCGGGACCTCGCCTCCTTCGACCACGACCGCCAGAGCACGGTGAGCGGGAACACCAAGACCATGCTCGGCGTGCTGGCGAAGGAACCGAGCCCGGAGGCCGCACGGGAGGAGACCGCCGGGCTGGCCATCGGAGAGGACAAGGGCCGACTGCTCACGGCCTACTCCAACCACAGGCTCGCGAAGCGCAACCGCGACCGCGAAGAAGACCTCTTCCGGCGGAAGATCAACAGCGAGGCCGAGCTCCTCACGGCGAGGAACGCCTTCGACGCGGCGGCGGCCGAGTACGCCTCGGTGCGGGAGTCCGTGGAGTTCGCCCACGTGGCGCGGCTCCTGGACGCTCAGAGGGCGCTGCGCGCCGCGGAGGCGAACCTCCAGAACCGCGAGCGGCGGCTCCACCTCCTCGGCGTCGCCGAGAGCGAGGTCGAGGGTCTCGGCAAGGAGCCCGACGACCGCATCGCGTGGTACTCGCTCCGCTCCCCCATCGAGGGCATCGTCGTCGAGAAGCACTGCGTCCTCGGGGAGAGCGTGGACACCTCAACGCGGGTGTTCGTAGTGACGGACCTCTCTCGCGTGCAGGTGCGGTTCCAGGTGCCGCCCGCCGACCTCCCGCGAGTGCGCCCCGGCCAGAAGGTGCGCGTCCGAGTGGACGGGCTCGATGCGTCGGGCGAGGGGCGCGTGGACTACCTCAGCCCCGTCGCGGAGGAGAGGACCCGCATGGCCGAGGGCCGGGTCTTCCTCCCGAACCCCGACGGGAAGTGGCGGCCCGGGCTCTTCGGGGCCGTCCGGATCGTGCTCGAGGAGGCGGAGGCGAAGGCCGCGCTCCCGGCCGAGGCCGTCTTCCGGCACGAGGGGCGCGAGGTGGTCTTCGTCGAGGAGGAGGAGCGGAAGTACGAGCCCCGGCCCGTCCGCATCGGCCGCAGGGACCCGGCGACGGTGGAGGTCCTGGAGGGGGTCAAGCCCGGGGACAAGGTGGTCGTGAAGAACGGCTTCGTCCTCAAGGCGGAGCTCGGGAAGGAGGCGGGCGGCCATGACCACTAGCGCCATGTTCCGGGTGCGGGGCGTGTTCCAGCCGCACCGACTCGCGGAGGTGGTCCGGGCGCTGCACGCGCTCCCGCACTTCCCGGGGTTCACGGTCCAGGACGTGCGGGGGCAGGGGCGCGGTCGCGGAGCGGGCGGGGCCTTCAAGGTGGTCGAGGACGAGATCGACTACCACCGGAAGACCGCCATCGAGGTCGTCTGCGCCGGCAGTCAGACGGACGCTGTCGTGCAGGCCATCCTGCGAGGGGCGAAGACCGGCCACGCGGGCGACGGCATCGTCATCGTCGAGCCGCTAGCTCGCGTCGTCCGGATCCGGACGGGCGAAGAAGGGGAGGGGGCGGTCTGATGCTCGACAGGGTCCTCCTCTTCGCCGTCCGGCAGCGTATCTTCGTGGTCCTCCTCGCCGTCGCGCTCGCGGGGGTCGGGATCTGGTCCTTCGGAAAGCTCCCCATCGACGCCGTGCCGGACATCACCAACGTCCAGGTGCAGATCAACACCCAGGTCCAGGCGCTGTCCCCGGTCGAGGTGGAGAAGCTGGTCACCTTCCCCATCGAGTGGGCCATGGGGGGCATCCCCGGGGTGGAGCAGGTGCGCTCGCTCTCCCGGTACGGGCTCTCCCAGGTCACGGTCGTCTTCGAGGACGGGACCGACATCTACCGGGCCCGCCAGCTCGTGGCCGAGCGGCTCCTGGAGGCGAAGGAGTCGCTCCCGGCCGGGATCGGGGAGCCCACGATGGGCCCCATCTCCACGGGGCTCGGCGAGATCTACATGTGGGAGGTGCACGCGACGGGTCCGAGGCCCGACGGGAGCCCGTACTCCCTGACCGATCTGCGGACTGTCCAGGACTGGATCGTCCGGCCGCAGCTCCGCACGGTGCCCGGCGTGACCGAGGTGAACAGCATCGGCGGCTACGAGCGCCAGATCCACGTGACGCCCGACCCCGCGAAGCTCCGCGCCTACGGGCTCTCCTTCCGGGACGTGGCGGATGCCCTCGCGGCCAACAACGCCAACGTCGGCGGCGGCTACGTCGAGCACCGGGGCGAGCAGTACGTCATCCGCTCCACGGGCCGCGTGGAGTCGCTGGAGGACGTCCTCAACGTGAAGCTCGGGGTCCACGACGGGGTCCCGGTCCTGGTCCGCCACGTCGCCGGGGCGGCCGAGGGGAAGGAGCTTCGCACGGGGGCGGCGACGGTGAGCGGCGAGGAGGCGGTCGTCGGGACGGCCATCATGCTCCTCGGCGAGAACAGCCGGACCGTCTCCCGTCGCGTGGACGAGAAGATCCGGGCCATCGCGAAGTCCCTCCCGGAGAACGTGGAGGTCAAGACCCTCTACGACCGTACCTACCTGGTCGAGGCCACGCTACAGACCGTGCGGAACAACCTGCTCGAGGGCGCCGTCCTCGTGATCGTGATCCTGTTCCTCCTCCTGGGACACGTGCGGGCGGCGTTGATCGTGGCTCTCGCCATTCCGCTCTCGATGCTGTTCGCCGTGGCGGGGATGGTGCGAGGCGGGATCAGCGGGAACCTCATGAGCCTGGGCGCCGTGGACTTCGGGATCATCGTGGACGGGGCGGTGGTGATGGTGGAGCACATCCTCCGGCGCCTGGGAGAGGCGGGGCACAACCTAGGACGTGCCCCCACGCGGGCGGAGCGCGTCTCGCTGGCCTACGAGGCGTCCCGGGAGGTGGCGCGACCGGTCCTCTTCGGGGTCGGGATCATCATGATCGTCTACATCCCGATCCTGAGCCTGACGGGGATCGAGGGGAAGATGTTCCGGCCGATGGCGGAGGTGGTGCTCCTGGCGCTGGCCGGCTCGCTGCTCCTCACGTTTACGCTGGTCCCGGCGCTCATCGCCCTCCTCCTCGGGGGGAAGGTCTCCGAGAAGGACAACGCGCTCGTCCGCGCGGCGAAGGCCTCCTACGCGCCGACGCTGGACGTCGCGCTCCGCCGCCCAGGGCTCGTCGTGGGCTCGGCCCTCCTCCTCCTCGCGGGGACGGGGCTCCTCGCCTCGGGGCTCGGGAGCACGTTCGTCCCGAAGCTCGGGGAGGGCGCCATCGCGGTCCAGCCGGCGCGGATGCCCTCCATCTCGCTGGGACAGAGCGTCGCCATGCAGGGGCAGGTCGAGAAGCGGCTCCTCGCGGAGTTCCCCGACGAGGTGCTCTCCGTCTTCGCCCGTACGGGGACCGCGGAGGTGGCCACCGATCCGATGGGCCCCAACGTCTCCGACACCTACGTGATGCTGAAGCCTCGCGAGGGGTGGAAGAAGGCCCGCACGCAGGAGGAACTGGCCGACCGGATGGCCGAGGCGCTGGAGGCCGTCCCCGGGCAGGCCTACGAGTTCAGCCAGCCCATCGAGCTGCGGTTCAACGAACTCATCTCCGGGGTCCGGAGCGACCTCGCCGTGAAGGTCTTCGGGGACGACCTGGAGACCCTCCGGGGGTACGCCGGGAAGGTGGCTCGGATCCTGGGCGGCATCCCGGGGGCGGCCGACGTGAAGGTGGAGCAGGTGACGGGGCTTCCCGTGCTGACCGTGGAGGTGGACCGCGCCGCCATCGCGCGCTACGGGCTCAACGTGGCCGAAGTGCAGGAGGTGGTCGAGATCGCGCTCGGGGGCCGTGAGGCGGGAGAGTGGATCGAGGGGGACCGCCGGACGCCGCTCGTCGTGCGTCTCCCGGAGCGCATCCGCAACGACCTCGACTCTCTCCGCAACCTCCCGGTGCCCGTCCTCTTAGGGGGGTCGGACGAGGAGCCTCCCGGTGACGGGGAAACGTCGTCCGGGGGGCCCTCGTTCCTCCCGCTCTCGACCTTTGCCCGTATCGAGCTCGTCGAAGGGCCCAACCAGATCAGCCGCGAGGCCGGCAAGCGCAGGGTCGTCGTCCAGTGCAATGTGCGGGGGCGGGACCTCGGGTCCTTTGTCGAGGAGGCCCAGGTCCGCATCGACCGGGAGATCCCCAAGCTCCCCGAAGGCTACTGGCTCGGCTGGGGCGGTCAGTTCGAGAACCTCATCGCTGCGAAGGAGAGGCTCGAGGTCGTTGTCCCGCTGGCGCTGTTCCTCATCCTGCTGCTCCTCTTCGCGACCTTCGGGTCCATCAAGCAGGCGCTCCTCGTCTTCACGGGAGTCCCCCTGGCTCTCACCGGGGGCGTGGTCGCCCTGTGGGCCCGGGACCTTCCGTTCTCCATCTCCGCGGGGATCGGGTTCATCGCGCTGTCGGGAGTCGCGGTGCTGAACGGCCTCGTGATGGTGTCCTTCATCAACCGGTTGCGCGAGGAAGGGAGGCCGCTCGCGGACGCCGTCCGGGAGGGATCGCTGGCCCGGCTCCGCCCCGTGCTGATGACGGCGCTGGTCGCCTCGCTGGGCTTCGTGCCGATGGCGCTGGCCACGGGGACGGGCGCGGAGGTCCAGAGGCCGCTGGCCACGGTGGTCATCGGGGGACTCGTCTCCTCGACGCTGCTCACCCTCGTTGCCCTGCCGGTCCTCTACCGGCTGTTCCACCGCGGCGATGAGAGCGGGAACGGGATGCCCTCAGCCCCAGTCCCCGAACCCTCTCCGGCGGCAACGCCGGCCGCATGACCACGGGATTGGGGATCTTGACAGGCCGGTGTTCATTCCATACCTTTGGAAATGATGAAGCGTTCCAAAGGACGAAAGGGCTGGAGGCGGCGCGTCGCCGAGGGCGTCTGCGAGGTGGACTTCGTGGACCCGGTCGAGGTAGCCGCGGCCCGCAAGGCCTCACCCGAGGAACCCATCCTCCGCGCGGCGGCGGAGGCGTTCCACGTCCTCTCCAACCCGAGCCGCCTGCGCATCCTCCTGGGGCTCGAGGGGCGGGAGCTCTGCGTTTGCGACCTGGCGGCGCTGCTCGGCCTCTCGATGGCGGGGACCTCCCAGCAGCTCAAGGAGCTCCGCAATGCCGGGGCCGTGGCCTACAGGGCACAGGGGAAGCTGGCCTACTACCGGATAGCGGATCCCTCCTGGCTCAAGTTGGCGCGGAGCGCGCTCGAAGGGGCTGCGGTCCGGCCCGGCGTCCCGCCCCTTCGCGGGGTAGTCGTGGAGCGGGCCGCGTCGTGATGCGGCGCGTCCTCCCGCTGGTCCTCCTTGCGCACACGTGGCTCCTCTTCCTGCCGGGAGGGGTCAGCATCTGCGTGCACACGGACGGTACCTGGAAGCTGGAGTCGGCGGCGTTCCCCTGCTGCGCCGGCAGGGGCACGAGCGGGGAGCTGGAGCCCCGGCACGGTCCCGAGGCAGGCAGGGACGGATGCGAGGACTGCACCGACTACGCCGTGCCCACCGTGAGGGACGCCGCGATTGCAGGCTCCGTCAGGAGAACCGTTCCAGCCCAGGTCGCGTCCCTTGCGGTCCTCGAGTCGCCTCTGACCGCGGTCGTCGTCGCGCCGGGACTCTGGGACCTGAGGGACCGGCCGCTCCGAAGGCCGCCGCCTCCCGGACCGCGGACCACGACCGTCCTTCGCTGCTAGCGATCCGGCGCGAGCCGGCGGGGCATCGACCGCCCCGGTCCGGCCTCCGGGGTTCGCTCCCCCTTCCCCAACCGCGTCCGGAGACACGCATGCCGAGGCCGTTCCCCACATCCTGGATCCTCCTGCCCGCCGTTGCGCTCGCGGGATGCGTCTCCTACGAACCGGATCCGCTCGACCCGGCGAAGGAGCTCGCGGCGCTCAGGACCCGCGGGATCCCGGAGGTCGAGCTGGTCCGCAGCACCGCCGGGCCTCTGGTTCCCCGGGGGGCGGCGTTCGATCCAGCGGACGGCCTCGACGAGGCGGAGCTCGTCGCGGTCGCGCTGACCCTCAACCCGGAGCTCCGGGCGAGGCGGCTGGAGGCCGGCGAGGCCCGCGCGGCGCTCATCCAGGCGGGTCTCTGGCCCAACCCGGAGGTCGGCCTGTCGGTCGCCCGAGGCCTGGAGTCGGGCGCCGGCACGACCGTCGACTTCGACTTCCTCTTCGAGCTCCTCCGTGGGGCGGAGAGGTCGGCGAGGATCGACGCTGCCACGGCGAAGGTGGAGGAGGTCCGGGCGGGGATCGTGGCCGAGGAGTGGCGCCTCGCGGCCGAAGTCCGCCGCCAGCGGCTTGCGGTCCTCGCGGCCGAGAGGGAGGTCTCGCTCCTCGGGGAGGAGGCCGCGCTCCGAGAGAGGACTCGGGAGACGGTCCGGCGGCGCCGCGACATGGGAGAGGGCACCGAGGTGGAGGTGGCGGCCTCGGACCTGGAGGTCGCCGAGGTCCGCCGGGAGACCCTTCGCGCCGAGGGAGAGGTCGAGGCCGCCCGGCGCGAGCTCGCCCGGCTCCTCGGACTCCCTCCCGGGTACGCCCTGCGGATCGTCGGATCCGGTGACCCGCTCCCGGTGGAGGTGCTGCCGGATGTCCCCGAGGCCGAGATCGACCGCCGCCTCCTCGCGGGCCGCCCGGACCTGAAGGCGCTGGAGGCGGCCTACAAGCGTGCGGAGCACGAGCTCCGGCTCGCGGTCGAGAGGCAGTACCCGCACCTCAATCTCGGTCCGCTGATCACCCGCGAGGACGACGGGGCCTGGCACGCGGGGCCCTCCATCGGCCTGGAGCTGCCCCTCTTCGACCGCAACCAGGGGGAGATCGCCGAGAAGGAGGCGCAGCGCGCAAGGGCCCGGGCCGAGTACGTCGCGGCGCTCCAGCGCGCCCGGGCGGAGGCCATGGACGCCCTGGGCCGCATGCGGAGGGTCCGGACGGAGCTGGACGCCTTCGAGAAGGAGGTCCTGCCGCTCGTGCAGCGCACCCAGGATCTCGCCGAGAGGGCGTTCCGGGCGGGCGAGGTCGGGGTCCTCGACTGGATCACGGCCCAGCAGAGGGCGCTCACGACCCGCAAGGCGCTCCTGGAGTCCGCGGTCCGGTACCGGGCCGCGGCGCTGGACTTCGAGGCCGCCGTCGGACCGCCGCCGGAGGCGATCGATGCCGGGAGCGGGCGGGACAAGGATGCGGGACCCCCGGGAGAACAGCCCCCGGCGGGTCCGAGGAGGCAGCGATGAGTGAAGACACGCGGACGCTGGGGTCGTCGGTCGTCCGGTTGGGCTCCACGGTGCTCGTCTTCGGGGCTCTCGGCGCCGTGGGCCTCTGGGGCCACCGCAATGGCTGGAAGGCACCGAAGTTCTCGGAAGCCATGGGGAAGGCGCCCGTCGTCGAGGAGAAAGAGGACTGGTGCGAGGCGCACAACGTCCCCGACTCCAAGTGCATCGCCTGCCACCCGGAACTCGCTGGCGGCAACGCCAAGGACTGGTGCAAGGAGCACGGCGTCCCCGAGTCGAAGTGCACCGCCTGCCACCCCGAGATCCTCGAGAAGGGCAAGGCCGACGACTGGTGCAAGGAGCACGGACTCCCCGAGTCGCAGTGCACGCTCTGCCACCCGGAGATCGCGGTGAAGGGCGAGGTCCCGAAGGACCCGGCGGCGCCGGCGGTCGTGGCTGAGCCCGGTGCTCCCGGCGCCAAGGAGCCCTTCACCTGCCAGACGCACCACCTCCGGGTGCAGTTCGCCAGCGCGGAGGCCGTGCGGAAGGCGGGAGTCGCCCTCGGTCCCGTCGAGGAGCGCCCCATGGCCGCACGCCTCGTCGCCAACGGGGAGACGGACTACGACCAGACCCGCGTCGCGCGGGTCTCGGTGAAGGCAGCCGGGACCGTCGCGCGGGTCTTCAAGGAGGTCGGGCAGGAGGTCCGGCGGGGCGAGGTCGTCGCGCTCGTGGACGCGGAGGAGGTCGGTAAGGCGAAGGCGGAGTTCCTCTCGGCCCTGGCCCAGGCGGACGTGAAGGCTCGGGTCCTCGAGCGCATCCAGGCTTCCGCGAAGGAGGGCCTGCGCCCCAAGGCGGACCTCCAAGAGGCGGAGGCCGAGGCCCGGGAGGCGCGCATCAGCGTCTTCAACGCCCAGCAGCGGCTCGTGAACCTCGGCCTCCCCGTCCGCGCGGAGGACGTTTCAGGGCTCGCGGACGACGCGCTCACGGAGCGGATGCGCCTCCTGGGCCTCCCGACCGAGGTCGCGAAGTCCCTGGGAGACAGGGCCGCGACCGCGAACCTCCTCCCGGTCACGGCCCCGCTCGACGGCGTCGTCATCGAGAAGGAGACGGTGCCGGGTGAGGTCGTGGAGGCGGCCCGGACCCTCTTCGTCGTAGCCGACGTCTCCCGCATGTGGGTGCAGCTCGACGTCCGGCAGGAGGACGCCTCCCTCGTCGCAACGGGGCAGGCGGTCTCCTTCCATCCCGACGGGGCCCGAGACGGCGCCTTCAAGGGGAAGGTGACCTGGATCGCGACGGCCGCGGACGAGAGGACCCGCACGGTCCGCGTGCGGGCCGAGGTCGAGAACCCCGACCGCGCCATCCGCGCCCGGACCTTCGGCACGGGACGCATCACCGTCCGCGAGGCCCCGAAGGCTGTGGTCGTTCCCGACGAAGCGGTGCAGTGGGAGGGCTGCTGCCACGTCGTGTTCGTGCGCCTGAGCGACGAGATCTTCCAGACCCGCAAGGTGCGCGTCGGCGTCCGTTCGGGGGGCTTTACGGAGGTGCTGGGTGGTGTCCTCCCGGGCGAGGTGGTCGCCACGGCGGGGAGCGCGGTGCTCAAGGCGGACATCCTGAAGAGCAAGCTCGGCGCCGGCTGCGTGGACGACTAGGGGACCCCGGGGACCGCCATGCTCGATCGCGTCATCACCTGGTCGCTGCGCCACCGCTTTCTCGTCGTCGCGGGGGCGGCGGCCTTCGCCGTGGCCGGGGCCGCGGCGTTTGTACACCTCGAGATCGACGCCTTCCCCGACACGACCCCGGTCCAGGTCCAGATCAACACGGTCGCCCCGGAACTCGCCCCGGAGGAGGTGGAACAGCAGATCACCTTCCCCGTGGAGCAGGCCATCGGGGGGCTCCCCCGGCTGGAGCAAGTCCGGTCCATCTCGAAGTTCGGCCTCTCCCAGGTCGTCGTCGTCTTCGAGGACGGGACCGACGTCTACTTCGCCCGCCAGCTCATCGCGGAGCGCCTGAGCACGGTGGAGCTGCCCGAGGGCCTGCCGCGGCCGGAGAT
Organism: Planctomycetota bacterium; assembly: GCA_023150535.1. Classification (GTDB taxonomy): domain Bacteria; phylum Planctomycetota; class JAJSAM01; order JAJSAM01; family JAKLKS01; genus JAKLKS01. Next base: position 56,362 of record JAKLKS010000001.1, read on the forward strand.
GGGCCCCGTGGCCACGGGCCTGGGCGAGGTCTTTCACTACGTCGTGACGGGGACGGGGAAGGACCTCACGGAGTTGCGGACGATCCAGGACTGGGTCGTGAAGCCAGGGCTCAGGACCGTTCCCGGGACCGCGGAGATCAACTCCTGGGGCGGTTTCGAGAAGCAGTACCAGGTGCGCCTGGACCCCGCGAAGTTGCTCAAGTACGGCCTCACGCTGGAGGAGGTGGTGACCGCGGTCCGGGCGAACAACCTCAACGTGGGCGGCGGGAGCCTGTCCGTCGCCGGCACGATGCAGCTCGTCCAGGGTCAGGGCCGCACGACGGACGCCGCGCAGATCGGCCGCATCGTGCTCGCCTCCCGGGACGGCGTCCCGGTGCGGGTCTCGGACGTGGCCGAGATCGTCGTGGGCCACGAGATCCGACGGGGCGCGGTGACGGCCGACGGGAAGGGCGAGGCGGTCCTCGGGCTCGGCTTCATGCTCATGGGCGAGAACAGCCACGAGGTCACGACGCGCCTCAAGGCCCGACTGGAGGAGGTGAAGAAGGCCCTACCCCCGGGGACCCGGGCGGAGACCGTCTACGACCGCACGGAGCTGGTGGACCACGTGATCGACACGGTCCGGAAGAACCTCTTCGAGGGCGGGCTCCTGGTCGTGGCCGTCCTGTTCGCGTTCCTCGGGAACCTGCGGGCGGGGCTCATCGTCGCGGCGGCGATCCCGTTCTCGATGCTGTTCGCGGCCTCGGGGATGCTGCGGGCGGGGATCGCGGGGAGCCTGCTGAGCCTCGGCGCCATCGACTTCGGCCTCATCGTGGACAGCAGCGTCATCATGGTCGAGAACGTCGTGCGACGGCTGGCCCACGGGGGGGCCGGGGACCGGGCGACGACCATCCGGGACGCGGCGCTGGAGGTCCGGCGCCCGACGATGTTCGGCGAACTCATCATCATGATCGTCTACCTCCCGATCCTCACGCTCGAGGGGGTCGAGGGGAAGATGTTCCGCCCGATGGCGCTGACGGTGGTGTTCGCGCTGGCGGGCTCGCTCGTCCTCTCGCTGACGCTCATGCCGGTGCTGGCGAGCCTCCTCCTCCCGAAGCGCATCGAGGAGCGGGAGCCCCTCCTCGTGCGCCTCGCAAGCGCGGTCTATGCGCCCTTCCTCCGCTTCGCCCTCGACAACAAGGCGACCGTCCTCGGGGGCACCCTGGCGGTCCTCCTCGCGGCGGGCATCGTGGCGCGGGGCCTGGGGTCGGAGTTCGTCCCCCGCCTCGCCGAGGGGGCCATCGTCGTGAACGTCGTCCGCCTTGCCGGGACCGACCTCGAGGAGTCGGTCCGCTACAACACGCTCATGGAGCGGGCGTTGCTGGCCACGTTCCCCGACGAGATCGAACACGTCTGGAGCCGCATCGGCACGGCCGAGGTCGCCACCGACCCCATGGGCGTGGAGCTGACCGACGTTTTCGTGTCCCTGAAGCCGCGGGCGACCTGGAAGCGCGCGAACACGCAGGCGGAACTCGTCACCCTCGTCCAGCGGGAGCTTCGCGACATGCCGGGGCAGCGCATCGCGCTCACGCAGCCCATCGAGATGCGGATCAACGAGATGATCTCCGGGGTCCGCTCGGACGTGGCCGTGAAGCTCTTCGGAGACGACTTCGAGGTGCTGGCCGCGAAGGGGCGTGAGATCGAGGGCGTGCTCCGGACCGTGTCCGGGTGCGTCGATGCCTCCACCGAGCAGATCACGGGGCAGCCGGTGCTTCGCGTCAAGGTGGACCAGGACCAGGCGGCCCGCTACGGGATCTCCGCGGAGGAGATCCTCCGGCTCGTGGAGGCTCTCGGAGGCGTGCCGGCGGGAGAGGTGATCGAGGGGCAGCTCCGGTTCCCGCTGACGGTCCGGCTCCCGGAGTCCTGGCGCACGGGGCCCGAGGCGGTCGCCTCGCTGCTCGTCGCGACGACCGAGGGGGAGCGCATCCCGCTCTCCCGGCTCGCGAAGGTCGAGGTCTCGGAGGGGCCCTCCACGATCACCCGCGAGTGGGGACGCAGGCGCATCACCATCCAGTGCAACGTCCGCGGCCGTGACGTCGGGGGCTTCGTGGCCGAGGCGCAGCGGAAGATCGCCGAGCGGGTGAAGTTGCCGCCCGGCCGCTACCACCTCGAGTGGGGAGGCCAGTTCGAGAACCTCGAACGGGCCCGCCTGCGGCTGGCGATCATCGTCCCGGTCGCGCTGGCCCTCGTGTTCGGACTGCTCTACCTCTCTCTGGACTCGGTCCGGCTCGCCCTTCTGGTCTACACAGGGGTCCCCCTCGCGGTGACGGGCGGCGTCGCGGCGCTCTGGGCGCGCGAGATGCCCTTCTCCATCTCGGCGGCCGTGGGGTTCATCGCGCTCTCCGGGGTGGCGGTGCTGAACGGGCTCGTGATGATCACGTTCATCCGGCAGATGCGCCTCCACGGTGCCGGCCTCCGCGAGGCGGTGGAGCAGGGGAGCCTAGTCCGGCTCCGCCCGGTCCTGATGACCGCCCTGGTGGCGTCGCTGGGTTTCGTCCCGATGGCGCTCGCGACCGGGATGGGCGCCGAGGTGCAGAAACCCCTGGCCACCGTCGTCATCGGGGGGATCGCGAGCAGCACGCTGCTCACGCTCTTCGTCCTCCCGGTTCTCTACGGGTGGTTCGAGCCGCGGACGCGGACGGAGGAGGAGAGGGACGACGAGGAGCTTGAGGCCCGGAAGGTCGGCTCCGCGGGGAGCCGTCCGGGAGAAGCACCGCAGGCATCGGTTTGAGAAGGAGGAGTCATGCGCAGGGCGAACGAACGCAGGGCGTTCCTGGCGGTTGCGTTGCTGTACGCGGCGAGCGCCTCGGGTTGCGGCGGAGAGGAGAAGCCGGCGGCACCGACGCAGGCACCACCGGCGAAGCCAGAGCCCGCCTCCCCGAAGGTCCCTCTCGTCGCGCCGCCCAAGGCCGCGGACTGGTGCGGGGAGCACGGGGTGCCGGAGTCCGCGTGCACGCGCTGCAACGCCGACCTCGTTCCGGAGTTCAAGAAGAAGGGCGACTGGTGCGACAAGCACGGCCTCCCGGAGTCCCAGTGCGTGACCTGCGACCCCGCCGTCGCCGAGAAGCTCAAGGCCCTCGCCCCGGCGGGCAAGTAGGCCTGGTGGCGCTCGCTGCCATGGACGGGGCATCCGGGAGCCGGCCCTGGACTCGCACCGTCGCGAGGGGCGTGTGCGAGGTGGACAGCGCCCATACCGATCGCATGGAGGCCGCACGGCGAGCTCTCCCCGGGGAGGACATCCTCCGCGAGGTCTCGGGCACCTTCCGCCTGCTCTCTCACCCGGCAAGGCTCCGGATCCTGCTCCTCCTGCAGACGCGCGAGCTGTGCGTCTGCGACCTGTCGGCGCTCCTCGGTCTCCCGATGCCGGAGACGGTGCGGCACCTCCGGAGGCTCCGGTCCGCGGGGGCGGTCACCTACCGGACTGAAGGGAAGATCGCGTACTACCGGCTGGCCTGCCCTTCGTGGCCCAGGCTGGTGGCCAAGGCGATCGCGGAGGGCGAGGAGCGAGGAGCTCATCCAGGTCTGCGACGTGCAGCGGGGCGGCGGCCGTGAAGGATGAGAGGATCGCGACCGGACCAAAGGTGGATCCGCTGCCCTTGCGCGGAGCCGTTCCAGCGAGGGACTGGCGCAGAACCGCGATCTGGCTCGTCAGTGCGACCCTGGCTTACAACGTGGTCGAGGCCGTGATCGCCCTCTGGAGCGGCGAGAGGGCCGACAGCATCGCGCTGTTCGGCTTCGGGCTCGACAGCGTGATCGAGTTCTCTGCCTCCGGGGTCGTCCTCTGGCGCTACCGGGTCGAGTCGGCGGGAGGCTCCGTCGAGGCCGTCGAGGTGGCCGAGAAGCGGGCGCATCGGTTCATCGGGGGCACGTTCCTTGCGCTCGCGGCCTACGTGGCGGCGAATGCCGGCTGGACCCTGTGGAAAGCGGAAGCCCCGCAGCCCAGTCTCCCGGGCATCCTCCTCGCCACGGCGTCGCTCCTCGTCATGCCGGTGCTGTCCGTCGCCAAGCTCCGCGTCGCGTCCCGCCTCGGGAGCCGGCTCCTCCGCGCCGAGGCGAAGGAGACCCTGGCGTGCTCCTGGCTCTCCCTCACGCTCCTCCTTGGCCTCGCGGCGAACGCGTGGCAGGGCTGGTGGTGGGCCGATCCCGTCTCTGCCATTGCAATGGTCCCCTGGCTTGTGAAGGAGGGCCTCGAGGGTCTCCGCGGAGAGGAGTGTGCGTGCGATGAATGAGGAGGTCCGGGCGCCCATCCCCTCCGTCTTGACGGGCGGGAGCGCCCGATGAAGCACCGCGGGGCTGGAGAGGCCGGGTGGTACCGACGCAACTGGAAGACGGTGGCCGGCGTCTGGGGGATCCTGCTCGGGCTGCTTGGTCTCGTCGCGGCGATCGGGTGGACGGCCATCTGGCTATCGCGGCCCAAGCCCCACGTGCATGTCCGGACCAACCTGGAAGTGGTCGAGCCCTCTGCCGACTACCCGCTCGCGACGTGCGTCGTCAGCGGCAAGCCCCTCCGGCCCCTCCCGGACCGCATCGCCGTCATCTACGGCGGCACGGAGGTCCAGTTCTGCTGCGAGGTCTGCATCCCGGAGTTCGAGAAGGACCCGGAGAGGTTCATGAAGACCGTGCGGGACAAGTCCCGATGACTCCCCGCCGCCGTGTACCGTCGGGCGCAGGTCCACCGGGAGGAGCCTGAGATGCACACGACCACCCTCGACCCGTGGAAGCACCGGCACGACTTCGGGGCGGACGCCTACGGGACCGCCGAGCGACCCACCCGCTGGGTCGTGGGGCTCCGCGCCCCGAACTAGATCGGTTTCACCCGACCTCCCGCCACAATCCCCCCGACGCGGCGCGGGTCGGAGCAGAGATGGACACCCCTTGGTACCCTGAGGTCCGCAACGGAAACTGAGGGTCCGATGGTGTCGTTGTAACCCACGCAGCCACAAGGGTTACGGCGCTACGGGGTGGGGCGCCCGACCCGAGCGTCAGTTTAGGAAACCGCCGCTCTATCCTACTGAGCTACGGGGACACCGTGGACCTCGCGGCATCCTACCGCGCGGGCGCCGCCGCGGGGAGATCCCGGAGACCGGAGGACCCCATGGACGCCCCCCCCACCATCGACGACTTCGCCCGGCTGGACCTCCGCGTCGGCACCATCCGCGAGTGCCTCCCCTTCCCCGAGGCCCGCAGGCCCGCCTGGCGGCTCACGGTCGACCTCGGGCCCCTCGGCCTCAGGACCTCCAGCGCGCAGCTCACCGGCCTCTACCGCCCCGAGGACCTCGTCGGCCGCCAGGTCCTCGCCGTCGTCAACCTCCCGCCCCGGCGCATCGGCCCCTTCGTCTCCGAGGTCCTCGTCACCGGGTTCCCCGACGCCGAAGGACGCGTCGTCCTCGCCGTCCCCGAGCGACCCGTCCCCGACGGCGCCCGCCTCTTCTGACCCCGTCGGGGCCCCCTCGGGCGGAGGGTACGATGGGGTCCATGGACACCGCCGAGGCCCTGCGCGCCGCCGCCCGCCTGCGAACGGCCCTGGACATGCACGACTTCGGCGTGGCCATGGAGAGGCAGAGGCTCCGCAGGCTCGACCCCGCCGCACCGGAGGAGGAGATCGAGGGCCGCCTCCTCCGCTGGCTCCGGGACCTTCCCCCCGACGCGGACTCCCCGTGAGCCTCCTGGAGGAGATCCTCCGGAGGGTTGCCCGGGATCCCGCGTCCGCCGTGGTCCGCTCCGCTCTCGCCGGGGAGCGCGGATTCCCGCGGGGGAGGAACCTCTTGGCGGCCGTCCGGGCGCAGAGGGCCGGCCGCCCCGCCTGACACCCGACTCCCGGTCCCCGCGCTTCCCCTCCGACGCCCGATCCCGTACCCTCGGCCCATGACCGCGACGGAGAGCCCGCCGCCCCCCCCGCCGCCCCCCCCGGGGGGCGCGCCCGCCCCCGCCTCCCCGCTCCTCCTCTGGCTCCTCGTCGCCGGCGCCGTCGGCGGCGCGGCCGCGGGGGCGATCGGGGGGAAGCCCGCCGCGGAGACCCTCGGCTGGATGGGGGACCTCTTCCTCGACGCGCTGCGCATGGTCGTCGTCCCCCTCGTCATGGCCTCCCTCGTCTGCGGCGTCTCCGCCATCGGGGACGTGCGGGGCCTCGGGCGCGCCGGGCTCGTCGCCGTCCTCTACTTCCTCGGCACCATGCTCCTGGCCGTGGTCCTCGGCCTCCTCCTCGTCACCCTCCTGCGCCCCGGGGAGGGCGCGGGCCCGGGCGTGCTCACCGCGGCGGAGTCCGCGCGGTTCTCCGCGAAGGCCGACGTCGGCCTCCCCGACCTCGCCCGGTCCTTCGTCCACCCCTCCCTCCTCGACGCCATGGCCCGGAGCCTCGTCCTCCCCTGCATCGTCTTCTCCCTCGCCTTCGGCGCCGCCCTCACCACGCTCGGGGAGAAGGGGAGGCCCGTGCTCGCCGTCGTGGACGGCGTCAACGAGGCGCTCCTCAGGGTCGTCCACTGGCTCCTCTGGCTCGCGCCCCTCGGCGTCCTCGGCCTCGTCGCCGGGCGCATCGGCGCCACCGGGGGCGGCGGCGCCGCCATGGAGGAGTTCCGGCGCATCGGCGCCTACATGCTGGTCGTGATCCTCGGCCTCGCCCTCCACGGGCTGCTGGTGCTCCCCCTCCTCCTCCGGTTCCTCGGCGGGAGGAACCCGCTCACCTACGCCCGCGGCATGCTCCCGGCGCTCGTCACCGCCTTCTCCACCGCCTCCTCCTCCGCGACCCTGCCCGTGACCATCGAGTGCATCTCCGACAACAACGGCGTCTCCCGGAAGGCCGCCGGCTTCCTCGCCCCCCTCGGCGCCACCCTCAACATGAACGGGACCGCCCTCTACGAGGCGGTGGCCGCGGTCTTCATCGCGCAGGCCTACGGCATCGAACTCGGCGTCGGCGCCCTCGCCGTCGTCGCTCTCACCGCGGTGCTGGCGGCGGTCGGGGCGGCAGGCATCCCGGAGGCCGGCCTCGTCACCATGGTGCTCGTGCTCCAGGCGGTCGGCCTCCCGCTGGAGGGCATGGGGCTCCTCCTCGCCGTGGACTGGTTCCTCGACCGCTGCCGCACCATGGTCAACGTCTGGGACGACGGCGTGGGCGCGGCGGTGCTCGAGAGGCTCGCCTTCCGGCCGGGAATGGGGCCGGCGGCGGGGACGCCCCTCCCGTAGACTCCCCCCCGTGCAGGGGGCATGGGCGTCGGCCGCGATCCTCGTCGCGGCGGTGTTGCCGGTCACGGGTCCGGGACCCGCCGCGGGCGGCGGCGCGGAGCCTCCCCGCTGGCGCCTCGATCCGGGGGCGCTGGCGGAGTACGACCTCGTCCCCGTCACCGTGGACGCGAAGACAGGCGAGCGGAAGCGGGGGAAGGGGAGGCCCTTCGGCGTCTTCGGCCACCGCGTCCTCGAGGGCCGCGCCCCGCGCCCCCTCCACGCCGACCTCGACGACCTCGGCCCCGCCTTCGCCCTCACCCTCCCGCCGGAGGCCGCGGGGGGGAGGGAGGCGGTCGTCCTCCCCGTCCCCGGGAACCTCGGCCCCGTCGAGGTCTCCGGGAAGTGGACCGCGGCGGCCCGCCCGGACGGGAAGGTCGCCTGCGCGGCCGACCTCGTCCTCCGCCACCGCGGGCCCCCGAAGTCCGACGCCTTCGACCGGGTCCTCGTGGACGGGACCCTGGCCGTCTCGTCGGTCTTCGACCCCGCGCGCGGGATCGTCGAATCCGCCGCCTTCGACCTCCGCGCCCGCACCGTGCCCGACGAGGGGGCGGTGAAGGACCGGAAGGTCGCCGAGGTGCGGCGCGCGGGGGAGCTGGCCTTCGTCCGGATCGCCTCCGCGGCGGGGCCGGAGTTCCAGCCCGCCGTGGACGGGGCCATCGCGAAGGGGGTGGAGTGGCTCCGGAAGCAGCCGAAGGACGGGAAGTACCCCGAGTACGGCGGCTACCCCGGGGGCGTGGACGGGCTCGCGGCGCTGGCGCTGTTCGCCTGCGACCCCGAGCGGAAGGCGGGGGACGCGGCGCTCGCGGCAGCGATGTCGGTGGAGCCGGCGAAGACCTACCAGGCGGCCGTCACCATGATGGCCATCGAGATGAAGCGCACGCCGCCCGGCGAGGCGGAGCTCCTCCGGGCCGGGAAGATCGCGAAGCCGGTCCGCAACCTCGACGCCTTCGAGCGGATGTGGATGGAGAAGGGGGCGAAGTTCCTCCTCGACACCGCGGCCGGGCCCGGGAAGTGGAACTACCCCTCGAAGCAGCACGGCGGCCGGTTCGTCCCGCCGCCGCCGGACCTCAGCAACTCCCAGTACGCCGTGCTCGGCCTCCTGGCCGCCCACCGCTGCGGCGTGCCCGTGGAGGAGGGGGCCTGGCTCGGGATCCTCCGGGCGTTCCTCCAGGCCCAGCAGAGGGACGGGCCGCCGGCGGCGGGCTGGTTCCCGTCCTACCGGGACCTGCGGGAGGCGGCGGCGGGGGGGACGTCGGTCCGCTCCGAGAGGCTCCGCGCCCGGGGCTGGCCCTACCGCACCGGGGAGGCCGCCTCGGGGACCATGACCTGCGCCGGCATCGCGTCGGTCGCCCTCGCGCGGGACGTGCTCCGCGAGGTCGCCCCGCGGAGGGTCGCGCCGGACCTCGCCGCCGAGGCGGACCGGGCGATCCTCGACGGCTTCGCCTGGCTCGCCGCGCGCTGGACCGTGGAGCAGGCCCCCCACGAGGACGGGAAGGCGCGGGAGTGGCTCCACTACTTCCTCTACGCGCTGGAGCGGGCCGGGATCCTCGCCGACGTGGCGCGGGTGGACGGGCGGGACTGGTACGGGGAGGGGGCCCTCCACCTCCTGCTGACCCAGGAGGCCGAGGGCTGGTGGACGGAGGAGGCGGGCTCCGCGCCGCGGAAGGTCGCCGACACCTGCTTCGCGCTGCTCTTCCTCAAGCGCGCCGTCACCCCCGTGGCGACGCGGTAGGCGCGGTCCGCACGAAGCGCCGCAGCAGCACGGGGAGGAGCACCAGCGAGGCGAGCAGCGCCGCCGCCATGGCGAGGCTCGTGAAGACCCCGAACCAGATGGTGGGCTTGAACTTGCTGAAGACGAGCACCCAGAAGCCCCCCACCACGGTGACGGCGGTGAAGAAGATCGCCTTCCCGATGCTCCCGTGGGCGAGCACGATGGCCTCCTCGGGCGTGGCGCCGTCCGCGAGCTCGTTGCGGTAGCGGAAGGTGTAGTGGATGGTGGCGTCCACCGCCTGCCCCATGGCCACGCTCGCGATCATGATGGTCATCATGTCGAGCGTGATGTGGAGCCACCCCATGGTCCCGAGGATGAACAGGATGGGGAGCACGTTGGGGACCAGCGCCAGCAGCGCGACCTTGAGGTCCCTGAAGAGGACCCAGAGCATGAGCAGCAGGGCCCCCACCACCATGCCCAGGGTCTGGACCTGGCTCGTGCGGAGCGAGCGGAGCATGTTCGCGTAGAGGACGAACACCCCGGTCACCCGCGGGGAGACGTCGGCGAGGGCGGGGTCGGCGGCGATGCGCGCGCGGAGGCCGGCCAGCAGGTCCTCGCGCCGGAGGTCGGGGTTCGTCTCCTTGATCCGGACCTGCAGGCGCGCCGCGGTGCCGTCCTCGCTCACGTAGTCCCGGAGGATCCCGTCGATACGCTCCTTCCCGAGCATCGTCCTCGCCACGGGCAGCAGCATGGTGAGGGGCTGCCCGGCGAGGGGGGCCATGGGGGTCCCCGCCAGCAGGCGCCTCCCCTCCTCCCGCAGGCTCGCGAGGGAGAGGACCGGGCCCCGCTCCTTCCCCCCGTCGAGCCCCGCGAGGAGGTCGTGGACCCTCTTCAGCTTCGCGTACTGCTCCTCCTCGAAGAAGGTGGCCCTCGCGGCGCCCGGCGCCGGCTCCGGGGTGCGGAGGATCACCTCGAGCGGCGTCGTCCCCCCGATGCGCGCGTCGATGAAGTTGAGCCCGCGGCTGATGGGGCTCGAGGCGCGGAAGTAGTCGGTGAAGCGGGTCTCGACGTCGAGGCGGAGGATGCCCGCCACGGAGGCGACCAGGACGAGGAGGGAGGCGAGGACGATGGGGCGCCCGTGGGCGATGGTCCACCGGGCCACGGCCGCCATGGGGAACCGGCGGACGGGGCCGCTGGCGGGCTCCACCTCGCGCACCCTCTCGTGGGGGAGCAGCGCCATGCCCGCGGGGATGAGGGTGAAGGAGACGGCGTAGGCGAAGAGCGTGCCCGCGGCCATGAAGAGGCCGAAGTCGATGCAGGGGCGCACGTCGCTCACCGCGATGGAGGCGAAGCCGACGGCGGTCGTGGTGCAGGCGTAGAAGCAGGGGAGCCAGATCCCCCGGACGGTCCGGCGCACGACCTCCTTCACGGAGGCGGTCGGATCGACCCTGCGGATCTCGTGGGAGTGGACGGCGAGGTGGATGGCGTGGGCCATGCCCACGATGAGGGTGAGGGAGGAGATGTTGCTCGTGACGACCGTGGCCCTCATGCCCGCCATCACCGTGGAGGCGACCACGACCAGCGCGACGACGAGGACGGCCGCCATGGGCAGGGCGACCCAGCGGGGGCTCCGGAGCGCGAAACCGAGGACGACGACCATGAAGCCGACGGCGAAGACCCCGAAGAGGACGAGGTCGTCCTCCAGCGCCTGCACCATGTCCACCACGATGGTGGGCACGCCGGAGGCGTGGACCTCCACCACCGTCCCGCCCCGGGCCGCGCCGATGGCCCGGACGCGGGCCACGATCTCGCGCAGGCGGGCCTGGCCTGCGTCGGAGGCGGCGAGGTAGTCGGCCCGGGCCTTCGCCCTCTCCGCCTCCGTCGCCGAGGCATCGGCCTCGACCTCCCGGAGCCGGTGCCGCGCCGCCCGGTCGGGGCCGTCGGCGAAGTAGGCCAGCAGCGCGAAGGCGTCCCCCTTCGGGGAGACGAGGTTGCCGGCGTAGAGGGCGCTCCCCGTCAGCTCCTCCCGGGCCAGCGCGGGATCGGCGTCCGGGTCGAGCAGGGTGACCGGCTTCCAGGCCCGCAGCGCCGCCTGCGCGGCCGGGACGCTCCGGAAGAGGGGCTGGTTCACCGGGCTGACGACCCGGGTGATGGCCGGGAGGGGGCCGTACCCCGGCGGGGTCACGGTGGTGAGCGCCTCGAGGTCCCTCGTCAGGAGGTCGAGCCGCTCCAGGGAGCCCTTCGACCAGGGATCGGGGGGGGCCAGGGCCACGATGACGTAGTCGTCGCTCCCGAAGAGGGCGCGGGCCTCCTGGTAGGCGTCCCGCTCCGGGTCGTGCTCCAGGGTGAGGGACTCGGAGTCGGCGTCGAGGCGGAACCCGGGGAGCTGGGAGGCCGCGGCGGCGGCCAGCGCCAGGAAGAGGAGCACCGGGATCCAGGGCCGCCGCAGGACGGCCAGCAGGTAGAGCCTCTCGAGCATGGCCGAAGGGTAATCGAGTCCCCGCGCCCCGGGAGAAACTCATAAAAAGGGGACGGGTTCGTTTTTATCTCCTCCATGCGCTACCCCTCCCCGCTCCTCGAAGGGACGCTCCTCCGCCGCCGGGTCCGGTTCTTCGCCGACGTCCGCCTCGACGACGGCACGGAGGCGACCGCGCTCTGCGCCAACACCGGCTCCCTCCGCGGGGTGATCGCCCCGGGCCAGCGGGTGCGGCTCTCCCGCTCCGCCAACCCGGGGAGGAAGCTCCCCTTCACCTGGGAGCAGGCGCTCGTCGGATCCACATGGGTCGGCGTGAACACCGCCGTCCCCAACGCGGTCGTCGGCGAGGCGCTGCGGGCCGGCCTCGTCCCCCTGCAGGAGGGGCGGGACCGGGTCCGCGCCGAGGTCCCCTTCGGCCGCGAGCGCTCCCGGGTGGACTTCGTCGTCGAGGGGGCGGGGCTCCCGCCGCTCGCGCTGGAGGTGAAGAACGTCTCCATGGCCGAGGGGGACCGGGCGCTCTTCCCCGATTCCGTCACCGAGCGGGGCCGCAAGCACCTCCGCGAACTCGCGGCCGAGGTCCGCGCGGGGCGGGCCGCGGCGGTGCTCTTCCTCGTCCCCCGCGCCGACGCGGCCGCCTTCGCCCCCGCGGACGCCGTGGATCCCGCCTACGGGCGGGCGCTGCGGTGGGCCGCGCGGGAGGGGGTGCGGCTCGCCGCCCACGTCGCCCTCCTCGACGCGGAGGAGGTCCGCCTCGGACCGGGGATCCCGGTGGACCTCTCCTCCGGGCGGCGCAACGGGGCCACCCTCCTGCCGGGAAAACCCCTCGCCCGGCCCCGCCGCCGCCGGTAGCCTCTCCCCCGCAACCCGGGAGGAGCGCCATGGCCGCCGCCTACGGCATCGAGGGGTACTGTCGCGACCTCACGCGCCTCATCGGCCCCGACACCCCCGCCGAGAAGTGCGTGGAGATCGCCCGCGAGCGGTGCGCCTCCATGCTGAAGCGGGGCCTCGACCTCCGGGACGAGTTCAAGGTCGTGGTCCCCGGGCAGTACTCCCGCAACCTCGTCCACCGCGACCCCCGCGGGCTCTTCGTCGTGATCGCGCTCCTGTGGAAGCCGGAGACCGCGAGCGCGATCCACGACCACACCACCTGGGGGGTGATGGGCACCTACGAGAGCGCCATTGAGTGCACGAACTACGACCGCGTGGACGACGGCTCCACCCCGGGCATGGCGCAGGTGAGGGAGCGCGAGGTCATCCCGAGCGGCGAGGGGAACGTGGAGATCGTCCTCCCGCCGAGGGTGGACATCCACAGGATGCGCAACCCCACGAAGCGGCGGACCATCACCATCCACACCTACGGCCGCGAGGTGGACGCCTGCAACGTCTACGACCCCGCCACCTGCCGGATGGGGACGGTGTCGCTGCGCTACGCCAACCGGCCGGGGGAGATCCCGGGGGCGAGCCGGATCGGCTAGGGGCGGCGGCGCGGCCTAGTACTGGACGACGGAGAAGACGTGCTCCCCCTCGAGCTTGTCCCGCCCCGAGAGGAAGGACAGCTCCATGAGGAAGGCGACGCCGACCACCTCGCCGCCGAGCTTGCGCACGAGCTGGGCGCAGGCGGCGATGGTCCCGCCCGTGGCGAGCACGTCGTCCACGAGCACGACCTTCTGCCCGTCCCGCACGGCGTCGCGGTGCACCTCCAGCGCGTCCACGCCGTACTCGAGCGCGTAGGAGGCGGAGATCCGCTCCCGGGGGAGCTTGCCCGGCTTGCGCACCGGGATGAAGCCCTTGCCCAGCTTGACGGCGAGCGGCGCCCCGAAGAGGAACCCGCGGGATTCGACGCCGAGCACGAGGTCCACGCCCCGGTCCTTGAACTCGTCGTGCATCCGGTCGATGACGAACCGGTAGGCGGCGGGGCTCTTCAGGACCGGGGTGATGTCCTTGAAGGAGATGCCGGGCTTGGGGAAATCCGGCACCTCGACGATGTAGGTCTTCAGCTCGCGGGCGTCCATGGCGTCGCTCCTCTCTCCACGGGAGGGGCGGAGCATAACACGGGGCCGCCGGCCGCGGAACCCTCGCCGCGGCCGCTCCCGGTGCGAGAATGGGCGCGTGCGGATCCTCTACGGCGTCGTCGGCGAGGGCATGGGGCACGCCACCCGGAGCGCGGTGGTGATCGACCACCTGCTGGCCCGGGGGCACGAGGTCCGGGTCGTCGTCTCGGGCCGGGCCCACGCCTTCCTCGCGGAGCGCTTCCGCGGCCGGCCCCGCTTCGCGCTCGTGGAGATCCGGGGGCTCGTCTTCTCCTACCGCGGGAAGGGGGTGGACCGCTCCGCCTCCCTGCGGGTCAACCTCGCCGCCGCCCCCGCCGGCCTCGCCCGGAACCTCCGCGCCTACCGGAGGGTCGCCGAGGACGGCTTCCGGCCGGAGGCGGTCGTCTCCGACTTCGAATCCTGGTCCCACCTCTACGGGGTCCTCCACGGGGTCCCCGTCCTGTCGCTCGACAACATCCAGGCCCTCGCGCGCCTCCGCCACCCCCGGGAGTTCGCGGGAGGGGGGCGGCGGGCGCTCCTCCTCGCGAGGGCGGCGGTCCGGGTGAAGGTCCCCGGCGCCTGGCACTACCTGGTGACCTCCTTCTTCTTCCCCCCCGTGGCGCGCTCGCGGACGACCCTCGTTCCTCCCGTCCTCCGGCCCGAGGTGCTGGCGCTGCGCCGGGAGCCCCGGGATCACGTGCTCGTCTACCAGACCGCCGCCTCCGACGACGGCCTCGTCCCGTCCCTGCGCCGCCTCCCCCACCGCTTCACCGTCTACGGCATGGGCCGCGCCGCCGTCGAGGGGAACGTCACGCTCAAGGCCTTCTCCGGGCCCGGGTTCCTCGAGGACCTCCGCTCCGCCCGCGCCGTGCTGGCCGGCGGCGGCTTCTCCCTCGTGAGCGAGGCGGTCCACCTCGGCGTGCCGGTCCTCTCCCGCCCCGTGGAGCACCAGGCGGAGCAGGAGATGAACGCCTTCTGGCTGGAGCGCCTGGACTACGGCGCGCGGGCGGAGGCCTTCGACGCCGCCACCGTGGAGCGGTTCCTCGCCGACCTCCCGCGCCGGGAGCGCGCGCTCGCCTCCTTCCCCCGCCGGGACAACGCCATGACCTTCGCCTGCGTGGACGAGGCGCTCGACCGCATCCACCGCGGGGAGCGGGCCCCGGCCCGGCTCCGGAGCCCGAACATGGGCGGATGGAGGGGGCGGTGAACCGCCGGGCGCTCCTCCTCGGGGCGGCGGCGGCCGTCGCCGCCGGCGCCGGCTGCGCGATCTGGGTCGGCTGCTCGGGGAACGCGGAGCGGGCGGCGATCCGGACGGCCTCCGTCCTCCTCGACCCGGCCCGCCCGGAGACGGCGATCCCCGTGGAGGGGTTCCTCTACGAGCCGGAGACGGGGTCCCCGGAGCGCCTGCTGGCGCTCTCGGCCTTCCGCGGGGCGCTCGGCCTCGAGGCCGACGCCGAGGGGAAGGCCCGCTTCCGGGAGCGCGGGGCGGCCTTCCTCGTGGACCGGGAGTCGGAGGCGGAGGTGGAGGCGCTCGTCCCGGGGACCGGCGTCCCCTCGGTGCGCCTGCGCACCGGCCCCGACGGGCGGTTCGCGGGCTCGATCACCCTCCCCGCCGACGCGCTCCGCTCCCGGCTCGTGGACCGCGGGTTCACCCGGGGGTGGCTCCCGGTGGCGATCCTGTCGACCGACCCGCCCGGGGAGGGGTGGGTCCAGTGCCTCGGGCCCGAGGGGACGACGGTCGTCTCCGACATCGACGACACCGTGAAGGACACGCAGGTCCTCGACCGGGAGGAGATGCTCGCCAACACCTTCCTGCGGGAGTTCCGCGCGGTGCCCGGGATGGCCGCGGCCTACGACCGGTGGGCGCGGGAGGGGGCGGCGTTCCACTGGCTGAGCGCGGGGCCGGTGCCGCTCCAGGGGTTCCTCGAGGAGTTCCTCGCCGACGAGGGGTTCCCGGCGGGGGCCTTCACCATGCGGGAGTTCCGCTGGTCGAAGGGGCCGATCGACGATCTCCTCCACGGGGACCCGGCGGCCTTCAAGGGGCGGGTGCTGGACGGCCTCGCGGAGCGCTTCCCGCGGCGGCGGTTCGTCCTCGTCGGGGATTCCGGGGAGAGGGACCCGGAGGCCTACGGCGCCTTCGCGCGGCGCCACCCGGGGCGCGTGGCGGGGATCCTCATCCGCGAGGTCCACCCCGGGGGGGCGCCGCCGGTGCGGTACGAGCGGGCCTTCGAGGGGCTCGAGCCCGGGGCCTGGAGGGTGTTCACCGACCCGGGGACGCTGGGGGGGCTGCCGCGGTAGGGGAGGCGCGGGGGCCCCGCGCCCCGCCTACATCTCCTCCGGAGCCTCCATCCCGACGAGGAAGAGCCCCCGCTCCAGCGTCGCGCGCACCGCCCGCGCGAGGCGCACCCGCGCCGCCGCCGTCTCCCGGTCCTCGCACAGGACCTTGAGCGCCGGGTCCCGGTTGCCGAGGTCGTACCAGCGGGAGAAGGCGGCGCAGAGGTCCAGCAGGAAGGTCGTCACGAGGCAGGGCTCCGCGTCCGCCGCGGCCTTCTCCACCCGGTCGGGGAAGTCCGCGAGCAGGCGGAGGACCGCCGCCTCCTCGGGGAGGAGCAGGCGCGCCGGGTCCCCCGCGGGGAGGCCCGCGGGAACCCGCCGCAGCATGGAGGCGGTCCGGGCGTGGGCGTACTGGAGGTAGGGCCCCGTGTCCCCCTCGAAGGAGAGCATCCGGTCCCAGTCGAAGTCGACGTCCCGCCTCCTCTGGTTGGAGAGGTCGTTGAAGATCACCGCCCCGACCCCCACCTGGCGCGCCACGAGGTCCTTCGCGGCGAGGCCGGGGTTCTTCTCCTCGATCTTCCGGCGCGCGACCGCGATCGCCTCCTCCAGCACCTCCCGGAGACGGATCACGTTCCCGGTGCGCGTCCCCGTCTTGAAGCCCCCGAACCGCACCTGCCCGAAGTCCACGTGCTCGACGGCCGCCGCGAAGGGGAAGCCGGCCCTCTCGAGCACCCGCCGCCACTGCCGGAAGTGGAGCGCCTGCCCCCTGTCCACCACGTAGAGCGCCCGGTCGAAGGCGTGGTGCTCGTAGCGCCACAGCGCCGCGGCGATGTCCCGCGTCGCGTAGAGGGTCGCCCCGTCCCCCTTGCGGAGAAGGCAGGGCGGCATCCCGTCGGCGGAGAGGTCCACGACCTCCGCCCCGTCGCTCTCGGTCACCAGCCCCTTCGAGCGCAGCATCTCGACGGCGGGCCCGAGGAACTCCTCGAACTCGCTCTCCCCCATCACGAGGTCGAAGGAGACCCCGAGCATGTCGTAGACCTGCCGGTACTCCTCGAGCGACACCCGGCGGAACTCCCCCCACAGCGCCCGCGCCGCGGGGTCGCCCGCCTCCAGCGCCGCGAAGCGCGCCCGCGCCCGCGCGTCGAGCGCCGGGTCGGCCTTCGCCGCCGCGCGGAACCGCACGTAGAGGTCGTTGAGCCGGTCCACCGTGGGGACCTCGCCCGGCGCGGCCCACTCCTCCCAGGCCACGAGGAGCATCCCGAAGGTCGTGCCCCAGTCCCCGAGGTGGTTCACCCCCACCACCTTCCAGCCGCAGGCGCGGTGGAGGCGGGCGAGGGCGTTCCCGATCATGGTGGAGCGGATGTGGTGGAAGGCGAGGTGCTTGGCGATGTTGGGGGAGGAGAAGTCGATGACGACGGTGCGCCCGGCGCCGCCGTCCGAGCCCCCCCAGCGCGCCCCCGCCGCCTCGACGTCCCGCAGGACCCCGGCCGCCAGCGCCGCCCGGTCGGCGGTGAAGTTGACGAAGGGCCCCGCCGCCGCCGCCGAGGCGAGGCCGTCCCGCGGGGTGAAGGCGGCCGCGGCCTCCGCCGCGAGGGCGGCCGGGTTCGCCCCCTTCGCCTTCGCCGCCGGGAAGAGGCCCACCGCCCAGTCCCCGGCCGCGTGCCCGGGGGGGTCGGTCACGGCGAAGGCGGAGGGGTCCATCCCCGTCGCCGAGGCGACGAAGGAGGCGGCGGCCCGGCGGAAGGGGTTGCGCATGGAGCCCCGCATCCTGCCCGCGTGACGGGGGGCCGCCAATGAATCCCGTCCGCGCGCGCGAGGGCGGTAGCATCGCCCGCCATGGACACCGCCCTCGCGCCCCGGAGGCTGGAGCACCGCGCCAGGGTGACGGCCTGCGACGAGGTGGCGCGGCGCACCTTCCGGCTGGAGCTGCACTGCCCGGAGCTCGCCGCCGCGGTGCGGCCGGGGCAGTTCGTCATGATCGAGCCCCGCGCCGGCGGCGACCCCTTCCTGCGCCGCGCCTTCTCGGTGGGGGACGCCCTCCCCGGCCCCTCGGGGGCGCCGGACCGGATCGTGCTCTGGATCGCGGTCATCGGGAAGGGGACCCGGGCGCTGGCGGAGCGCCGCCCCGGCGAGACCGCCTCCCTCCTCGGCCCCCTCGGGCGTCCCTACGACCTCGGGGACCCCGCGAAGCCGCTCCTCCTCGTGGGCGGCGGCATCGGCACCGCGCCCTTCCCGCTGGCCGCGCGGGCGCGGCGCGCCGCGGGGGCGGCGGGGGGCCTGCGGGCCCTCTTCGGGTTCCGGGACGCGGGCGCGGCCTGCGTCGTCCGCGAGATGGAGGACCTCGGCTGCCCGGTCACGCTCTGCACCGAGGACGGCTCCGCCGGGGCGAAGGGGCGCGTCACCGACCACATCGACCCCCTGCTCGCGCCCGGGACCTCCGTGCTCGCCTGCGGGCCCAACCCCATGTTCCAGGCCCTCGACCGGCACCTCGCCGGCCGGGGCGTGCCCTGCCAGGTCTCCACCGAGGAGCCCATGGCCTGCGGCTACGGGCTCTGCTTCGGGTGCGTGGTGCCCGTGAAGCAGGGGGATTCCGTCCGCTGGGCCAAGTCCTGCATCGAGGGTCCCACCTTCCCCATCGAGGCCATCGCATGGGATCGCGTCCGCTCCATCCACTAGACGCCATCTACGACGAGCTCACGGACATCGCGAGGGCCCTGCCCCGCGACCAGGCCGACGCCCTCGCGACGGCGGTCAAGGACGCGCGCCGCGTGTTCGTGGGCGGCATGGGCCGGAGCGGGCTCATGGTGCGGGCCTTCGCCATGCGGCTCATGCAGCTCGGGGTGACGGTCTACGTGGTCGGGGAGACGACGACCCCGAGCATCGCGAAGGGGGACCTCCTCGTGGTGGGCTCCCGGTTCGGCCGGTCGGGGTCGCTCTCCCACTACGTGGAGATCGCGCGGCGCGAGGGGGCGCGGGTGGCGGTCGTCACCATGGACCCGGCCACCCCGCTGGCGGAGATGGCCGACATCGTGGCCACCATCCCCGTGGCCGAGGGGGGGCCCAGCCGGCAGCCCATGGGGACCCTCTTCGAGCAGTCCCTCCTCGTGTACCTGGACGCGGTGGTGCTGCTCCTCAAGCGCCTGCTGCGGAAGACCGAGGACGCGATGAAGAAGAGGCACACGAACCTGGAGTAGGGCCCGGCGGCGCCCCGGGGAGTCGGCGCCCCCCCCTCCCGGCCCCCCCTCCCCCCGGCCCTCCCCGGGGGTGACCACCCCGGCGGGCCCCTTTGCCGTCCCGCCTCCGGGCAGGGTACGATGCGTCCTCTTCCGGGTCCGGCACGCGTCCTTCCCGGGTTGGAGGGGACGCCTCCCGGGGGTCCTTCGATTCGACAGGAGACCACGCCATGGCAGAGGCCCTCATCCTCTCCGCGTGCCGCACCGCCATCGGGAAGTTCCAGGGGGGCCTCGCCTCCCTGACCGCCCCCCAGCTCGGGGCCGTCGCCGTGAAGGAGGCCCTCCGGCGCGCCTCCGTCCCCGGGGACGCCGTCGACGAGGTCATCCTCGGCAACGTGCTCCAGGCCGGCGTCGGCCAGAACCCCGCCCGGCAGGCCGCCCTCGGCGCGGGCATCCCTCCCTCCGTCCCCCCCTTCACCGTGAACAAGGTCTGCGGGTCCGGCCTCAAGAGCGTGATGCTCGCCGCCCAGGCGATCCGGGCGGGCGACGCCTCCGTCGTCGTCGCCGGGGGCATGGAGTCCATGACCAACGCCCCCTACCTCCTGCCGAAGGCCCGCGAGGGCTTCCGCCTCGGCCACGGGCAGGTCGTGGACGCGATGATCCACGACGGCCTCTGGGACAAGTTCAACGACTTCCACATGGGCAACACCGCCGAGCTGGTCGCCAAGGAGAAGGGGGTGACCCGGGAGCAGCAGGACGCCTTCGCCGCCGAGAGCCAGAGGCGCGCCGTGGCCGCCGCGGCCGCGGGGAAGTTCGCGAAGGAGATCACCCCCGTCGAGATGAAGGGCCGCAAGGGCGAGGTCACCCTCTTCGACCGCGACGAGGGGCCCCGCGCCGACACCACGCTCGAGTCCCTGGCGAAGCTCCGCCCCGCCTTCCAGAAGGACGGCACCGTCACCGCGGGCAACGCCTCCACCATCAACGACGGCGCCGCCGCGCTGGTCGTCGCCTCCGAGGAGGCCGCGAAGCGCCTCGGATCGCGGCCCCTGGCCCGGATCACCGGCTACGCCGCCGGCGGCCTCCCCCCGGAGTGGGTGATGATGGCCCCCGTCGAGGCCGTCCGGAACCTCTGGAAGCGCACCGGGACGAAGGCCGACTCCTTCGACCTCTACGAGATGAACGAGCCCTTCGCGGCCGCCTCCGTGGCGGTCATGCGGGAGCTCGGGCTCGACCCCGCGAAGGTGAACGTGAACGGCGGCGCCACCGCCCTCGGCCACCCCATCGGCGCGAGCGGCGCCCGCATCCTCGTGACGCTCCTCCACGCGCTGCAGGACCGCGGCCTCCGCCGCGGCGTGGCGGGCCTCTGCCTCGGCGGCGGGAACGCCGTGGCGCTGTCGGTGGAGATGCTCTAGGCCGGCGCCGGATCGGAAAGGAGACGCACATGGCGAAGATCCAGAAGGTCGGCGTCCTCGGCGCGGGGACCATGGGCAACGGCATCGCCCAGGTCTTCGCGCAGGCGGGCACGCCCGTCAGCGTCGTGGACACCTTCCCGGGCGCGCTGGAGAAGGCGAAGGCGACCATCGAGAAGTCGGTCCGGAAGGTGGCGGAGAAGGCGGGGAAGAGCCCCGACGAGGAGGCCAGGGCGGTCCTCGGGCGCATCGCCTTCGGCGCGGAGACGGGCGCCTTCGAGGGCTGCGACCTCGTCGTGGAGGCCATCGTCGAGGACCTGCCGGCGAAGGTCGCCGCGTTCCGGGCCATCGACGCCGTCGCCCCCGCGGGGGCGATCCTCGCGAGCAACACCTCCTCCATCTCCATCACCCGCATCGCCGCCGCGACGAAGCGGCCGGCGAGCGTGGTCGGGATGCACTTCATGAACCCCGTCCCCGTGATGAAGCTCGTCGAGATCATCCGCGGGCAGCTCACCTCCGACGAGACGGCGGCGGCGGTGGTCGAGGCGTCGAAGGCCGTCGGCAAGATCCCCGTCGAGGCCAGCGACTTCCCCGGCTTCGTCAGCAACCGCGTGCTCATGCCCATGATCAACGAGGCGATCTTCTGCCTCCACGAGGGCGTGGCGAAGGCGGAGGCCATCGACGAGGTGATGAAGCTCGGCATGAACCACCCCATCGGCCCCCTCGCGCTGGCCGACCTCATCGGCAACGACGTCTGCCTCGCCATCCTCGAGGTCCTGCAGCGCGACCTCGGCGACGACAAGTACCGCCCCTGCCCGCTGCTGCGCCGGATGGTGGCCGCGGGGCTGCTCGGCCGCAAGACGGGCCGCGGCTTCTTCGACTACGCGAAGAGGTAGGACGGGAACCACGGACGACCAGGGACCAGGGGACGCCCGCCGGACCTCGCCCGGCGGGCCCCCGCTACGGAGGCGCGACGCCGACCGATGGACTTCCACCTGACAGAAGACCAGAAGATGATCCGCGACGCGGCGCGGGAGTTCGCCCGCGAGGTCCTCGCCCCCCGCGCCGCGGAGATCGACCGCGACGGCCGGTTCCCCATGGAGGAGTTCCGGGAGGCCGGGCGCCGGGGCTTCGCCGGCTTCCTGGTCCCCGAGGAGCACGGGGGATCGGCCGTGGGCAACGTGGGCATGGCGCTGGCCATGTTCGAGATCAACCGCGCCTGCGCCTCGACGGGGGTCACGCTCTCCGTCCACAACAGCCTGGTGAGCGCGCCGCTGCTGCTCAACGGCACGGAGGAGCAGAAGGCGAAGTGGCTCCCGCTCCTCGCCTCCGGGGAGGTGCTGGGGGCCTACTCCCTCTCCGAGGCGGTGTCCGGCTCCGACGCCGCGGCGCTGCGCTGCTCCGCGGTCCGGGACGGGGACCACTTCGTCGTCGACGGCACCAAGCTCTGGGTGACGAGCGGCTCCCACGCCGGGCTCTTCATCGTGTTCGTCCGGACGAACCCCTCCGTCTCCAACGCCAAGGGCATCACCGCGCTGCTCGTCGAGAAGGGGACGCCCGGCTTCTCCGTCGGGAAGAAGGAGGAGAAGATGGGCATCCGCGGCTCCTCCACCACGGAGCTCGTCTTCGAGAACTGCCGCGTCCCCGCAGCCAACGTCCTCGGCAAGGTGGACGACGGCTTCCGCATCGCCATGCACACCCTGGACGGGGGCCGCATCGGGATCGCCTCCCAGGCCGTGGGGATCGCCGAGGCCTGCCTGGAGGCCTCCGTCAAGTACGCGAAGGAGAGGCGGCAGTTCGGGAAGCCCATCGCCTCCTTCCAGGCCATCCAGTGGAAGATCGCCGAGATGGGGGCCCGCATCGAGGCGGCGCGGCTCCTCGTCCTGCGCGCGGCCTGGCTCAAGGACCTCGGGGAGCCCCACTCCTTCGAGGCAGCGGTGGCCAAGCTCGAGGCGAGCCGCACGGCCAACTTCTGCGGGCGGGAGGCCGTCCAGGTCCACGGGGGCGCCGGGTACCTCGTGGACTTCCCCGTGGAGCGCCACTTCCGCGACGCCCGCATCACCGAGATCTACGAGGGGACGACGGAGATCCAGAAGCTGGTCATCGCCCGTCACCTCCTGAGGTAGCGTGGCCAGGGGAACCGCCGCCACGGGCAGGAAGGGCCGCCGGGAGGCCGCCTCCGCGCCCCCGCCGCGCTCCTCCCTCGCGGAGGGGGTGCGGGCGGGGGATTCCCTCTCCGTGGCGCGGGCCATCAGCCTCGCGGAGGACCGCTCGCCGGAGGGGGCCGCCCTCCTCGCGGACCTCGCGCCCTCCACGGGGCGGGCCCACCGGATCGGCGTGACCGGCCCCCCGGGGGCGGGGAAGTCCACCCTCGTGAACGGCCTCGCCCGGCTGATGCTCGACGGCGGGCGAACCGTGGGGATCATCGCCGTGGACCCGACCTCGCCCTTCACCGGCGGGGCCCTCCTCGGGGACCGCGTCCGCATGCAGGGGGCGGCCGGGGATCCCCGGGTCTTCATCCGCTCCATGGCGAGCCGCGGGGACCTCGGCGGGCTGGCGGCCGCGGCCCAGGACGCCTGCGACGTGCTGGACGCCGCGGGCAAGGACCGGATCGTCATGGAGACCGTCGGCGTCGGGCAGACCGAGGTCGAGGTCGCCGGCGCCGCCGACACGGTCGTCGTCATCCTCCACCCCGAGGCGGGGGACGGCGTGCAGGCCATGAAGGCGGGCCTGATGGAGGTCGCCGACGTCTTCGTCGTGAACAAGGCCGACCGCGAGGGCGCCGACCGGCTCGTCCAGGACGTCCTCGACGTCCTGGAACTCCGCCGGGCGGCCCCCGGGGACGGCTGGAGGCCCCCGGTGCTGAAGACCGTCGCCAGCACGGGGGAGGGCCTCCCCGCGCTCCTCGCCTCCGTCGAGGAGCACGCCGCCCGCTCGAGGGCCTCCGGCTCCTTCGACCGGAGGCGCCGGGGGAGGGTCCGGAGCCGCATCCGCGACCTGGTCGAGGAGTCGCTCCGCGCCCGCGTCCTGGGGGCCGGCGGGGACGCCCTCGAGGGGCTGGTGGACGAGGTCGTCGCGGGGAGGGAGTCGCCGCGCGGTGCGGCGCTCCGGCTGCTGCGGCGCGTCACGGGAGGGCGGGAGCCCGGGAGCGATCATGGCTGGCGGCGGTAGGCGGTCCGGCGGGGACGCCGGGCGGGGTTCCGGCGGGGCGCGGCCCTCGGGCCGCCGCTGGTCGGACCGGCTCGTGGACAAGGTGAAGAGGCTGGAGGCGGACCTCGACGCGGCCCGCGCCCCGGGGAAGCCCGCGGGGCCCGGGAAGGCGCCCGCGGGCGGCCGGGCCCGCGCCTCCCGCGGCCCCTCGGGCGATCCGCTCCTCGAGGCGCGGCGCCGCTGGCAGGAGGGCTTCGACGCCGCGCCGCCCGCGGGGCCGGATCGGGAGAAGCCCGTGACCGTGTCCCTCCGCCCCATGCCGCCCCTCTGCGACCCGACCGACCTCGCCGGCAAGGACCACCTCGCGGACATCGGCTGGCCCGGGGAGTTCCCCTACACGCGCGGCATCCACCGCAGCGGGTACCGGTCGAAGCTCTGGACCATGCGGCAGTTCGCGGGCTTCGGGACGGCGAAGGACACCAACGAGCGCTACAAGTTCCTCCTCGCCAACGGGCAGACGGGGCTCTCCGTCGCCTTCGACCTCCCGACCCTGATGGGCTACGACTCCGACCACCCCTCCAGCGAGGGCGAGGTGGGGATGTGCGGCGTGGCGATCTCCTCCATCGAGGACATGGACCTGCTGTTCCGGGACATCCCCCTCGACCGCGTGTCCACCTCCATGACCATCAACGGGCCCGCGGCCATCCTGCTGGCCCTCTACGTGGCGGTGGCGGAGGAGCGCGGCATCCCCTCGGAGAAGCTGCGGGGGACCCTGCAGAACGACATCCTCAAGGAGTTCATCGCCCAGAAGGAGTTCATCTTCCCGCCGAAGCCCTCCATGAAGCTCGTGGTGGACACCATCGAGTTCGGCGTGCGGCGGATGCCGCAGTGGAACTCCGTCTCCATCAGCGGCTACCACATCCGCGAGGCGGGCTCCACGGCGGCGCAGGAGCTCGCCTTCACCATCGCGGACGGGTTCGGCTACGTCGAGGCGGCCATGGAGCGCGGGATCGACGTGGACGCCTTCGCCCCGCGGCTCTCCTTCTTCTGGAACGCCCACCTCGACTTCTTCGAGGAGATCGCCAAGTACCGCGCCGCCCGCCGCATCTGGGCGCGCCACATGAGGGACCGGTACCGGGCGAAGGACCCCCGCTCCTGGCTCATGCGCTTCCACACCCAGACCGCGGGCGTCTCCCTCACGGCCCAGCAGCCGGAGAACAACATCGTCCGCACGGCGATCGAGGCGCTGGCCGGCATCCTCGGCGGGACGCAGTCCCTCCACACGAACTCCATGGACGAGACCCTGGCCCTCCCCTCCGAGAAGGCGGTGAAGATCGCGCTGCGCACGCAGCAGGTCCTCGCCCACGAGCACGGGGTCGCCAGCGTGCAGGATCCCCTCGGGGGCTCCTGGCTCCTGGAGAAGCTCACCGACGACCTCGAGCGCGAGGCCGAGGAGTACTTCCGCCGCATCCGGGACCAGGGGGGCGTCCTCGCCTGCGTGGAGAAGGGCTTCCAGCAGAGGGAGATCGCGCGCTCCGCCTACGACTACCAGCGGGCCCTGGAGCGCGGGGACCGCGTGGTCGTCGGCGTCAACCGGTTCGTCGAGGAGGGCGAGAGGATCGAGATCCCGCTCCTGAAGATCGGGAAGGAGGCCGAGCGGGAGCAGCGGCGGCGCCTGAAGAGGCTGCGCTCCACCCGGGACGGCGCCGCGGCCCGGGGCGCGCTCGACGCCGTGCGGAGGGACGCGAAGGCCGATCGGAACCTCATGCCGGGCCTCGTGGCGGCCGTGCGGGCCCGGGCGACGCTGGGGGAGATCGTGGAGGTCCTCAAGGGCGTCTACGGCGTCCACGAGGAGACCCCGGAGTTCTAGGAGGCGCCATGACCGAGAGAAGGATCCGCGTGCTCATCTGCAAGCCCGGCCTCGACGGCCACGACAGGGGGGCCAAGGTGGTCGCCGCGTCGCTCCGCGACGCCGGGATGGAGGTCGTCTACACCGGCCTCCGCCAGACCCCGGAGATGGTCGTCGAGACCGCCATCCAGGAGGACGTGGACGCCGTCGGCCTGTCCCTCCACTCGGCGGCCCACATGACCATCTTCCCGAGGGTGCTGAAGCTCCTGAGGAAGCGGAAGGCCGACCACATCCTGCTCACCGGGGGCGGCATCATCCCGGACGAGGACAGGAGGGAGCTCGAGGAGATGGGGGTCGGGAGGCTCTTCGGGCCCGGCGCGACCTCCGAGGAGATCGTGCAGTACATCACCGCCGAGGTCGGCCGCCGGCGCGCGGCGGCGCGGGCGGGGGCCTGATCCCGCCCGGCGGACGGGCGGGGCGGGACCGGGGGCCGCGGCCCCCGGCGGACGAGGAACGGACCCGGAGATCACCATGAACGTCGACGACTTCCCCTGGATGGAGGAGCACCACCGGATGATCCGGGAGGCGGTGCGCGGGTTCGCCGCCGGCGAGGTGGCGCCCCGGGCGGTGGCCCTGGACGCGTCCTGCGAGTTCCCTCTGGACCTCTTCGGCAAGATGGCGGAGCTCGGGTTCCTCGGCATCCCGATCCCCGAGGAGCTCGGCGGGGCGGGGATGGACACCCTCGCCTACGTCATCGCCGTGGAGGAGCTGGCGCGCGTGGACGGCTCCCTCGCCCTCGGCCTCGCCGCCCACACCTCCCTCGGCACCTATCCGATCTACGCCTTCGGGACGGAGGAGCAGAGGCGCCGCTGGGTGCCCCGGCTCGCGTCGGGGAAGGGGATCGCGGCCTTCGCCCTGACCGAGCCCGACGCGGGCTCGGACGCCCAGGGAACGCGGACCACCGCCGTGCAGGACGGGGACGGCTGGCTCGTCAACGGGACGAAGTTCTACTGCACCAACGGCACCCACGCCTCCACCATCGTCTTCACGGCCGTCACCGGGACCGCCCCCGGCGGGAAGAAGGAGATCAGCGCCTTCGTCGTCGAGAAGGGGACCCCGGGGCTCAAGTACGGCGCGAAGGAGGTCAAGCTCGGGATGCGCTCGAGCGACACGCGGGTGCTGCACTTCGAGGACATGCGCCTGCCCGCGGGGAACCTGCTGGGCGGCCCGGAGAGCCGGGGCGCGGGCTTCAAGAAGTTCATGCTGACCCTCGACGGGGGCCGCATCTCCGTCGGGGCCATCTCCGTGGGCCTCGCCCAGGGGGCGCTCGACAGGGCCGTCCCCTACAGCCGGCAGCGGGAGGCCTTCGGGCAGGCCATCGGGGACCTCGGCGGCATCTCCGCGAGGCTCGCCGACATGGCCGTGGACGTGCACGCGGCGCGCCTCATGGTCTACGACGCCGCCCTGCGCAAGGACCGCGGCCTCCCCTTCGCGAAGCAGGCCTCCATGGCGAAGCTCTTCGCGAGCGAGGCCGGCATGCGGGCGACGGACTCCGCCATCCAGGTCCTCGGCGGCTACGGCTTCACGAGGGAGTACGAGGTGGAGAGGATGTACCGGGACGCCAAGCTCTGCGAGATCGGGGAGGGGACGAGCGAGATCCAGCGGCTCGTCATCGCCCGGTCCCTCTCGAAGGAGTTCGGGTCGTGAAGTACCGGCGGCTCGGCTCCTCCGGCGTCCGCGTCAGCGAGGTCGCCCTCGGGTCCTGGCTCACCTTCGGCTCCTCCGTGGAGCAGGCGACCACCACCCGCTGCACCCGTCGCGCGCTGGAGCTCGGCGTCAACTTCGTGGACACGGCCGACGTCTACATGCGCGGGGAGGCGGAGCGCCACCTCGGGCTCGCGCTCGAGGGCGTGCCGCGGCGGAGCCTCTTCCTCGCCACCAAGGTCTTCTGGCCCACGGGGGAGGGCCCCAACGACCGCGGCCTCTCCCGCAAGCACGTCTTCGAGGCCCTCCACGAGAGCCTGGCCAACCTGCGGACCGACTACGTCGACCTCCTCCAGTGCCACCGCTACGACCCCGAGACCCCGCTGCCCGAGGTGGTCCGCGCCATGGACGACCTCATCCGGCAGGGGAAGGTCCTCTACTGGGGGGTCTCCTGCTGGACGGGGGCCCAGATCGCCGACGCCTGCCGCACGGCGGACCTCCTGGGCGCCCCGCGCCCCGTCTCGAACCAGCCCCCCTACAGCCTCCTCGACCGGGCCATCGAGCCGGAGGTCGTGCCGGTCTCCCTCCGCGAGGGGCTGTCCCAGGTCGTCTTCTCCCCGCTGGCGCAGGGCGTCCTCACCGGGAAGTACCGCGGCGGGAAGCCTCCCGCCGGCTCCCGCGGCGCCGACGAGAAGCGCGGGGTCTGGATGAAGAAGCACCTCGCCCCCGAGGCGACCCGGAAGGTGGAGGAGTTCCTCCGCCTCGCCGGGGAGGCGGGAGTCCCGCCGGCCCGGCTGGCCCTCGCCTGGGTCCTCTCGCGGCCCGGCGTCGCCTCCGCCATCTTCGGCGCCACGCGGGTCGAGCAGGTCGAGGAGAACGTCGCGGCCGTCGAGGTGGGCGTCCCCCCCGACCTCGCCGCGCGCTTGGACGGGATCTTCCCCCCTCCCCCCGCGCCCCCGGCCCCCTGACCGTGGACGGCCCCGATCCCGTGCGGCCCCTCGTCTACCGCGTCGGGGAGTTCGAGGTCTCCGTCGTCTCCGACGGGGAGTTCCGCCTCGACGGCGGTGCCATGTACGGCATGGTCCCGAGGGTCCGCTGGGAGCCGGAGGATCCCCCCGACGACCGCAACCGGGTCCGCCTCGGGCTCCACTGCCTCCTCGTCCGGGGGCCCTCCTTCACGGCGCTCCTCGAGACCGGCATCGGCCGGGGCTGGAGCCCGGAGTGGGACGACCGCTACGGCATCCTCCACCCCCCCTCCCTCGTGGAGTCCCTGGCGGCCGTCGGCCTGCGCCCGGAGGAGGTGACGCACGCGGTCCTCTCCCACCTCCACTTCGACCACGCCGGCGGGCTCCGCCACCTGCCGCGGGCCCGGCTCGTCGTCCAGCGCGGGGAGGCGGAGGCCTTCCGCGATCCGCCCGCCTACCACCGGGGCTCCTACGCCTCCCACCGCCCGATCCCTCTGGAGGGGGCGCTCCTCCTCGACGGGCCCGGGGAGCCGCTCCCGGGGATCACGGTGCGGCGCACCGGGGGCCACACCCGCGACCACCAGGTCGTGCTCCTGCGCTCGAAGGGGGAGACGCTGGCCTTCTTCGGGGACCTCGTCCCCACGGTCCGCCACCTGCCGCCGCTCTGGACCATGGCCTACGACCTCGTGCCCATGGACGTGATCGACCGCAAGAGGGACCTCCTCGAGGAGGCCGCCGCCGAGGGCTGGTGGGCCCACCTCTACCACGACCGCGACCCCCGCCCCTGCCGCATCGGGAAGGACGGGAAGCGCTTCGTCGCGGTGCGGGGCGTCCCGGGTCCCGGGCGGTGACCGCGGCCCCCGCTCCCGCGGCGGAGGCCCCCCGGACCTCGGGCCTCCTCGTCGCGAGCCTGGCGATCTCGGGGATGACGCTGCTCCTCCCCGGGGCCATGGGCCCCGTGGGCCCCTTCGTCGCGGGCGTCCTCGCGTTCCTCGGCCACCGCCGGGTGCGGGCCTCGGGAGGGGCGCTGCGGGGGCCGCGCATCGCGCTGGCGGCCATGACGCTGGCCCTCGGGCTCCTCGTCCTCCAGTCCTGGGTCATGGTCCGCACCGCCCCCGTCGCGGCGGCCTGGGCCCGGATCCGCGGCCAGATCGGCCGGGTGGACGCGTGCCTGAGGACCGGGACGGCGGAAGGGGCCTGGGACCTGCTGGACCCCGCCGCCCGCGGGGCCCTCGACCGCGCCGCCTTCGTCCGCGACCTGCGCGCCGCCATGGAGCGCCTCGGCCCCCTGGAATCCCTCGGCACCGCGCGGGAGGAGGGCGGGGACTGGGAGGCGACGCCGGCCTTCCGCGAGGGGGAGAGGGCGGAGCTGCGCCTCGGGATGGCCATCCCCGCGCGGTTCCGCGGCGGGGAGGGGGTCGTCCGGCTGGAGGTGCTCGTGCGCCGCGAGGGGCGGGTCGTCGAGGGGGTCCTCACCCGGCTCGCGGTGGCCCCGGGGCCCTGAGGGGCGGAGGGGAGAAGAGGGCGGGGCCCCGCGCGGGCCCCGCCCCCCCGGGTCCTAGAAGTCCATCACGAGGAGCGCGAAGTACCGGTAGTCGGTGCGCTTGAAGTCGCCGGTCCGGTGGGTGTCGTACTCGTGCTCCGCCCCGAAGCGCAGGTTCAGGGTCCCCTTCTCGTCCAGGCGGATGGAGAGGGCGATCGAGGAGAAGGTGCGGAACTCCGGCATGTCGCTGAGATCGGGGTAGTAGGTGGACTGGAAGACGAGCTCCTTGGCGTCGTCGATCCGGTACTTCGCCTCCACGCCCAGGAGACCCTCGGGCCGGACGTGGGGCTCCCCGCTCCCCCACTCCTTCGTGCCGGCGCCGCCGGCCCGCAGCCCCACGAAGAGGTCCTTCTCCTCGATGAACTTGTAGAGGGCGCCGGCGGAGACCACGGCCCTCTGGTCCCACTCCTGGAACTGGTCGCGGTCGTAGCGGGCCTCGCCGAAGAAGCTCCAGCGGGGATCCTCCGTCGTCCAGTCCCTGCGGAGGCCGGAGGTGAGGCGGCTCTGGGTCGTCTCGCCCTCGCTCTCGGTGCGGGAGTAGCGGGCGTCGGCGGTCCACTTCCCCTTCGCGTCGGCGCGCTCGGTCTTCACGCCGCCGATGAAGTTGAGGGACCGGGTGTTGCCGCCCGCCCCGTTGATGCCGAGTTCGAGGCGGGAGATCCAGGCGGCCTTCGACTCCGCCGCGGCGCCGGCCGGCCCCTCCGCGGGCGCGCCCTCGGCGACCGCCCTCGCCTGCGCGGCCTCCGCCTTGCGCGCCGCCTCGGCGGCGGCGGCCTTCTCGGCGTCGGTGACCACGAACTTCACCCGTGCCGCGGGGATCCTCACCTTCCCGAGGACGGGGTGATCGAGGACGAGTTCCTTCCCCGTCCTGTCCACCACCTTCCCCTGGAGGATCTCCCCCGTCTCGAGCCCCACGTCGTCGGCCCGCGCCGCCGCCGCCCCGAGGAGCAGCGCCGCCGCCATGACCGCGCCTCCCATCGCACCGCGCATGGATGACCTCCCTCGTGTGCGCCGGCCCCTGCCGCCGACCCCGGGATTCTGCGGGCTCCGGGGGGAGCGGGCAAGGAAGGGGCACCCCCCGGATAGGATGCCGCCGTGACCGACCGGGGGATCCTCTACGCCGCGGGCTTCCTCCGCGCCACGGCCGTGGCCATGACCGGGGTCCTCCTCGGGCTGCACCTGCCCGCCCTCGGCATGGACGCGGCCGGCACGGGCCTGGTCGTGGGGGCGGGGCTGGCCGGGGGCGCGCTGGCGACCCTCGCGGCGACGCTCCGGGCCGACCGGTGGGGCCGGAGGCGGTTCCTCCTCGGGCTGGCCCTCCTCTCGACGCTCGGGACCGCCGCCTCCGCCCTCCTCTCGACGACCGCCGCCCTGGCCGCCGTCGCCTTCCTCGGGATGATGAACGGGATGGGGCGGGACCGGGGCGCGGCCTCGGTCCTGGAGCACGCGCTGCTCCCCTCGACCACCGACGACGCGGGACGCACCGGCGTCTTCGCGCGCTACACCGTCCTCCAGGACGTCGGGAGCGCGCTCGGCTGCCTGCTGGCCGCCGCGCCCTCCCTCGCCGCCGCGGCGACCGGCATCGGGGAGGTCGCCGCCCTCCGCGGCGGCCTCCTCCTCTGCGCGCTCCTCCTCCTGCCGGGGGTGTTCCTCTACCGCGGGCTCTCCCCCGCCCTCGTCCCGCCCCCCGGGAAGGCTCCGGCCCGCCTCTCCCCGGAGAGCCGCGGGGTGCTGGTCCGGATCTGCGCGCTCTTCGCCGTGGACGGGATCGGCGGGGGCTTCCTCACGTCGGCGCTGCTGACGGTCTTCTTCCGGGAGCGCTTCGACGCCCCGGGGGAGGCGGTGGCGCTCCTGTTCTTCGGCTCCCGGGTGCTCAACGCCCTCTCCCACTTCGGGGCGGCCTGGCTGGCGAAGCGCATCGGGCTCGTGAACACGATGGTCTTCACCCACATCCCCGGCAGCCTGCTGCTGGTCACCGTGGCCTTCGCCCCCTCCTTCCCCGTGGCGGCGGCGCTCTTCCTCCTCCGCGAGGGGCTCGTGGAGATGGACGTCCCCACCCGCACCTCCTACGTCATGGCCGTGGTCCGGCCGGAGGAGCGGACCGTCGCCTCGGGGACCACGAGCCTCGTGCGCACCGCCTCCTGGGCGGTGGCCCCCTCCTTCGCGGGGTGGTTCATGGGAGGGATCGCGCTGGCGACGCCCCTGTTCCTCGGGGCGGGCCTGAAGATCACCTACGACCTGCTCCTGTGGGCCTCCTTCCGGCGCCTGCGGCCCCCGGAGGAGGGGGGAGCGGGGCGGAGCGGTTGACCGGTACGGAGCCAGGCTCCCTTTCTTCACGGGGCCGCGACCTCCGGTCGCGGCCCCGTGAAGAAAGGG
>JAKLKS010000200.1 GCA_023150535.1 Planctomycetota bacterium
CTGGACCGTCTGGAGGAGCGGCGGCCGCTCCGGCCCCCCCGGCCGGGCCCCCTCCGCGTCCGACCCGGCCCTGGCCACCCGCGCCGGGCGGGACCCGGCCCGCATGCTGTCCCGCGCCGGGGCCGAGGCCGCCGCGGGCCGCCACGCCGACGCCGTCCCCTGGCTCTACCTCGCCCTCCTCTTCCGCCTCGAGCGGGCCGGCCACCTGCGGTTCGATGCGGCCCGCACCGCGCTGGAGTACGCCGACGAACTCGCCCGCCGCCCCGGCTCCCGCGCGTCCTGGACGGCCTTCCTCGACCGCCACGACCCGGTGGTCTTCGGCCGCGCGCCCTGCACGCCGGAGGAGTTCGAGCGGCTCCGCGCCCTCGCCCTGGCGCCGATCGAGGGGGGGGGCCGTGGCTGATCGGAGGGGCGGGATCGACGGGATGCTCGCGCTGGGGCTCCTCGTGGCCCTCGTGGCGGGCGTCGTCGTCCTCGGCGCGCTGGGCGCGCGGGGTGCGGACCCCTTCGAGGTGCGCCGCTCCACCTTCCTCGGGACCCCCTGGGGGACGAAGGCCCTCCACGACCTCCTGAAGGAGACCGGCTACGACGTGCGCCGCCACCGCGACAGCCTCCGCTTCGTGCCCCCCGAGGCCGGCACGCTCTGCATCCTCTCCGCGCCCGTCCCCCAGGGGCAGGACGAGATCCGCGGCGTCGTCGCCTGGGTGGAATCCGGCGGGACCCTGGTGCTCGGGCTCGGGGGCGGCACGCTGGCGCCGGTCGCCTCCCTCGCCAACCGCGGCGCCCCCTCGGCCGCGCTGGCGGAGGCCCTCGGGGTCCGGGTCCAGAGGACGCCCCGCACCGAGGCGGGCGTGGTCACGCGGGGCCGCCTCGCCGTCGAGGGGGGGGTGGACCGGGTCCGCTTCCACGGCGGCCGCGTCCTGGACGGCCCCCTCACCGGGGCCCCGGGCTTCCGCCCCCTCGTCGTCGGCCCCCACGGCACCGTCGCCGGCGAGGCCCCGCGGGGGCGCGGGCGGGTGATCGTCCTGGCCGACGACTCCGCCCTCGTCAACCGGTACCTGCGCGACCCCTGGAACGCCCAGGCGGCGGTCCTCCTCCTCGCCCATGGCGGGAAGGTCGGGCCCATCCTCTTCGACGAGCGCCACCAGGGCTACGGCGACGACCGCCAGGCCGTGGCGAGGCTGGCGGACGCCCTCTCGGGGACCGGGCTCGGGCTCGTGCTCGTCCAGGCGGCGCTCGCGGCGGCCCTCCTCCTGTGGGCCTCGGGGCGGCGCTTCGGGGCCCCGCTCCCCCCGCCGAGGGCGAGGCGGAGGAGGGCGACGGAGGCGGCGGAGGCCCTCGGCCGCGCCTACCGGGAGGCGGGGGCGGCGGCCCTCGCCGCGGAGACGCTGGCGGCCGGGGCGCGGAGGCGGGTCGCGCCCCGCATCGGGCTCCCCCCGACCCTGCCCCCGGAGGAGTTCGGCGCGCGGCTGCGGGCCTCGCGGTTGCGGGGGGCGGGGGCCCTCGCGCTCGCCCTCGAGCGGATCGCCGCGGCGGGGGAGGGCGGGCGGGGCGCGGGGGCGGCGCTCCGCGACGCGGCGCGGGAACTGGACCTGGCGGCGGATCGCGTGGGGCGCGGGGATCGGGAGGGGTCATGAAGCCATCGGAGGCGGGGGCGCTCGCGGAGCGGATCCTCGGCGAGCTGCGGCGGGTCGTGCTCGGGCAGGAGCGGGTGCTCCGCGAGACCCTGGCCTGCTTCCTCGCGGGGGGCCACGTCCTCCTCGAGGGGGTGCCGGGGACGGCCAAGACCCTGCTCGTGCGCTGCCTCGGGCGCGCGGTGGACGCC
Organism: Planctomycetota bacterium; assembly: GCA_023150535.1. Classification (GTDB taxonomy): domain Bacteria; phylum Planctomycetota; class JAJSAM01; order JAJSAM01; family JAKLKS01; genus JAKLKS01. The sequence continues at coordinate 1,826 of JAKLKS010000200.1, forward strand.
CGCTTCACGCGGGTGCAGTTCACCCCCGACCTCATGCCCGCCGACGTCACGGGCGTGAACATGTTCCACCAGGACGACCACGCCTTCCGGTTCCACCCGGGGCCGGTCTTCACCGACCTCCTGCTGGCCGACGAGATCAACCGGGCGCCCGCCAAGACGCAGTCGGCCCTCCTCGAGGCGATGCAGGAGCGGCGCGTCACCGTGGACGGCGCCCCCCACCCCCTGCCGCCGCTCTTCACCACCTTCGCCACCCAGAACCCCGTGGAGTACGAGGGGACCTACCCGCTCCCGGAGGCGGAGCTCGACCGGTTCCTCGCCAAGGTGATCGTCGGCTACCCCTCGGAGGAGGAGGAGGTCGGCATCCTCGACCGCTACGCCGGGGGCTTCGACGCCGAGCGCGAGGAGACCTTCGGCATCTCCCCCGTGGCCGACCCGGCGGCGGTCCTCGCCATGAGGGAGGCGGTGCGCTCCGTGCACGTGGAGCCCTCGGTCCGCGCCTACGCGGTCGCCGTGGTCCGGGCGACGCGGGAGCCCGGGGCCCTCTCCCTCGGCGCCTCCCCCCGGGCGGCGGTGGCGCTGTTCCGGATGGCCCGCGCCGGGGCGGCGCTGCGGGGGCGGGACTTCGCCACCCCCGACGACGTCAAGGACCTCGCCCCCGCCGTGCTCCGCCACCGCGTGACCCTCACGCCGGAGGCGGAGATCGAGGGGGACACGCCGGACGCCGCGGTGAGGCGCATCCTCGACCGCGTGGAGGTCCCCGAGGGGGCCGCGGGGACCGCCCGCGAGAGGGGCGACCGTTGACGGAGGCGGGGGCCCGGACGACGGCGGCGGCGCGCGGGGGCCCCCTCACCTTCGTGCCCACCCGCCGGCTCGCGCTGCTGCTCCTCCTCCCCCTCCCGGTGATCCTCCTCGGCGGCGGCTCCGCCGCCTCCGCCGGCGCGGCCCTCGCCGTGGACCTCGTCCTCCTCGTCCTCGCCGCCGTGGAGGCCCTCCGCCTCCCCGGGCCCGCCGCCGTGCTCGTCTCCCGCCCCGCGCGCTCCGTCCTCTCGCTCGGGTCCCGCACCGCGCTCGAGGTGGAGGTCCGCCTCCCGGCCGGGGCCGGCGAAGGGGCCGTCGTCGCGCTGCAGGAGGACCTCCCCGCGGAGGTGCGCCCCGCGTCGCGCCCCGCCCCCGCCCGCATCGAGGCCGGCGGAGCGGCGCGCTTCCTCACCGAGGTCGTTGCGCTGCGGCGCGGGCGCTTCCCCCTCGGCGGCGTCCACCTGCGCCTCTCGGGGAGGCTCGGGCTGGCGCTCCGCCAGTACGCCGTGGAGGAGCCCGCCGAGGTGCGCGTCCTCCCCAACCTCGCCGGGGTGACGCGGTACCGGCTGCTCGCGCTCCGCGGGCGCCTGCGCGAGGCGGGCCTCCGCCACCTGCGCCTGCGCGGGGCCGGCACCGCCTTCGAGAGCCTCCGCGAGCACCTGCCCGGGGAGGACCGCCGCCGCGTGGACTGGAAGGCGACGGCTCGCCGCGGGCGGCTCATCGCGCGCAACTACCAGGTGGAGCGGAGCCAGTCGGTGGTGCTCCTCGTGGACGCGGGGCGCCTCATGACCGCGGAGGTGGACCGCGGCTTCCCCCGCCTGGAGCACGCGCTGAACGCGGCGCTGGTGCTCGCCCACGTGGCCGCCTCCCGCGAGGACCGCGTGGGGGCGCTGGTCTTCGCCGACCGCGTCCAGGGGTTCGTGCCCCCCGCCCGCGGTCGGGGGGCGCTCGAGCGGGTGACGGCGGTGCTGGCCGCGGCCGACGGGAGGCTCGTCGAGCCCGACGTGGAGGGTGCCTTCCGCCACCTCGCCGCGCGGGGTCGGAAGAGGAGCCTCCTCGTCCTCTTCACGGAGGTCGTGGACCCCGAGGTCTCCGCCGCGGTCCTCGCCCACGCGGCCCGCGCGGCGGGGCGGCACGTGGCGCTCGTCGTGACGCTCCGCGACCTCGCGCTGGAGGCGGCGGCCCGCGGGAGGGACGGCTCCGGCGACCCCTGGAGGCGGGCCGCCGCGGAGGAGCTCCTCCACGGGCGCGACCAGGCGCTGGCCATGCTGCGGGGCCGGGGGGTCTCCGTCCTCGACGCCGACCCGGCGGCGCTGACCTCCGCGGTCGTCGACCGCTACCTGGAGCTCAAGGCGCGGATGCTCATCTAGGGGCCGCCGCCGCCGCGGCCGATCCCATCCCCGGGATCTCCTCCTCCCCCTCCTCCTCCGCCTCCCCCCGCCCCCCGAGGAGGATCCAGGCGAGCACCGCCCCCCCGGCGCCGAGGCCGACGGCCGCCTTCCCCCAGGGCGGCATCGCGGAGGGGGAGACGAAGGCCTCGACGAGGGCCGCGACGACGAGGAGCACCGTCGTCCCCCCCAGCAGCCTCCCCGCGTCCACCGCCTCCCGCACGAGGGCGTCCCGCCGCGTGCGCATGCCGGGCCGCAGGAGCGCCCCGCCGAGGCGGAGCCCCGCCGCGCCGGCGATCAGGAAGGCCGGGATCTCCACGGGCCCGTGGGCGGCGACGAAGGTCCAGAAGACGCCGGCCACCCCCTCCCCCGCGAAGACCGCCGCCACGGCCCCGAAGAGGACCCCGTTGAGGAGGAGCAGCAGCGCCGTTCCGACGCCCGCCGTGATCCCGAAGGCGAAGACGACGAAGGTGGCCTGCACGTTGTTGGCCACCAGCGTCGAGGACCACAGCGGCGTGAAGGCGGGGTCCATGCGGACGTAGACGGCCCGCCCCTCGGCGGCGCGCTCCGCCACGGCGGCCTCGGCGCGGTCGAGGTACTGCTGGGGGCAGAGGTCCCGGGCGAGGTCGGGGCGCACGACCGCCACCGCGTAGGCGAGGAGCACGCCGAGGACCCAGACCGCCGCCGCGGTCGCGACGGCCCCCCCGGAGCGCCGGACGAGGGCGGGGAACCCCCGGAGCAGGAAGCGCCCGAGGCCGACGCCCCCCGCCCCCTCGCCCCCGGCCCGGTAGAGGGCGTTGTGGCCGCCGGCGACGAGGCGCTCGACGTACCGCTCGATCTCCGGGTCCGCGCCCGCGGTGCGCAGGCGCGCGAGGTCGGCGGCGGCCTCGCGGTAGAGGCGGCCGAACTCCCGGACCTCCGGCGGCCCGAGGCCGGCGGGGCCGCGGGCCTGCACGCGGTCGAGGAGGGCGCCGAGGCGGGCCCAGCGGTCGCGGCGCAGGGCGACGATGCGCTCCGCGTTCACGGGGTCCTCCCGCGCACGGCCTCGAGGAAGGCCTCGGGATCGGCGCCGGGAACGACGCCGAGCGCCTCCGCGGCCCTCCCCGCGACGAAGGCGGCGAGGCGCCCGCGGGCCTCCGGCGCGAGCCGGTCGCGCCGTTCGAGGAAGGCCCGGACCATCTCCTCCTCCACGGGGGGGAGGCGGTCCCGCGCCTCGCGCTCCTCCGGTGTGAGGGCCCTCGCGGCGGCGACGGCGGCGGGGGCGGCGGTGCCGCGCTCGCGGACGACGACGGTGCCGGCGGCGAGGTCGCCGAGGCGGCGGCCCCTCGGGTCGAGGAACATGACGAGGCCGGCGACGCCGTAGGGGACGGGGAGGAAGTCCACGACCCGCAGGAGGTTGCGGACGGCGGCGCGGGGGACGGTGCAGGGGTGGCCGCCCTCGGCGACGACGCGGATGCGGAAGAGGCGCTTGCCCGGGGACTGGCCGCCGCGGAAGGCCTCGAAGAAGAAGTGGTACCCCCAGACGAGGAGGAAGAGCGCGAGGAGGAGGAGGCCGCTCAGCGCGCTGGCGGCGTAGTCGGCGAAGGAGACGGCCTCGTTGCCGGCCCAGAAGGCGAGGAGGACGGCCAGCACCCCGGCGCCCTGGAAGGCCGCGTCCACGCAGCCCGCGGTGAACCGGCTCCCGAGCCCCGCCACCTCCCAGGAGAACTCCACGTGCTCCGGCGTCTCGACCGTCACCCGCTCGCGGAGGTCCATGGCGGGCGATGATACCGAACCCGGCACGAAGCAGCAGCGGCGGTGACCGTCGGGTTCCTGGACCCCTCCCCGCCGCTGCTGCTCTGTGCCGGGTTCGGTATCACCGCCACTCGAAGCGGACGAACGCGGGCGAGACCTGCAGACCCCCGGAGACGCGGCCCTCGTCGATCCGGATCCCGAGGATCCCGCCCCTCCCGGGATCCGGCGCAAGGCCGACCTCGAGCGGAACCCGCTTCCCGGGTTCCCCCGGCCGTTCCCGGCTGGAGGTCCCGTCCAGGCGCGCGAGGGCCTCCTCGACGGAGGCCGCATCGAGGCCGGCGGCGGCGAGGGCCCCCGCCCTCTCCAGGATCCGCCGCTCGGCGAGGTCGCCCTTCTCCGGCCCGGCCCAGCCCTCCCGCACCGCCGCCCACGCGTCCCCGGCGAGGTCCATGATCCTGCAGGACCAGGGGTAGTCGGAGGGGATCCACGCCTCCATCCTCCCCTCGCTCCAGCGGGCCGCCCGGGGGAGGCCCCAGAGGAAGGAGGTGGAGCGGCGGAACCAGTCCCGGTCCAGGTCGCCCGCCGGCGGCCCGCACTCCGGGAGATCCCCCAGGGGCACCGGGTCGGAGGCGGTCCCGTGGAGGGAGCAGGAGGACCCGGCCTCCCCCGACACGGGAGCCAGCGAGCCCCCGGCCGGGCAGGCGAGCACGAAAGTATCTTTTCGTGATACAGTCTGCCCCGCCAGGCTCCGCGCGTCCAGCAGCAGCCTCACCGCCTCGCAGCGCAGCGCCGCCGCCCGCCGGGCCCGGAACCGTGGTTCGCAGATCCGCGCCAGGAACCCCTGCGGCACGACGAGCAGCGCCCCCCCCTCCTCCGCCGGGAACGTGCGGCGCGCGAAGGCCCAGGCCCGCCGGTCGGGCCGCAGGAGGGAGTCCCCGCGCCCCGCCCCCGCGGCGAGGATGCGGTCGCGGAGGTCCCTCGTCGTCGCCCAGACCGCGACGCCCCCCTCCATCCCGAAGAAGGAGCGGACCGACCCGTCGTCGGAGACCGCGTCCAGGCCCTCGACGCGGAGCGTCCTCCCCTTCCTCCCCTCCCAGCGGAGCGACGCCCGCCGGTGGAAGGCGACGAGGGAGGCGTCGTCCACCTCGGCGACCAGGGCAACGTCCGCCCCCCACCGGAGATCGGGGTCCGCCGCCACGATCGCCACCTGCCGCGTCCCCGTCCGCACGCCGGGGTTCGCGGCCCAGATGGTCGGCAGGAGGAGGCGCTCCGCCGCCCTCCGGAGCGCGTCCCGCCTCCCCCCGGGCGGGTCCCCGCAGAGGACGGGGAACGCCCGGGACAGGAAGGGCTCCATGGAGGCGACGAGGTCCTCCGCTTCGCGCAGGGAGGGGAAGAACACCGCCGCCGCGTCCGCCGGCACCCAGGCCGCCAGGCGGTCCGTCACCGGGACGCCGTCGGGGGCGAAGTCCCGGGGGATCGGCGACCAAGGGACCGGCGTGGCGGAACGCTCCCCCGCCGCCGGCCACGGCCCCGTCTCCCCGCGCAGGAGCCGCGCCGCGAGCCCGTCCACGATCTCCCGCCGCGGCCGGAGCGACCAGGACAGGGCCTCCGCCTCCGCGTCGAAGCCCGGCGCCGCCACCGCCTCCGGGCCCGATCGCCCCGCCAGCGCCGCGAGGAACGGGTCCCGGGGAGGCTCCTCCCCCGCGAGGAGGAGCGGCAGGGCGAGGACGAGGACCCGCGCGGACATCCGGGCGATGATACCGAACCCGGCACGAAGCAGCAGCGGCAGGGCCCGTTCAGCTGGTTCCTCGCTGTTTCGTGTGGGTGATGCCTCTCCGCCCTCGCACGGCCGCTCGCCCCTGGGGTTCCGCGCCTCCTTCGTCGGCGCGGGGCTCCCGCCTCGCCTCGGCCGGAACGGATCGGCCGAGGCGAGGCGGGAG